>CAYWNY010000078.1:0-17020 GCA_964459765.1 uncultured Hyphomicrobiales bacterium | reverse complement strand
TGCTCGCCGCCGAAGGCCGCCTGCCGGATTCGCTTATCGCCTGCATCGGCGGCGGCTCGAACGCGATGGGGCTTTTCCATCCGTTCCTCGATGAGCGGCAAATCGAAATCTACGGTGTCGAAGCCGCCGGCCACGGGCTCACGACCGGCATGCATGCGGCCTCGATCGCCGGCGGGCGGCCGGGCGTGCTGCACGGCAACCGCACCTATTTGCTCATGAACGAGGACGGCCAGATCAGCGAAGCGCATTCGATTTCCGCCGGCCTCGATTATCCCGGCATCGGACCCGAGCATGCCTGGCTCAACGACGTCGGCCGCGTCACTTTCCTGTCGGCGACCGACGACGAAGCCATCAACGCCTTTCAGCTTTTATCCAAGCTCGAAGGCATCATTCCGGCGCTCGAGCCGGCGCACGCCATCGCCAAGGTGCTAGAGCTCGCGCCGACGAAGCCTTCGGATCACCTGATGGTGGTCAATCTCTCCGGCCGCGGCGACAAGGATCTCTCCAGCGTCGCCGCCCATCTGCAAAGCAAAGCGCCATGACCAGCCGCATCGACCGGCGCTTTGCCGCGCTCAAAGACGACGGCCACGCGGCGCTCGTGACTTTCGTCATGGCTGGCGACCCGGATTACGCGACGTCGCTTTCGATCCTCAAAGCGTTGCCGCAAGCCGGCGCCGATCTGGTCGAACTTGGCATGCCGTTCACCGATCCGATGGCGGATGGGCCCGCGATCCAGGCGGCAAGTTTGCGCGCGCTTGCATCCGGGCAGAACATGAAGAAGACGCTGTCGATGGTGCGCGAATTTCGCCGCGGCGAGGACGCCACCCCGATCGTGCTCATGGGCTACTACAATCCGATTTATGTTTACGGCGTCGACCGCTTCCTGGCCGACGCCAAGTCGGCCGGCGTCGACGGATTGATCGTCGTCGATCTGCCGCCGGAGGAGGACAACGAATTGTGCCTGCCGGCGCTCGCCGCCGGCTTCAATTTCATCCGCTTGGCGACGCCGACGACCGACGACAAGCGGCTGCCGACGGTGCTGCGGAACACGTCCGGCTTTGTCTATTACGTCTCGGTCACCGGCATCACCGGCGCGGCCGCGCCGGACACCAAGAAGGTCGCGGCGGCGGTCGCGCGCATCAAGCGCCATACCAAGCTGCCGGTCTGCGTCGGATTTGGCGTGCGCAAGCCTGAGCAGGCGCGGGCGATTGCCGAGAGCTCCGACGGGGTCGTGGTTGGCTCGGCACTGGTCGAAGCGGTGCGCCAAAGCCTCGATGCCGAGGGCCACGCCACGCCGGCAACGGTGGGCGCAGTTGCAAACCTCGTTCGCACGCTCGCGCAAGGCGTACGCGGCGCCCGCCGCGTGGCAGCGGCAAGCGCGGCCCAAAAATAAACTGGAGGATTGAGCGAAAATGACAGCAAGTGCCTTGGCCGAGCGACCGCGCGCGGCCTCTTCCGACATCATCCGCGGCATTATGAATCCAAAGAGCGTGGCGATCGTTGGTATTTCGTCGAAGCCGGCATCGGCGGGCCGCATCGTCCTTGAGCTTCAGGACAACAACAAATTTGCCGGTCCGCTTTATCTCGTGGGCCGCAGCGGCGGGGAGATCGACGGCCGCAAGGTTCTACCCAGCATCGATGACTTGCCGCTTGGCGTCGACCTCGCCGTGCTCACGCTGCCGGCGTCGGGCGTCCGCGAAGCGGTTGAGGCTTGCGTGCGGCGCAAGGTGAAGGCCGCCATCATCTTCGCCTCCGGTTTCGCCGAAACTACCGACGACGGCGTCGCCGAGCAGGCGCGCATCGCCAAAATCGCGCGCGACGGCGGGCTGGCGCTGGTCGGACCGAATTGCCTTGGGCTGATGAACTTCGTCGACGGCTTCGCGGCGGTGTTCTTTTCGCCGCAGGGAATTTCGCGCCTGCCCGAAGGCACCCGCGGCGCCGTCGCCATCGTCGCGCAAAGCGGCGGCATGGGCAGCCATTTGCAGGGCGGGCTCAACGCGCGCGGCATCCCGGTGTCGTCCTGGATTTCGACCGGCAATGAAGCGGACTTAAGTCTCGCCGACTTCATCCAATATCTGCTCGACGATCCGGTGACCGCGCTCATCGCGCTTTACGCCGAAGATATCCGCCGGCCGCGGGAATTCCTCGATGTCGCCGCCGAAGCGGTGCGCTACGGCAAGCCGATCGTCATGCTGCACCCCGGCCGCGGTGCCAAAGCGAAGGAGGCAGCAAAGTCCCACACCGGCGCGCTGTCCGGCGATCATGCCCTGATGAAGACACTCGTCGAGCGCGCCGGCGTCGTCGTCGTCGACACGCTCGACGAGCTTATGGATGTGAGCGAAATCCTCACGCGGTTTCCCAAGCCCTCGAAAGGCGATCTGGGCGTGCTCACGTTCTCGGGCGCCTTCTGCGGCATAGCCCACGATTTTTGCGAAGATATCGGCGTCAACGTGCCGCCGCTCTCGAAAGAGACCAAGGACTATCTCACCCCGCTGTTGCCGGAATTTCTGCCGCCGAAGAATCCGCTCGATCTCGGCACCCAGACCATTTGGCAGCCCGAACTTTTGGGGATCAGCATCGATGCGTTGTTGCGCGATCCGGTGATCGGCGGGGTCGCCATCTCCATTCCGCCGACCAGTCCGAAGCATGCTGTGCTCTATATCGAGGGCATTATCGAAGCGAGCAAGAAAACCCCGAAGCCGCTGGCGCTGGCGATCCTGGGCGATGCTTCGCCGATGCAGCCCGAATTCATCGAGATTGCGCAGAAGAACAATGTGGTGCTGTCGCGCTCCTCCGACCGCACGTTGCGCGCCATGGGCAAGGTCATCGCCTACGGCAATCGCAATTCGGCGCTTGCCGAGCGCAAGGTCCGCCCCGTTGGTACGGTATCGATCCCGGAACTCGGTGAAGGCACGCAGCCGGAGTGGCTCGGCAAGAAAGTGCTCGCTGCGCTCGGCCTGCAAGTACCGAAGGGCGAGCTTGCCAAGAGCGCCGACGAGGCCGTCGCGGTCGCCGACCGCATCGGCTACCCGGTCGCCATGAAGGCGCAGGCCGCCAAGCTTGCGCACAAGACCGAAGCCGGCGGCGTCATGCTGCGATTGGCCGACGCGGCTGCCGTACGCAACGCCTGGGCAACCTTGCACGCCAATGTGGAGCGCGCGGCGCCGGGTTTGAAGCTCGACGGCGTGCTGGTCGAAGCCATGTCGCCGCCAGGGCTCGAACTTGCGCTCGGCGCGCGCCGCGACCCACGCTGGGGTCCGGTTTTGATGCTCGGGCTCGGCGGTATTTGGATCGAGGCGCTGGGCGACGTGCGGCTGATGGCGGCGGATGTCAGTGAAGACGAAATCGTCGCCGAGCTTGCCAGGCTCAAGACCGCGAAATTGCTCAACGGTTTTCGCGGTGCGCCGCCGGCCGACGTCAAGGCCGTGGCGGCCGCTGCCGCGGCGCTGGGCCGGTTGATGCGCGCCCGCCCCGACATCGTTGAGGTCGATATCAATCCGCTGATGGTTCACCCGGCAGGCCAGGGTGCCACCGCGCTCGACGCTTTGATCGTCACCGGCGGGGGAGAGTGATCGATGGCGGCTAATCTGATCACTTACGAGCTCGAAGGCCCGGTTGCCGTCATCGGCCTCAACCGGCCCGAGAAGCGCAACGCGATCAATGACGACGTCGTCTTCGCGTTGCGCGATGCGGTCGTGCGCGCCGGCGAAGAAGCCGACGCCGGGGTCATTTTCGGCCATGGCGTGAATTTCTCCGCCGGCCTCGATCTCGCCGAACTGCTCAGACGCATGGACCCGGCCACGCCAAAACCGCGCAAGAAGCGCGATCACGCCTGGCATACCGTCTTCGACATCATCGCCCGCGGCGCGATCCCGTTCGTTGCCGCGCTCCATGGCGCGGTGGTCGGCGGCGGCTTTGAGCTTGCGGCGGCAACGCATATCCGGGTCGCCGATCGCTCGGCGTTCTTCGGGCTTCCCGAGGGCCAGCGCGGCATCTTTGTCGGCGGCGGCGGCTCGGTCCGCATCCAGCGCATCGTCGGCTATTCGGTGATGGCGGACATGATGCTGACCGGCCGCATGCTGTCGGTCGACGAGGCCGAAAGGCTCAATATCGTGCGCTACGTGGTCGATGAGGGGCAGGCGTTGGCGAAGGCCAAGGAGCTCGCCGCGCGCATCGCGCAGAATACGCCGCTGACCAATTGGCAGATCACCAATGTGCTGCCGCGTGTCAACGACCTGTCGCACGACGACGGCCTGTTTCTCGAATACATCAATACGTCGATGCAGCGGCCGCCCGAATCCATGGAGCGCCTGCGCGACTTCGTCGAAGGGCGCGCGAAGCCGCTGAAGGCGCCCGACAAGAAGCCGTGAGCAGCGGCTAGCGTTGCAGTTTGTCCAGCGTGATCGGCAGGTCACGCACGCGTTTGCCGGTCGCGTGGTAAACTGCATTAGCGATCGCGGCGGCCACGCCGACGATGCCGATTTCGCCGACGCCCTTCATCCCGAACGGATTGATCAATCCATCGGGCTCATCGACAAAGATGACATCGATCTCTTGCACACCGGCATTCACCGGCATGTGGTATTCGGCGATGTCGGCGTTCATGACGCGGCCGAAATTGTGGTCGACCAAAGCCTCTTCGTGCAGCGCCATTCCGATCCCCCAAACCACGCCGCCGAGAATCTGGCTTCGGGCGGTCTTCGGATTGAGAATGCGCGCGGCCGCGACCGCGTCGACAATACGGGTGACGCGGATCACGCCAAGTTCTTCGTCTACTTTGACCTCGGCGAAAACGGCGGAATGCGTGTTACGCGCGTGAGACGTATCCTCCTTGAAGGTGTTGGTGCTCTCCCGCTCAATGCGGTCGAGACCGCCCCGGCGCATCGCGTCCGCAACGGTAACCGCCTTCTCGTGATCGTTCTTGTCTACGATCTTGCCGTCCAGTAGCGCCACGTCGCCAGGCTTTGCCGCGCCGAGCGGCGACTTGGGAATTTTCTTGGCCAGCCGCAGCAACTCCCTGCGGACCGCTTCGGCGGTCTTTGCCACCGCGTGGGCCGTGGTTGCCGCCATCCACGAGCCACCCTCGACCGGCGCTTTGGGCAGCGTCGAATCACCCAACCTGACGGTGATGTTGTCGAGCGGCAAACCAAGCGTATCGGCGGCAACCTGCGCGACCACGGTGTAGGTGCCGGTACCGATGTCAGAGGCGGCACACGCGATTTCGGCATGGCCGTTCGCCGTCAATGTGATGCGCGCGGCTGCCGTCATCTGCAGCGCTTCCCAGACACCGGTCGCCATGCCCCAACCGACGAGTTCTTTGCCGTCGCGCATCGATCGCGGTTCGGGATTGCGCTTGTGCCAACCGAAGGCTTCGGCGCCTTGGCTATAGCACGCACGCAGCTGCTTGCTGGTGTAGGGCAGGTCGTCATTCTGATCGCGGTCGGAGTAGCAGCGCAGCCGCAGCTCAAGCGGGTCGAGCTTTAGCGCGGCGGCAAGTTCGTCCATTGCGCATTCGAGCGCGTAAACGCCGGTCGTCGCTCCCGGCGCGCGCATATCGCCAGGGGTTGGCAGATCGACGCGCGTCAGCCGGTGCACGAACTTCGCACTCGAACTTTTGTAGAGCAGGCCACCCCAGGCGGTATCGTTGCGGGAAAAATCCTCGTACTGCGAGGTGACAGCGATCGCTTCATGGCTGATCGACGACAGCGTGCCGTTTTCGGTCGCGCCCAATGCCAGGCGCTCGATGGTCGCCGGCCGATAGCTGAGACTGTACATCTGCCGGCGAGTGAGCACGAGCCGAACCGGGCGCCGGAGCGCGAGTGCGCCGAGCGTTGCCAATACGACTTGATATTGCGGACGCAGTCCCGAGCCGTAGCCGGCGCCCATATAAGGGTTGACGACGCGGATATCGGCCGGTTTGAACTTGAAAACGCTGCACAGATAAGCATGCACGTTCTGCACGCCCTGCGTCTTGTCGTAGACCGTGAGCTTGCCGTCGCCCTCCCACACGACCGTTGAAGCGAACAGCTCCATCGGGTTGTGGTATTCGCTCGGGATCAGATATTCGGCGTCGTGGCGGACGGCCGCGGCTGCATAGGCCTTGGCCGCGTTGCCGCGGGGCCGCTCGGGCTTTTTGACCACGAAGGATTTATCGCGGCCGGCCTGCAGATCCGTGCTGAACGCCGCTTGCTTGTAACGGACACGGACCAACGACGCGGCGCGACGCGCGATTTCCCATTCGCTGGCGAGGACAAGCGCGATCGGTTGACCGCTGAAATGGATCTTGTCGTCGTACAGCGGGCGAAACGGGATGCCTTTCTCGGGAGCGACATCGTCCTTATACGCGGACGCCGCCGACGCCATCCGCGGTCGATTTTGGTGGGTCAGCACATCGAGCACGCCATCGAGCCGCAACGCGTCGCTGACGTCGATGCTGGTCATGCGGCCCTTGGCGATGGTGGATGTGACGAGCGCGACATAGACCAGGCCGCTGACGTTGAACTCGGCGGCGTATTTCGCCGCGCCGGTCACCTTGGCATAGCCGTCGACGCGGGATGTGGGGGTGCCGATATAGGTCATAGCCGTCACCGCACGACCTTGCTGGACTGCGACTGCGGCGTGCTTTTTGCCGCCTGCTCGAGCGCCCGCACAATGGCGCCGCGCGCCAGATCGATCTTAAAGGCGTTATGGGCGTGGCCTTTGGCGTCGCGCAAAAGCTGATCGGCGGCGGCAGCGAACGCTGTCCGGTTTGCGGGCCGGCCGGCAAGCGACGCTTCGACCGCAACGTCGCGCCAGGGCTTGTGCGCAACGCCACCGAGCGCCAGCCGCGCGATCTTGATCCGGTCGCCATCCAATTCCATGGCGGCCGCGACAGAGACCAGCGCGAAGGCATAAGAGAGCCGATCGCGGATTTTCAGGTGGGTATAGTGGTCGGCAAAGCCGCGCGGCGGCAATTCGATCGCGGTGACGATCTCGTCGGCGCCGAGATTGGTATCGGGCTGTGGCGTATCGCCAGGCAGTCGGTGAAAATCCGCGAAAGCGATGGTGCGCTCGCCCGCCGGACCGGCGACGTGCACGCGTGCCTCGAACGCGGCAAGCGCTACGCACATGTCGGACGGATGCGTGGCGATGCAGCGCTCGCTCGCGCCGAGGACGGCATGCATGCGGTTGAGCCCGTCGAGCGCCGAGCAGCCGCCCGGCGCGCGCTTATTGCAAGGCGTAGCGGTGTCGTAAAAGTAAAAACAGCGCGTGCGCTGCAGGAGGTTGCCGCCGGTTGACGCCATGTTGCGCAGTTGCGCCGAAGCGCCGGCAAGGATCGCGCTTGCCAGCATCGGATAGCGCTGCGCGATGCTCGGATGATAGGCGAGGTCGGAATTGGGCACCAACGCGCCAATTCGCACGCCGCCGTCCGCCGTCGTCTCAACGGTTTTAAGCGGCAGGCGAGAAATATCGATCAGCCGTGACGGCTGCTCGATGTCCTCTTTCATCAGATCGATCAGGTTGGTGCCGCCGGCAATAAATTTTGCCGACGGCTCAGCGGCGATCTGCCGTACCGCGTCGGCGACGTCGCTGGCTCGCGAATACTGGAAGTTGATCATGGTCGCCCCATCGCCTGCCGGATCGCGGCCAGAATGTTGGGGTAGGCGCCGCAGCGGCAGATGTTTCCGCTCATGAGTTCGCGGATTTCGTCGTCGGTTTTGGCCTTGCCTTCGGCGATCAGCCCCACTGCCGAGCAGACTTGCCCCGGCGTGCAGTAGCCGCATTGGAAGGCGTCGTGATCGATGAATGCCTGCTGCAACGGGTGCAGAGCGCCATTAGCCGCCAGACCCTCGACGGTGACGATCGAGGCGCCGTCGTTCATGACGGCAAGGCTGAGGCAGGAATTGATACGGCGGCCGTTGACCAGAACCGTGCAGGCGCCGCACTGGCCGTGATCGCAGCCCTTCTTGGTGCCGGTCAGGTCGAGACGGTCGCGAAGCGTGTCGAGCAGCGTCGTCCACGGTGCAACGCTAATGCGCCTCTCCGCGCCGTTGACCTTCAGCGTTATCGATATCTTATCCGGCGCGGGGATCGCCGCGTCCGCGCGCTTGGTCGGGCGTGCTTGTGCCATATGCACCTCCGGAGGCCGCTTCGCACGATCACCGCCGTGCGACCGCCGGGCTGCCTCCATCAATCGAGCCCCCTCGGCTAACCGAACTATAATGGCTAAGCCGCCACGCAGTTGCACCCGACCTTTAGTATGATGCCTCTGTCGCGAGCGCTGGCCCGCCGGCAGGCTAGGCCGTTGAAAATCGCGGCCCGACGCCACACATTTGTCACAGACTGGAGGGGATGCCCAATGGCCCGTGATGCGGCTCGTGATTGGATGTGGTCGGAAGCGTGCGACATGCTGGCGCGCGCCGAGCGGATGCACCGCGAGCTTTTTCGGCCGTCGGGCATGCAAGCGCGTCAGCTGTCCTGGGAGCCCCCGGTCGACATTTTGGAAACCGACCTTGAGGTCCTGGCGCTGGTCGCCTTGCCGGGCGTGAACCCGGACAATGTGGAAGCGGTCATCGAAGATGGCGAACTCGTGATCGCCGGCACTCGCACCTACCCGCCGGCACTACGCACCGCCGTTATTCATCGCCTCGAATTGCCCCAGGGCCGCTTTTACCGGCGGCTACGCCTGCCGGCCGGACGTTATAGCGGCGTACGCCGCGCGGTCGTCGATGGTTGTTTGGTCATTACATTGCAGAAAGTGAGTAATAATCGTGGCTGAAGTTGAGATGTTGTCGTCGAATGACGCCGCCCAAGGCGCGGCGACGCTGCCGCCGTTGCCGGCCGACGCGCTCATCATCGTGCCGGTGCGCAACACCGTGCTGTTCCCCGGCCAAGTGATGCCCATCACGCTCGGCCGGCCGAAATCGGTCGCCGCCGCGCAGCAGGCGGTGCGCGACCAGCGCCAGGTCGGCATCCTGTTGCAGCGCGACGCCGAAGTCGGCGATCCGGCCCCGGTCGATATGCACCGCATGGGCACGGTCGCCAATATCGTGCGCTACATCACCGCGCCGGACGGCACCAATCATCTGGTCTGCCAGGGCGAACAGCGGTTCCAGGTCGTCGAGTATCTCAGCGGCTGGCCGTTCTTCGTCGCGCGCGTTTTGCAAATTCCCGAACCCGACACCAGCACGCCGGAGATCGAGGCGCGGTTCGTCAATCTGCGGGCGCAGACGCTTGAGGCCATTCAGCTGTTGCCGCAGGCGCCGCCCGAACTGCTCGGCGCGTTCCAGTCGATCGAGAAACCGTCGGCGCTCGCCGACCTCGCCGTCGCCTACATGGACATCAAGCCCGAGGAAAAGCAGGAAATCCTCGAGACTGTCGATATTTCGGCGCGCATGGACAAGGTGCTGCGGCTGCTGTCGCATCGCATCGAGGTGTTGCGGCTGTCGCAGGAGATCGGTAGGCAGACCAAGACCGCACTCGACGAGCGGCAGCGCGAAGCATTGCTGCGCGAACAGATGGCGGCGATCCAGCGCCAATTGGGCGAGGGCGAGGAAGGCAAGGCGGCCGAAATCGCCGAGCTCGATAAGGCGATCACCAACGCCAAGATGCCCAAGGACGTCGAAGACCAGGCGCGCAAGGAATTGCGCCGGCTGCAGCGCATGCCGGAAGCCGCGGGCGAATACGGCATGGTGCGCACCTATCTCGATTGGCTGATCGAATTGCCTTGGGCTTTGCCCGAGGAGAAGCCGATCGACATCGCCGAAGCGCGCCGCATCCTCGACGAGGACCACTACGACCTCGAAAAGATCAAGCGGCGGATCATCGAATATCTCGCCGTGCGCAAGCTTGCGCCGCAAGGCAAGGCGCCGATCCTGTGCTTCGTTGGCCCGCCCGGCGTCGGTAAGACCTCGCTCGGCCAGTCGATCGCCCGCGCCATGGGCCGCAAATTCATCCGCGTCAGCCTCGGCGGCGTGCATGACGAGGCGGAAATCCGCGGCCATCGCCGCACCTATATCGGCGCGCTGCCCGGCAACATCATCCAGGCGATCCGCAAGGCCGGCTCGCGCGACTGCGTGATGATGCTCGACGAGATCGACAAGCTTGGCGCCGGCATCCAGGGCGATCCCGGCGCGGCGTTGCTGGAAGTGCTCGATCCGGAGCAGAACAGCACGTTCCGCGACAATTATCTGGCGGTGCCGTTCGACTTGAGCCGGGTGGTGTTCATCACCACCGCCAACATGCTCGACACCATCCCCGGGCCGCTGCGCGACCGCATGGAGATCATCAGCCTCGCCGGCTACACCGCCGACGAGAAGCTGCAGATCGCGCATCGTTATCTGGTCAAGCGGCAGATGGATGCGAACGGGCTCAAAGCCGGCCAGGTCGAGATCGGCGACGATGTCCTGCGCGACATCGTCGCCAAATATACCCGCGAGGCGGGCGTGCGCGGCCTCGAGCGGCAGATCGGCCAGGTGTTGCGCAACGCCGCGGTGCGCATCGCCGAGGGCGGCCCCGGTCCGATCCGCATCGGCCGCGACGATCTCACGGCTATTCTGGGCGCGCCGAAATTCGAAAGCGAAACGGCGATGCGTTTGAGCGTGCCCGGTGTCGCCACCGGGCTCGCCTGGACGCCGGTCGGCGGTGATATTCTGTTCATCGAGGCGACGCGCATTCCGGGCTCCGGTCGGTTGATCCTGACCGGACAACTCGGCGATGTGATGAAGGAAAGCGCGCAAGCCGCGCTCTCCATCGTCAAAAACCGCGCCGCCGCGCTCGGCATTGACGCCGGCCGCTTCGAAAAGAGCGACATCCACGTCCACGTGCCCGCGGGCGCCACTCCTAAGGATGGGCCGAGCGCCGGCGTCGCCATGTTCATGGCGCTGGTGTCTTTGATGACCGATCGCACCATCCGCAGCGATACCGCCATGACCGGCGAGATCAGCTTGCGCGGGCTTGTGCTGCCGGTCGGCGGCATCAAGGAGAAAGTGCTGGCGGCGCACGCTGCCGGCATCAAGCGGGTGATGCTGCCGGCGCGCAACAAGCGCGACTACGACGACATTCCCGAGGTCGCGCGCCGCGAGATGGAGTTCATCTGGCTCGATCGGGTCGAGGAGGCGGTTGCGGCCGCGCTCGAGCCGAAAAAGCCGGCCGAGGCTCCTCCCGCCATGCCGCAGCTTGCCGCCGCCGAGGCTTAAGTCGTTGAACGCGCGCTTGCAATAATTCCTTCGTGGGCGCTCGAGCGGCGTTTGACGCGCGCCGCTTCTCAAGCTTAATAGGCGGCGGAATGCGGGGCGCTCTCTTGCATGAGTTGCCCTTGGCGTGCCGCGCGAGTAGCGGCCGGGGGGCGGCGCTGCGTCGCCTCGCGCTTTCGAGACAATAGCAGGCTATGGGCCGCGACCAGGCGTTGTCGCAGCAGGCTTGAGGGCAGCAATGACAGACTATTTTCGGCGTCAGCTTGTGTATTACGCGCAGGCGCACCGTGATCAC
Organism: uncultured Hyphomicrobiales bacterium; assembly: GCA_964459765.1. Classification (GTDB taxonomy): domain Bacteria; phylum Pseudomonadota; class Alphaproteobacteria; order Rhizobiales; family Xanthobacteraceae; genus BOG-931. The sequence continues at coordinate 5,551 of CAYWNY010000078.1, read as the reverse complement.
GTCAACGGCGTGATGCACATCATCGGCAACCCGATCATCTTCATCGGCGTGGTGTTGCCGCTATGTCTGGTGCCGGTCACCTTCTTCGGCATTCACACGAGCTTGGCGCCGGTCCTGGTCATCCCGGCGTTGTTGTTGTGGACGGTCTGGGACGTCGCGCTCGGCCTGGCCATCGTCGTCGCCGCGATTCCGCTGCTTTTTATCGCCGCAGCGATCGCCGGCAGCGTCAGTGTCACCGCCGTGTTCGTCATCGCGGTGACGTTATTCGTGCTCGGCTGGGCCCTGCAGATCATCGGCCATCAGGTGTTCGAGGGTAAGCGTCCAACGCTCCTCGACAATCCGGTGCAAATGCTCATCAGCCCGATGTACATGTTTGCCCGCCTGTTCATCGCGCTCGGTTTGCGCCCCGACCTCGCGGCGGTCCTTAAACAATCGCAGCAACAAGAACTGTCGCTCGCCGAAGGCGCGGCCGATCGGAGCCTCGCTCCGTGACGCAAACGCTCGTTACGGGCGGCAGCGGTTTTGTCGGGCAACACCTGGTGGCGGCGCTTCTCGCGCGCGGCCGCAGCGTGCGCGTGCTGGATCGGCGCGCCCCGGCCTGCGCGCAGGCCGGGGCGCATTATGTCAAAGGTTCGATCCTCGACGCCAAGCTGGTGGCGGATGTACTCGACGACGTCGACGAAATTTATCACCTTGCGGCGTTGCCGGGCATGTGGATGCCGCGCAAGGACGATTTTCACGACGTCAATTGCCGCGGCACTGAAATCGTCATCGAGGCGGCGCGCGCGCGAGGGGTCACGCGGTTTCTGCATTGTTCGACCGAATCGATTTTGTTTGGTTCGTCGAACGCCGAGCCGATCGTCACCGAGAGTGTCCGCGCCACGCCTGAGGACATGCCCGGCGCCTATACGCGTTCGAAGATGATGGCGGAGCGCCGGGCGATGGAAGCGGCAGCGGCCGGCTATCCAGTGCGCATCGCCAATCCCACCATGCCCATCGGCCCCCACAACGGCAATCTCACGCCGCCGACGCTGATGCTGCAATATTTTAACAGCCGCAAAATTCAAATCTATCTCGATTTCGTCTTCAATCTTGTCGACGTGCGCGATGTCGCCGACGGCATGCTGCTGGTCATGGAGCGCGGGGAGCCCGGGCAACGTTATATTCTCGGCGGCGAGGACATTTCGCTGGGCCGGCTTCTCGATATGCTTGGCGGGATCAGCGGCCGCAAAGCGCTGCGCGTTAAAGTGCCCAAGGCGTTCGCCTACACGACCGCGGCTGTGATGGAGTTCATGGCCGATTATGTGCTGCGGCAGCCGCCGTCCGCGACTACCGAAGGCGTGCTGATCGCTTCGCGCGCGAAACCGCTGTCGATCGAAAAGTCGCGCCGCGAACTCGGTTATGCGCCGCGTCCGATCGAACAGGCGCTACGCGAGGCCTTGGCATCGCTTGCGTATGATGCGCGGTAGAGCCCTACGGTCAGGGAACAGGTCACACAAAAGCGGATTTTGACAGCGAGCCTAGCGGCACGCTACGGGACTGCGCCGTTTCAATTCCCCCGAACTGGATTTTGCTGCAATCGTGACCATTCAACCCAATCAAATACTCGAACTGATCTGGATCGTGTGGCTGGTAAGCTGGGTGTTGGCGTCGTTCTGGTCGGCCCGCACCAAGGCCCAAGTGGGCAGCGCCGAAGCCTGGATGTATCGCGCGCCGCAGATCGTGGGCGGCATATTGCTGGTGCCCTACACGGGGACGATGCTGGGCGAACCGCAAATCTGGCACGTCGGCTATGGCGGCGCGGTCGTGCTCGCGCTCGTCATGGTGGCCGGCCTCGCTTTCACCTGGTGGGCGCGCATCTATCTCGGACGGCTGTGGTCAAGCGCGATCACGCGCAAGGAAGATCACACCGTCGTCGATAGCGGCCCTTATGCAGTGGTGCGCCACCCGATCTATACCGGGATCATCATTGCGCTCGTGGCGACCGCGGCCGTAGAGGGGCGGTTGTCGGCTGTCGTCGGCGCGGCGCTGATTATTGTCAGTTTCTGGCTCAAGGCTCGCTCGGAGGAGCGTTTTCTCGCCGCCGAGCTGAGCGCGGATGCCTATAGCGCTTATCGCCGCCGCGTGCCGATGCTCGTTCCGTTTTTGCCGCAGCGCTGACGCGTGGTTCGCGCCGGTCAGTGCTTGGCGGGCGTTTGGCTCGACACCGAGCTGTCGATTGCCGGCGGCGGTGGAACCAGGCGGCGGGGAACGACAAGGCGTTGGCCCGGCGTCAGCACCGTGCTGTCCGTCACGTTGTTGAGCTGGGTGAGCGCCCACACCGGCACGTGGTAAAGCGCCGCCAACGACTGCAGCGTATCGCCGGGATGCGTGAACACCGCCATGCCGCTGTCCCATAATTCGATGTCGGCATCGGCCGGTACCACATAGCGGATCGGCACCGGGTCGGCGTCGGTTTTCGCCGATGCCGCCGTCAGCAACAGAATTTTCGCGACCACCTGCTCTTGGATCGTGTCCGCCTTCTCCATGTTGGTGTGCGTCAACTCCGCGTGCTTGACGACGTCGTAACTGGCGTAATGACCGCGATAGCCCGCCGACGGTTTGACGTCGCGGCCGCCCAGCCAGCTGTCGGACTGGTAGATGTTGATGTAGCGCGCGACGTTGACCGGCACGTCCGGCGAGATGCGCGCTGGGTCCGTGGTGATAAGGAGGCTGACCGGGATTTTTTCGTCGTTGAGCGTGTCGGCGAGATTGAGCGCGCAGGCCGCACCCATCGAATGACCGATCAAGATGATCGGGGCCGGCTTTTCCCGGTAGTCGTGGATCGCTTCCTTGGTCACGCTGCCGCACATCATCGCCTCGCTGACGTTGGCGGTGAGACCTGCCTGCTCGATCCGCTCCGCCAGCCGGTCGGTGCCGCGCGAGAACACGACGCCCACAAAGCCGCGGAACAGATAAACCCGCCCTTGCGGTTCGATCGTTGGCATGGCGGCGGAGGTCTCCGCGTTCGGGGAAGGCGGACCGGCGGTCGCTGCGTGAAGGTTTACATTGACGCCGCAGGCGCACGCGAACGCCGAAACCAATAGAGTGGCGACCTGCGTCGTTTTGATCATGCATCTCCGACGTTCGGTGTTGCGCCCATAAACGCGCCCCTCGTCGCCGACGGTTGCGTGTCTTGCTGGCGGGGCATTTTGCGCTGGTCGGGCGCCTACAATGCAGCGCGGATTTCCGTCAGCACCCGCTGCTGCAAGCCGTGATTCTTGTCGATGCTGAAATGGCCGATATCGCTGCTTCTCAGATCGATATTCTGGAGCACGCCGTTGAACTGCGGCCCGCGGTCGACCACGGTCCCCAAGCCGCCGGGCACCCAATAATTCACATAGCGGCCGACCGTTCCCGATGCTGTCATGCGCGTACTGGGATCAAGTCCGATCGCCAGTTTCACGGGAACGCCGAGTTGACCCAAGCGCGCCGCCATCTCCGTCACCGCCACGGCGCCGGAGGAATGACCGACAAGAATGATGTTGCGGACTTGTCCGTTTTTATACTCCGCCGCCGCCTGGTCCGCGAGCGACGACCACGCCATATGATTGGCGATCGTCACGGGGACGCCCTGCCGCTCCAGGCTGTCCGCCATCTGGTCCAAGCCGAGGGAGAAGATGTTGAAGGCGCCGCGCAACAGATAAACGTGATCGTGCGGCCCCGGCGGCTGCGCCGCAGCGATGCCGAGCGACAATCCGAGGAACACCAGCGCCAGTACCGAAGCCTGCAGCGACCGTAGCCAACACGCGGGATGGCGCAAAAGCTTGCCGGAAAGTGGAGTGTCGTCAAATCGCGTCATTGGGTTCCTCTTGGCTAATTCGTGATGCCTCATCCCCGCGGTCCCGGCGACCCACGGCGCTGCCATGCGATGCAGCCAAACCGGCAGCTTTATGCACAATCATGGCGCTTTATGGCAACAGTCCGGCGAGATCCAATGGCCGGCCGCAATTTGACGCAATTGGTCAAGCGCCCGCGGCTCATGCCATGGTCGTATTGCTGACGCGACGGTGTAAGCGCAGGATTTCCGCCGGCCAAATGCGAATCAATTCGATGATTGGGAAGGGGACGTTTCGATGAATATCACCGTCGGCAAAAAGGCGATCGCCGAGGCCAGCGAGAAACTCAAGAATTGGGGGCGCTGGGGCAAGGACGATCAGATCGGCACGCTCAACCACATCCTGCCGGAGGATATCGTGCGCGCCGCCGGACTGATCCGCACCGGCAAAGTCTTTGCGCTCGGCATTCCGCTCGACCGGCACGGTCCGCAGAGCGGCCTGTTCGGCGACCGCTGGAATCCCATCCACACCATGCTGGCGACCGGAACCGACGCGGTCGCCGGCCGCCACGACAAGGTACCCAACATCCGTTACGCCGACGACGCCATCAACATGCCGGTGCAAAGCGCAACCCATTGGGATTCGCTCGGCCATATCTTCTACGAAGAAAAAATGTACAACGGCTACGACGCGCGCGAGGTCGACAGCAACGGCCTGCACAAGCTCGGCATCGAGCATGCCAAGAACAAGATGGTCGGCCGCGGCGTCCTGCTCGACATCGCCCGCTTCCGCGGCGTCGAATGGCTCAAAGACGGCGACGCGATCTCGAACGACGAGCTCGACAAATGCGCCAAGGATCAAAACGTCGAGATCAGGCGCGGCGATTTCGTTATCCTGCGCACCGGCCAGATGGAGCGCTGCCTGAAGGAAAAGAATTGGGGCATGTATGCCGGCGGCGACGCGCCCGGCGTCAGGTTTGAGAATTGCTATTGGTGCCAGGACAAACAGATCGCGGCGATCTGCTCCGACACTTGGGGCGTCGAAGTGCGGCCGAACGAAACCAAAGAGGCCAATCAGCCTTGGCACTGGGTGGTCATTCCGGCCATGGGGTTGACCATGGGCGAGATGTTCTACCTCAAGGAATTATCCGAAGACTGCGACGCCGACGGGATTTACGAGTTTTTCTTCTGCGGTGCGCCGCTGATTATCAGCGGTGGCACCGGCTCACCGATCAACCCGCAGGCGATCAAGTGACGCGGTCGATCACATCTTGAACCGCACCACTTTCTGCTGTTGCTCGCCGAGCCCGTCGATACCGAGGCGCACCACGTCGCCTGCTTTTAAGAATTTCGGCTCGGGCTTAATTCCTAAACCGACGCCTGGCGGCGTGCCGGTTATGATCACATCGCCGGGTTCGAGCACGAAGAACTGCGAGCAATACCAGACCAGATGCGCGACGCCGAAAATCATGGTGCGGGTCGAGCCGTGCTGGCGCGTTTCGCCGTTGACCGAAAGCCACATGTCGAGCCGCTGCGGATTGCTGATTTCGTCTTTGGTGACCAGCCATGGGCCGAGCGAGCCGAAGGTTTCGCAGCCTTTGCCCTTGCCCCATTGGCCGCCGCTGCGCTCGATCTGGAAATTGCGTTCGGAGACGTCGTTGGCGAGGCAATAACCCGCGACCGCGTCCATCGCCTTGGCCTTGGCGAGATAGCGCGCGCGGCTGCCGATGACGA
>CAYWNY010000077.1:0-17036 GCA_964459765.1 uncultured Hyphomicrobiales bacterium | reverse complement strand
GCCCGGCAAGGATGATCGTAGAGAGCTTGACACCCAGACCCGGAATTAGAGAACAGCCGGGGCCAATAAGCGACATTGTACTTTAAATGAAGAGGCCGCCAAGTGAGCGGCCTCCGATTTCATTTGCTCTTCAGTATCCGGGTCCGTGTAGGCAGGGAACGCAGCCGCCATACCGACCCGGTTTCATGTGATACGGACAGTAATCCCTTCCGCCGGGCCAGCAGTGCGCTTTTTGAAACGGCGAGGAACTTTCGACAGCGGCACGGACCGAAGATGCCGCCATCGTGGATGCTGCCTCGGCTTTCCAAGTGAGGCTACCAAGGCCTAGTATCGCGGTCGCTATAGTAAGCGTGACTATAATTTTATGCATATGCCACCATCCCCCATTTGAAACAGAATTTGGAAACGCTTAACTCGCGCAATCTAACCGAAAGAAGTGCCAAAGCCAAGTGCGGTGGTGGTCATCGCATGTCTGCAACGGGTCATTTTTCGATCGAATGCGCTAATCGCTTGTGAGTCCGCTTGTAACCCGATTGTGTTGCAAAAGTCGAAAGTTGGAGGGCTACGAATTTTTCGCGAAAACAAGACACAGAAAGCAATCGCCGATTCGTATTAGCTCAATCGCATTACCGAAGTTGCCTATGAGTTTAACGTGAGGCGATGAGGCCCCTCAAGTAAGCCGACCGCAACGCTGACGTGGACTGACCCAAGTCACAACCCGAAATTTGCGGGATGCAAAAAGCAAGCTAACGCGCAGCGACTCCATTTCGATGCGCGCAAGAGATTTATGCACGATTGCCTGCGGACGTAAGCCTGCCGGAGTTTTTGATCGGCGCGCTGCGAGCTGGAGAGTTGCGGGACGAAGTTGAACAAGAGGACGGGTCATGGGGCGAGCAGCAGTCCGGACAATAGTCGCAGCTAGTTGCGTGCTTGGCCTGATCTTGTCGACCGGATCTCACGCCGGCGCACAGGCGGTCGCCGGAACGGAGGCCGGTTCGGCAATTAGTGCGGCTCGCAGCGCTGGCGAGGCCGTCCAAAACGCTATGATACAACATAAGCTTGTAGGAAACCCTAATGCCCACGAGGATATTTGTCATCTACTGGCTCAAGCTGAAAGTCGACTTGACGAACTAGATGCGCTTGCCAACCGAGCGGAAGCGGCTGGCCAGTTGGACTTGGTGGGCGCCCTTGATAGAACGGGCGATCGTTTGGATGATTTCCTTGAATGGGTGGTGGATTGGGAACTCGACGACCCGTGTCCTCCGCCTTCAAATATCCGCTGGCCCTGGGCCAGTTCCGACGTCAGCAGCATTCAGACCCCAATGTTTGGTCTGTACGTCGGCGGCGAACTCATCAAGAACTGGGGCATTGTTCGCGTTACCGAAAATCTCGCCGCTCCGCCCGGTTTGATCACGAGTCAATTCACCAACTCGGGCGATCCCATCGGTGGCGGTATTGTCGCCGGCTACAACTTCAACCCAGCGGGTAGATGGCTCGTCGGGCCGTTCGCCTCGTTCGACGGGTTGAACCAGACCATCAATCAGAATTTCGCGGGCGGGCAATTCCTCGGCACGACTACGAACTGGATCATCGATGCGGGCGTCAAGGGCGGCTACGTCGTGATGCCAAGCATCTACCTTTACGGGCTGGCAGGGGCGGCCTTTCTCAACCAACGCCTCAACGTCAACTTCGCCACCGCCGCGTCAACTACTACCACCACGCCCGGCTTCACGCTCGGCCTTGGCAGCCAGTTTCATCTTGGCTCGTTGCCGAAAATAGGCACACCGGTGTCGGCTTTTGTGCAGTACCAGCACACTTGGTGGGGCAACGCCAACTTCAACACGCCTGCGTCATCGCCATTCTTCAACTACACCTTCCAGCGTCAGGACGACACAATCAAGCTCGGGCTGGTTTTCTATCTCGATCCCGGTTCGCCCGCATCAGCGTCGCCTCGGATCCCGACCAAAGCACCTTTACCGCAATAGCCTGAGTACAGCGGCTGCTTTCTTTCCCACGTCCCGCTTTGGGTCATTTTTCATAACGGCACGATTGGTTGAGCCCTCGAACCTCCAACCGAGCGTTATGAGCGCGCCACTTTCGCCGGAAAACTCAATAAATTCAGCTGTTTTCGGGCATGATCGGCGACGAATGTCCGCGTTCGGTTGCGTCGTTTCATTCGTCATTCGTTGGTCAGGAACTCGAAGCTACGAGTGCCAACACTTCCTTCCGGTCTTTCTGGCAAGTCCGGTTTACCCCCCGCAAGCGGACATCACGCCACTTCGTATTTGGGCGAATGGACGTCATCCGACGGGTAGAGTTGCGACTTCGTACTAGAAAATGAAGGTTGGATTGGTCGTCAAGAACTCGCTATTAGATAAATGAAGGTAGAGCTGGCAATCGTTGTGAATGCGGCTCGAAACATTCGAGAATTTAGCCGAGAACAAGGCGTGCGGCCACGATGCATCTTGAAACTGTCATCACCTGTCCGGTGTGCGGCCATAGCGAAACTGAACAAATGCAAACCAATGCTTGCCGATATTTCTATGAAATGCAGGGGCTGCAAGCAACGGCTGAAGCCGCTGCCGGGTGATTGTTGCGTATTCTGCTCATACGGTTCGGTGCCATGCCCGCCTGCTCAAATGAACGAACGCACCTTTGGTTAGGATTTTCGCTCAGTAAGGGTATTTGTCGGTCGAAGATTTTAAATTCGAGAAAAGGCCACTCCGCGAATTACCTTGGTTATTTCCCGGCCCGGCGTCGTACAACGGCGGAGGAGTTCCAAGCATCCACCCTGCGCGAATCCTCCCGCAACTTTTGACTTGAAGGTGCTTGGGTAATTATTGTTGGGCCTAATCGAAGTTCCGCATTCGACTTGCCGTCGTATTTGAATACTCATCCCTCATCGGTGACAAAAGAGGCCGACGGGTTTGCCGATAACGCTCTACGGCGTGGGCCTGAGCGGGGGCATTGCGCATTTGAAGCTGCGCGAGGACCAGGTTGACGCGCGCCGCTTTTAGCGGTTGTTTGCGCACGTGGGCGTCTTTGCCGCGATCCGCGATGGCGCGCATCCGCTTATAGGACTGATCCTGTTCGCGAATGCTGCGGATCGTGACACAGACTTCCCAATTGGCCCAATCCAGCAACGCGCGCGCCCCTGGACAGTGTCAAGGCTGCTCTCATCGGAGGCGCTGACCCAACCCACCCGAATGCAACCTAAAAGCGGTCGCCATAAAACCGTCAATTGACGGACATCGCGTTCGTGCAGAGGGCGCACAATCGCCTGCTGCGGGACGTCCCGGCCAAGAACACGCGCCGGCTCCGCGCCGAGCGCGGTCTAAGCCAAGAAGCTCTCGCGCATGAGAGAACTAAGATTCCTAGGCCAGCACGAACCATGCTGGAAGGGCAACCGTGAAGCGATTGCGGGCCCTAATAGTAGTACTGGTACCTCGCTAATCGAAAAACTGGACCTCCCTGCCGTATCTTGGATCGAGCATAACCTAGTCTGAATAGTCCGCATCAAGCAATCGAGTTCGGCGAAATGATCTTCATGGATCTCGCCGGTCAACTCAAATAACGGGACCATCCGGCCCGAGCGGTTACAAGGATGGAATCCTCGAGCTGGGCCACGCTTTCAACAATCAAACCCACGGGGACGAGAGCAGAAATCCGAAAATTGATTGGCATGGCGCTGATTCCTTTTGGACAACAGCGCGATTGCCATCAGTAAACTTCATCGAGATTGAGTCAGACCCAAATTTGGAAGCCGTTTGACAGTACAAAAACCGCATTGTACGGCCCCGCTTGCTAGAAAAGCTTTTTGTAGGGGATGCAAGCCCCCAGTGGGTTGCTGCAATCCTTCGATCGTCAAGACTCGGCCGCGAAACGAGTACATCCGCGAACATTTTTGACCGAAAGTTGAGGTCCACCATGACCCAGCAGTGAATTGCTGCGGCGCTCTTTCGGCGAATTCTCGCCGTTCAGGTCTGATCGGAAATCATCTTCTTTGTAAACTGTCGCGATCCGGCTAGCCGTCCTTGAGCCCTTTCATCGCGCTTCGGGATGTTGGATATTCGTTCATCCCGAAAGCCGCTTCCTTTTTGCCGCCTCGGAAATTCCAAGTATCGCTTGATGTGTTTTGTTCGAGGATACCATCGGCCTTTAGACGGTGCATTTGCGGTCGCAAGCTCGATTGCAAAATTTCGCGTCCAGAGACGGAGAATACGTACTCGCGGATCTGCGCGGGGGTGGCGCCATCCGGGAACGCATCAAGAAGGGCCTGGACGACGCACTCCTTGATGGTCATTTGTGCAAATCGCGCGGCCACCTGAGGGGGCAGAGCGTTCTTTAGCGGCGGTAGGCTGACGTCGGTCTCTACCGTCACTCCGTCGAGAGCCACCAACGAGGTTTGGACATACCAAGAGTTTTGAGCAAACACAGAATGCGGAAGCGAAGATTGTACTCGCTCTATTTCGGCAAGTTCGCGTTCCAGCGGCTCAATGTGGCCACGGAGCGCGGCAATTCGGTGCATCAACTCCCGCTTACGGCGCGAGAGGAATGAGTGGAGAGTTTCGTCGGTCACACGTCATCCGTTCCCATTGATGAATCCGACACTCGGAGCAGCAAGACCCTGATCGCGTCTCGGATCACGCCGCGTGCCTTCGGCGCTGAGCCGATTGAGAGGCCGGTCTCTTGGCCTGCCGGGATGTACAGACCCGATCCAGGAACGCGGAACGGCCCAGCGACGTCGGTTTTCACATTTTTCCCCGAAGCGCAAGTACATAATTTCAGACTTGTATCTATCACCGTTCCAAAAACAAAATACTTGAGTGATTACAATTAGCATTTACCATATCTATAGGTATTTCGTCACGCCGTCTTGAGCGGTTCGTCAAGTCATATTACGTTTTCCGGTTGTCGGGGCGGAGATCACTCAAAACAAGAGTGGTCGCCACAGCCACAGTGCTCCAGGCAGAATCGCTCGTAGGCAGAGCGTCCGTCAGCCGCGGTCGGTCGGGCGTCGATCATCAAACCAGTGATCGAACGTTCCGCGAGGTCCGGTTGGAAAACCAACAATCCGGGCTAGGCCGCGGTGGAGCCAGGTGAGGTCGCTAGCCTGAGCGATCACCCGCCAACCATAAACCGACCGAAAAGATCGTTGCCCAAAGCAGTGGCTCCCCTCGGTCAGACATCAACGCAAACCGGGAGGGTGATGAAACAAGCCAGCACAAATCGGACCCAATCGCTCATGACATAGATCGAAGGATAAAAAACTGAATCCGGCGAATGCGGAGGTCGCTGACGAGCGACGCGAGGTCCGCCGTAACCGGTGCAAGCGGAGACCGTCTTCCTCGGGGCGGCCAGTCGCATCACGCAAATGGCCAGGGCGTCGATCGCCGGAATCGGCGGTCGACTGCCCGGCCAGACGAAAACTGGAAAATTGGAAACCTGGTCGCCGGGCCCCCATGGGAGGTGCTTCCCGAAGACGCCCCAGTGTTCATAACAACGAGCAAGAGGACGCAATCCGAACACGGCAAAAGGAGAAAAGTCCTGACGAACGATCGAGGCGTTGTTGATGCTGGAGCATCGCGCCTCGCCCCGTGAATGCGGGACTTTCGTCCCGCCAACCCTCAAACGAGAGAATTCAAAAATGTCAAAGATGACCAATAAAAATGCGCTCAAACATGGCGCGTTTGCTCAAATAGTGATCCTACCCGGAGAAGACTATCAGGAATTCGCAAACCTGCTTGCGGACCTGAAGGAAGAATGGAGTCCCCAAGGCACGACCGAAAACGAAAAGATTGCAAGCATCGCGATGTCCATATGGCGAAAGCGTCGCTTCAGAACATTTCTGCAGAAGAAAATAGATGAAGTCGCTGATCGTGAAGCTTACAAGGATAACCAGAGAAAACGTGAATATAACAATATGCTTGACCTCTTGGACGAAATTGACTCAGGAGAGCCTGGCTCCGTCACCGAAGAGCGCATTTCGCAAAAATTGGGACCGCTTCGGGCGGGTCAGATAAAGAACCTCCATCCCCGCACGAAATACGACACAGACCAAGCATGGCTGACCGCAATCGTTAAACTCCTGAACTCCTGCCTGGAGCAACTCGCGCTTGGCGGGGATCTTAAGCCGTCTACTGAACTCATCGACGAGCTGATGTCTGATGAGGCGTTCGCAGAGCGCGAACAATCATTTGAAGAGCGAATTGATGCCAAGATCGACCGCGACATCAAACAACTGGCCCAAATCCAAACAATGAAGGAAATCGGGATCGGCAAAAAACGCGCGCCGGTGAAGCCGCAACCGACAATAGAAATCGAGGCACGGCCGCTGAAGGAAATCGAGGCAATGAAGGAGGTCGAACCACCACCGGCGCGAACAGAAAGCGAAATACGCAACTAAGGATTGCTATTTCTGCAAAACGAAAGTGAGCATTGACGGGGGGCTTTCCAGTGCGATGCCGGTTGCCCAAGGATAGTGCCCTCAGGACGCGTGCTTTGTGACCGCCAGGGGCGGCGAATGCCGAGCGAGATCGAACGCAAATATCTCGTCCGCAAAGAAGCATGGCGGCCATCGGCTGCCGGCGTTCTCTATCGTCAGGGCTATCTGTCGTCGGCCGAGCAACGCGTGGTGCGGGTGCGGATCGCGGGCGAAGAGGCCTTCCTGACGGTGAAGGGGCCGGCGTCCGGCGTGACGCGTCTCGAATTCGAATATCCGATCCCGCTCCACGACGCAGCCGTTATGCTTGAGCGGCTGTGCGAACATCCGCTGATCGAAAAGACGCGTTACCGCGAAGAATTCGCCGGCCATCGCTGGGAGATCGACGAATTCCATGGTGATAATGCAGGCCTCCTGATCGCGGAAATCGAGCTTGCCAGCGAGACCGAGCAATTCGCGGTGCCGCCATGGGCGGCGAGCGACGTCTCGCATGACCCGCGCTATCTCAATTCCAATCTTTGGCTCAATCCCTACAAGAACTGGAAGCCCTAAAGCGGCGAGCGCCAGCCGCCGGCCATTCAGGCGGCGCTGCAACTTGTCTCTGTCCCCGAACGCCATTACCCGTTCTCCACGTCGTTCTGGCTCGCCAGCCTGCTAAAGAGTGACGTGCAGGAGAGAACAGGCATGCCCGCTCCGAAACCGCCGGCGTTCGAAACTTTGAGCCTCCATGCCGGGCAGCATCCCGATCCGGTGACGCGCTCGCGCGCGGTACCGATCTATCAGACCACGTCGTATGTGTTCGACGATGCCGATCACGCCGCCGGTTTGTTCAACCTGGAACGTGCCGGCCACATCTATACCCGCATCTCGAATCCGACGACCGCGGTGCTCGAGGAGCGGCTCGCCGCGCTCGAGGATGGCGTCGGCGCGGTGGCGACCGCGAGCGGCATGGCGGCGATGCATCTGGCGATCGCCACGCTCGTTTCGGCCGGCGACCACATTGTTGCGTCCGCCTCGCTCTACGGCGGCACCATCAATCTTCTCGCCCACACGCTGCCGCGCTTCGGCATCGCCACGAGTTTCGTCAAGCCGCGCGATCTCGACGGCATGCGCGCGGCAATGACCGAACGCACGCGCCTCGTGATCGGCGAGACCATCGGCAACCCGGGCCTCGAAGTGCTCGATATGCCCAAGGTCGCCGAGATCGCACACGGCGCCGGCATTCCGCTCCTGATCGATAATACTTTTGCCACGCCCTATCTCAGCCGGCCGCTGACGCTTGGCGCCGACATCGTCATGCACTCGGTCACCAAATGGCTCGGCGGTCATGGCGTCGCCATCGGCGGTGCGATTATCGACGGCGGCCGTTTCGATTGGCAGGGATCGAACAAATTCCCGACGCTGACTGAACCCTATGCCGGCTATCACGGCATCGTCTTCGCCGAGGAGTTCGGTCCGTCGGCGCTTATCATGCGCGCTCGGGCCGAAGGCTTGCGCGATTTCGGTGCGTGCCTGTCGCCGACCAACGCGTTCCACCTGCTGCAGGGAATTGAGACGCTGCCGCTGCGCATGGAGCGGCACATGGCGAACACCGCCGCCGTGCTCGCTTTCCTGCAAAAGAATCCGGCGGTCGAATGGGTGCTGCATCCTTCGCTCGAGACCCATCCGGATCACGCGCTGGCGCAGAAGTTATTGCCAAAGGGAGCGGGCTCGATCGTCTCTTTCGGCATCAAGGGCGGCCGCGCCGCCGGGAGGAAATTCATCGAGGCGGTGCGGCTCGCGAGTCATCTCGCCAATGTCGGCGATGCCAAGACGCTGGTGATCCATCCCGCGAGCACCACGCACCAGCAGATGGACGCGGCCGCGCTCGCCAAAGCCGGCGTCGGAGAAGAACTCATTCGCATCTCGGTCGGGCTCGAAGCCGTAAACGACATCCTCGACGATTTCGGCCAAGCCTTGCGCGCCTCGCAGAAAGCTTAAAGCGATGCAGATCGCGGTCAACGGCATCGATGTTTTCGTCGGCACCGGCGGGCGTGCTTTCGATCCGGCGCAGCCGGCGATGGTTTTTCTGCATGGCGCCGGCATGGATCATTCGGTCTGGGCGCTGCTCGCGCGCTCCTTCGCGTATCACGGCTTTGCCGTGCTGGCGCCCGATCTTCCCGGGCACGGCCGTTCGGGCGGCGCCCCGCTTTCGTCCATCGCCGCACTCGCGGACTGGACCGCAGCGCTAATCGGGGCTGCAGGCCTAACGTCCGCGCGCCTTGTCGGGCATTCCATGGGCTCGCTCATCGCGCTCGAGACCGCGGCGCGCCATCCGGCCCGGGTCAGCGCGCTGGCGCTCCTCGCCACCGCCGCGCCGATGCGGGTGTCGGACGATTTGCTCAATGCCGCCAAGGCCGACGAACACGCAGCCGTCGACATGATCGCGATTTGGGGCGAAGGCTTTCGCGCGACCCTCGGCGGCTCGGAGCTTCCGGGTGCCTGGATGCTGGGCGGCAGCGAGCGGCTCCTCGAACGCGCGGGGCCCGGCGTCATTTTCGCCGATCTCGTGGCCTGCAACGGCTATCAGAATGCGCTCGCCGCCGCTGCGAAGGTCGCCATGCCCGCGATCGTGATCCAGGGTAGCCGCGATCTGATGACGCCGCTGAAAGGCGGCAAGGCGATGGCCGCCGCCATCCCCAATTGCCGGCTCACGGTGATCGATGGCGCCGGTCACATGTTGTTGAGCGAGCGCCCCGACGAAGTGCTGGCGGCGCTGCGTTGGTGATCGCTTGTACCGTCCTGCTTGTCGTTTTGGCCGCCGATATGCTCCACTGGCGTGCTTTTGAGGCCGGGAGAGCGACGTGAACGTCAACGAACTAATCGCCATCGACATCCACACCCACGCCGAGGAGCCGTGCGGCACCCATCCCGACGACGGCTATGACGACCTGCAGGCGCAGATGGCGGTCTACTTCAATCAACCAAACAACCGCCCGACCATCGAAGAGACCGCCGCCTATTATCGCGAGCGCAAGATCGGGGCGGTGATTTTCCCGGTCGATGCCGAGCGTGAGACCGGCTATCGCCGCTATCCGAACGAGGAAGTCGCAGAGAGGGCCGCCGCCAACAGTGACGTTCTCATCCCCTTCGCCAGCATCGATCCGGCCAAGGGCAAGACCGGCGCGCGCGAGGCGCGCCGGCTCATTCGCGAATTCGGCGTTCGCGGCTTCAAATTCCATCCCTCGATGCAGGGATTTTACCCGAACGACCGAAGCGCCTACGTGCTCTACGAAGCCATCGCGGAAGCCGGGCTGCCGGCGCTGTTCCATACCGGTCAGACCGGCGTCGGCTCGGGCATGCCTGGCGGCGCCGGCATCCGGCTGAAATATTCGAATCCCATGTATATGGACGACGTGGCGGTGGATTTTCCGGAAATGCCGATCATCCTCGCCCACCCCTCGTTTCCGTGGCAGGAAGAGGCGCTGTCGGTCGCCCAGCACAAGCCCAACGTCTATATCGACCTGTCCGGCTGGTCGCCCAAGTATTTCCCGCCGATCCTGGTTCGCTATACGAACTCTCTCCTTAAGCACAAAGTCCTGTTCGGCTCCGATTGGCCGGTTATCCGCCCGGATCGCTGGCTTTCGGACTTCGAAAAGCTTGATATAAAACCGGATGTGCGGCCGCTGGTGCTCAAGGAGAACGCGCTCAAACTCCTTGGGCTTAACGGGGCTAAGACTTAAAGCCGCATTGCACCGCAACAGCGGCGGTTTTAACAATTTCGCCCTATTCTCAGCCACTTGTTAAAGCTAAAAGGTTATGGCGACGGGTGCCTAATCGAAACCGGGACGAAGAAACGTGACGCCGCCGCGCGGGGGACTGGTGAAAAGCCTCAGAGAATGGTTCGGCCGTGGATACCCCCGCGGCCGCCATTTGCCGCGCCCGCTCGCGGCGCTGTTTAGCCGCGTCGACGCTTACGACCTCGCCGCGCTGCTGGTCTTTGCCGCGCTTGTCGCGCTGGTCGCATGGACTTTCGGCGACTACGCCATTTCCAACGACGAAGAAGTGCAGCAGCGCTATGGCGAGCTGATCATCCACTATTACGCCACCGGCTTCACCGACGACGCGTTGTTTCACTTCCGCAACCTCTACCTCTATGGCGGCCTGTTCGACGTCATCGCCGTCGGGCTGGAGAAAATCGTTCCGCTGGACGCGTACGAAGTGCGCCATTTGCTGTCGGGGCTGTGCGGCGTCGCCGGCATTGCCGCAGCGTGGGCGACCGCGCGCACCGTCGCCGGATCGCGTGCCGGGCTTATCGCGATCAGCGCGCTTGCCGTGTGCGGCACCTGGTATGGCGCGATGTTCAACCACACCAAGGACATTCCGTTCGCCTCTGCGATGATGGGCGCGGTTTATGTCCTCATCCTGCTCGGCCGGCAATTGCCGCGGCCGCGATGGTACCTCGTCGTCGCCTTCGGGATGCTGTGCGGCTTTGCGCTCGGCATCCGCGTGCTTGGCGTATTCCTCGCCGCTTACGCGGCGCTGGCCGTGGTGCTTTACGCGCCGCTCGGCAAAGGTCTGTTCAACAACGGTGCGAATTGGCGCGGCGCCGTCGCTTTCGCCGCCCGCTCTGCGGTGCCGCTTCTGGTCGCCTTCGTCATCGCCTATGCGGTCATGATTGCGGTCTGGCCATGGGCCGCATTGGAGCCGTTGAACCCGCTGCGCGCCTTGGTCACCTTCACCGAATTCAATTATCCGATCCAGACGGTGCTCGCCGGCCAAGTCTATCACATGGCAGAAGTGCCGCGCTGGTATGTGCCGATCTATCTCGTGATCAAGCTGACGCTGCTGCTGTTGTTCGGCGCCGGCCTCGCGCTCGCTTTCGCCGCCTTGCCGCGGCGGGCCGACCAACAAACAAACAACGCGTGGCGTCGGGAAACGGCGCTGATCGCTTTTGCGGCATTTTTTCCGCTCGTCTGCCAGGTGATCGTATCGGGACCGGCAGACACCGGCTTGCGGCATTTCCTGTTCACGGTGCCGCCGATCGCGGTGCTCGCCGGTTTGGGTCTCGACGCCCTGCTCGACCGGCTCGAGGCGCGCTCGGCGCTTGCGGCGGGCTTTGCCGCGGCGCTCGTCCTGCTCGGGCTTGGCTGGAACGCGACCACGCTCTACCGGCTGCACCCGGACGAGTATCTGTTTTACAACGATCTGGTCGGGGGTCTTGCCGGCGCCTCGCGCCAATACGCCACCGATTACTGGGTCAACATCATGCCGGAAGCGGTCACCGACCTGGAGCATTTCCTCGACCGCACCGAAAACAACGTGTCGCAGCCGCGGCATCGCTATCTGGTGATGGTCTGTGGCGAGCGGCTGCCGTTTGAGAAAGAGGCCGATGCGCGGCTCGCCTGGACGCGCGACCGCAGTCAGGCCGAGTTCTTCATCGCGCCGACGCACATGAACTGCGATCGCTACATCGACGGCAAAGTCGTCGCCACGATCGAGCGGCTCGGCGTCGTCATCGGCGTGGTCAAGGACCGCCGCGCCATCATTCATCCGAGCGTCGCCGGTCTGACAGACGCCGGGCCTTCGCCGCGCGTCCCCTGATTTCGCGCGCACGCAGCGCGCTCAGCATTGCGCGCGGCACGTCCGCAGCCGCTGCATGCAGTCGTCATACGACCCGCCGCGGTATTGGCAATAATTGAACGCACGATCGCAGCGCTTGTTGCAATAATCGTCGGCGTGCGCGGCCGGCGCAGCACCGATGAATGCGCCGGCGACGCCGGCGGCAAGCGCAAGCGCGCAAAACGTCTTCATCATTCGGCTTGCTGCTGCTCGCGGCATTGCCGTCCTCGTTGCATCCCCGGTCGGCGGATCACCCGCGCGCCACCGGCGGTACATAGCTCTCCAATTCCGGCGCTGGGAAGGTGATCACCCTCCCGGTCTCCGCCGAACGATAAAGCGCCATCAGCATTTCGGCGACGGCGACGCCGTCGTAAAACGTTTCCGTCGGTTGCCGGCGCTGGCGGAATGCCTCGACCATGTGACGGTTCTCGCCGACATAGCCGTAGATGTCGGCTTCATTTTCAACGACCGGCATCAGGCCCTGCTCGGCGTTTTGCTTCTCGACCAGGTCCTCGCCTTGCCCGCCGGTGACGTCGCGCGACAAAAACACCTTCAGTCCGGTATTCAGCGAAGAGAACTCCATCGAATATTCCGGCCCTAGAAGCTCGATAAGGATGCGCAGGCCGGCGCCGACATAGGCCCAGGAATTGGTGGCTTCGACCATGACTTCGTGGCCTTCGGAATCGCGAAAGACAAGCGCGCCACGGGCGAAGTCTTCGGCCGGCCGCGCCGCGTAATCGATCTCCGGGCCCATCATGCGCTTTAAGCGTTCCACATATTTCGGCCGCGTCCATTTCAGATGGCCGGTCGTGGCGCTGGCGGAAACGAGTTTAAGATCTGTGCGCGGCGCGCCCGGACGCGTGAGCAGATAGCGTCCGACTTCGACGCTGTGGCAGGTCATGTCGGAGAGCACGCCGCCGCCCTGCTGCCGCCCTTGCCAGAACCACGGCATGTGCGGCCCGCTGTGCTCTTCCGCGGCGCGCGCCAGGTACGGCCGCCCGCACGCCGGCACCGCGCGCCGCCACACGATGTCTTTGCCACGCTGTACGGCCGAGGAGAACACCTGGTTTTCCAGATAGCCGTGAAACAATTTGGCGTCTTCGGCCAGCCGCAGCATGTCGCGCGCTTCGGCGAGCGTGCGCCCGAGCGGCTTTTCGCAGGCAACGCCGACGAGCTTGGCCCAGCCGGCTTTCACCAGCCGATGGATTTCGCGCATGGTGTCGAGCCGGGCGAAATTCGGCACCAAAATCCACACGGCGTCGACCTCGCCGGAAATCAGCATGGCCTCGAGCGAGGCGAAGGCGCGGCAGGGGCCGAGCTCGAGCGCATTGGCAAAAGCGGCCAGCGACTCGCGGTTGGCCGCGGTCGGGCTGTAGACCCCGGTCACCGTCACGTGACGCACCGACTGCAGCGCTTGGACATGAAATCTGGCGATGAAGCCCGAGCCGATCATGCCGATGCGCAAATTGGCGATGGGCGCGTTGCCGTTCATGCGTTTCTCCCGATCTTTTTTGTCCGCTAGTCCCCGCGAAGGCCGGGACCCAATCGTCTGGATTCCCGCTGGTGCGGGAATGAGCGGGCCTTGATGCTTTAATATCCCACGGCCAGCGCGCCGGGGGTGCGCGGATCGGCGGCGCCGACAAAGCCGGACGGCGTCGCCAGGATGGAATTTGTCGAGGTCGGCAATTTGCCCACCAGCACCGCATCGCCGCGCGCCTCGAGCGTCTTGATGGCGTCGTCGGGAAAGCCGGGCTCGGCGAGGACGACATCCGGCGTCCATTGATCGTAGAGGCGCGGCGCCGCGACCGCAGCGGCAATGTCGAGGCCGCGGTCGATGACGTTGACCGCGACCTGCAGCACAGCGTTGATGATCAGACTGCCGCCCGGCGAGCCGGTGACCAGAAACGGCTTGCCGTCCTTGAGCACGATGGTCGGCGTCTGCGACGACAGCGGCCGCTTGCCCGGCCCCGGGGCATTGGCTTCAAAGCCGATCAGGCCATAGGCGTTTGGCACGGCCGGCTTGGCGGCAAAATCGTCCAGCTCGTTGTTAAGCAGAACGCCGGTGCCGTCCGCCACCATTCCCATGCCGTAGCTGAAATTGAGCGTATAGGTGTTCGACACCGCGTTGCCGAAACGGTCGATCACTGAATAATGCGTAGTGTTGCGGCCTTCGCCGTCGATGGGCGCGGCAAACGGCTTGATGTCCTCGGCCGCGGTCGCGTGCTCCGGATCGATGCTTTTGCGCCATTCAGCCGCGTAGCTTTTTGAGATCAGCCGCGCCACCGGCACCTTCACCGCATCCGGATCGCCGAGGAAGTATGCGCGGTCGGCATAAGCGCGCTTCATCGCCTCGACCAGCAGAAACAACTCCTGCGGTTGGCTGTCATGGGTTAGATCGTAGCCTTCGAGAATGTTGAGCATCTCGATCAGCGCAATGCCGCCGGACGACGGCGGCGCCATCGAAACGATGTCGTAGCCGCGATAGGTACCGCGCACTGGCGCCCGCTCAATGGCGCGGTAGTTCTTCAGATCCTCGGCGGTCATCACGCCGCCGGCGGATCGGATGCCCTCGGCGATTTTCTGCGCGGTCGCGCCTTCGTAGAAATCGCGCGGTCCGTTTTGTACGATGCCTTGGAGCGTTGCCGCTAGATCTGGCTGCGTCAGGCGGTCGCCGGCAGAAAGCGTCGTGCCGTCTGACTTGAAAAAGACTTTTACCGTCGACGGCCAGCGCTTGAGCCGGGACGCCTCGCGCGGCAGCGATTCGGCGAGGTCGTCGGCGACGATGAAACCGTCGCGCGCCAGCGCGATCGCCGGCGCCATGAGTTCGGCGAGCTTGAATTTGCCGGAGCCGTATTTTTCCTCCGCCAGGCTCAGTCCGGCGACGGTGCCCGGTACGCCGATGGCGAGTGCAGAGTCGCGCGACTTCTGCGGATCGGCGTTGCCGGCGGCATCCAGGAACGACTGCTTGTTGATCGCCGCCGGCGCGGCCTCGCGGTAATCGATGGTGATGTTTTCGCCGTTTGAGCGATGTATCACCATGAAGCCGCCGCCGCCGATGTTGCCGGCGCGCGGATAGGTCACGGCGAGCGCAAAGCCCGTGGCCACCGCCGCATCGACGGCATTGCCGCCTTTTTCCAGGACGCCGGCGCCGATGCGCGCGGCCATCGCCTCCTGCGCCACCACCATGCCGTTCTTCCCGGTAACGGCTTGCGCATGCAGCTCGACGCGCTCTTCGCCGCGCGCGCGTGGCGGCAGTGCGACCGAGGCGATGAGGAGAAGAGCGAGGGCGGCGATTGACGGGCGTGCTGATCGGGTCATGGTGCATCTTATGTTACGTCAAGGCGAAGAGCGAGGCGACGAAGCAATCCAAGATCATGCCCAACTATTGGATCGCGGTGGCGAGCGCCGCACATGTGCGGCGCGGGCGCGCCGAAGGTTTCATGCAGGTCGGCCACGGCAAGGCGGCGCCGTTGAAGCGCATCAAGCCCGGCGACGGTGTCGTCTATTATTCGCCGACGGTGACGCTCGGCGGCAACGACACGCTGCAGGCGTTCACGGCGATCGGCACGGTCAAGGACGGCGAACCTTATCAGGGCGACATGGGCGGGGGTTTCAAGGCTTATCGTCGCGATGTGACCTGGGTGGAGTGCAAAGAAACGCCGATCCGTCCGCTGCTCGATAGGTTGGAATTCACCGCCGGCAAATCGAACTGGGGCTATCAACTGCGCTTCGGGCTTTTTCCAATCAGCGAAAATGATTTTCGCCTGATCGCGAAGGCGATGGAGACAGAGTTATCGTGATCTCTCCA
The DNA here is from genome assembly GCA_964459765.1 of uncultured Hyphomicrobiales bacterium. Taxonomy (GTDB): domain Bacteria; phylum Pseudomonadota; class Alphaproteobacteria; order Rhizobiales; family Xanthobacteraceae; genus BOG-931. The sequence continues at coordinate 1,185 of CAYWNY010000077.1, read as the reverse complement.
CGCGGTTCGTTTCCCCACACCCGTCTCGCAACTGACGTTGCTCGCCGACCTCTCCCCACTGGGGAGAGGTGAGGAATTCTACTTGCTGCTCTGCGCCGGCGGAATAGGCCATGCAGGAGCCGGCGACCAACCGTGCCCTCCCCCGTTGTGGGGGAGGGAGTGCCAAGAAAAATCACCGCATCGTAATTGCCGATTGCGCACATCACGCGGCGTGAGCCGCGCGCTCGGTCTGAAGCTTGAGGTCCACGGGCACGGGCGCGCGCAGGATATCGAGAACCGGGCAATGGGCGTCGACCACCTCTTTTAATTTCGCGAGATCGGCCGGCGGCGCGGAGCTTTTCAGATTCACGGTGCCGTGGATCTGATTATAGCCGGCGCGGACGTCGTCCTTGACCGCGAAAAAGCCGCGCAGATCGAGCGTGCCTTCCAACTTGACCGAGACGCCGTCGAGCGGAATGCCGAGCGCGGTCGCATAAGCGCGATAGGTGATTTCCTGGCAGGTCGCGAGCGCCGCCAAAACGAGCTCGACGGGGTTCGGACCGGTATCGGTGCCGCCGAGGGTCGGCGGTTCGTCAACGGTGACCGAGAACTGACGAATTTTGGTTTCGCTGCGTAGGCCGTCGACCTGGCGCGAATCTGCTGAAAACGTCGCTATGGCATGATCAGGATTCGCGCGGAGGTCGGCCTGCGTCGCGACAATGATATCTTTGAGCGCCATATTTCTCTCCTTCAAACTGACGCATGACGATTGCTTTCGCGGATCAATCCTATCGGGTATCGCGCAGGAAGGTCTTCGGCGATTTTTGTTCGCGCGGTAGGTAATTTGGTTCGCCGTTTTCGTTTGGCGCAGTGATCTTGTTTTGCCGGCGATGAAAGCGGCATGACGGCTCTTGTGGCGGCTTACTCGGCACGGACCAATCCGCGTATACCCCTCACCCGCCTTCGCTGCGCTCAGGCATCCTCTCCCGCAAGGGGAGAGGGAAACTCACAGCATCGAGGGCAGCACGCGATCCGGCGGCCGGTGGCCGTCCATGAAGGTCTTGATGTTGATGATGACCTTCTCGCCCATGTCGACGCGGCCTTCGACCGTGGCCGAGCCGAGATGCGGCAGCAGCACCACCTTGCCGGCCTTGGCGAGCTTGACGAGCTTCGGCGACACCGCCGGCTCGTGCTCGAAGACGTCGA
>CAYWNY010000076.1:0-17323 GCA_964459765.1 uncultured Hyphomicrobiales bacterium | reverse complement strand
TAAGGTCGCGCGGCGCGGCAGCCCGGTCCGTAGGCCGCTTCCCGATCAAGCCCGACCACGCAAAAATTCACGCCCCAGTCCATGCCAATCATGCCCATGTCTTCGGCGATCGAGTAATAGATCGGGTGCTTGGTGCCGTCGCTGATCACTGCGGTGCCATCGCAAAACCGCCGTGGAACCGATTGCGCCGCCCAGGGTAGTACGGCGGTCTCCTGAATGTTTTCAATGCCTACGATCTGCAGCTGCGAGTTCCAGAACCGCGCCTCTTTGGTTTGGAAATTGCCGATGATGCGGTCGAGCGCCGGCCGATAGTCGCAACCGGGTATGTCGCGGTCGTAGCGCGGGCCGGAAAGCCAGAAGTTCTTTTCAATCAAGCCTGCTGCGCCGAGCTGCGAAGCCGATGCGCAGCACGCGACCAGCCCTAATAGGAGACCTGCAATCCGCCCCGACATGCCCCTATAAGCCTCACGGCCCCTCTTCGCGCCAAGCGACGGAAATGAGCGTGCCGCGCCGCCCCTTCCCGGTCAAGGGTTGCCAAGGCCGCCGAAAGCCGCGGTGCCTGACCCGTGACAAACCGGCCACGGTTTGCGAGCGGGTCGCCGACGGTCGGTCGGCGAGAAACAAGCCGGGCGGCCGCGACGTAACCCATCTCCCGGTCCGCAAGCATTTTTGATTCGGTCGCGCTCGCCCACGGTTTTTTTGTAACGACAACGCGCGACCAAATCGCCACGCCGTGGTAACGCTCGTACGCTTGTTGCGTCTGATTCGTCGGGAAACGCAGGCGTTCAGCGATCACCGGTGATTTGTTGCTTGTTGCGGCCCGGCGTTGCGTCGGGGAGTGGTGGCGGCGTGCAATGCGAAGAGAACAGCGTTTTGGACCAGCGGGGCGAAGTCGAAGACTTTCCAACGATGCGGGCGGGAGGGCGGGTAACCCTCCGGGGGAATGCGACATGGGCGAGGTACACCAACTCGTAACACCGGAGCCGGCGTTCAATTTGCAGGCGGCCGGCCGGCTGATGACCAAGATTTTTGCGCCCTGGGTGCAGGATTTGGCGCTGCTGGTGGAGACCGTGGAAACCATTCGGCCCGCGGGCGCGCTGCCGGACTGGCAGCCGGGCGCGGTGGTGCGGTTGCCATTTTCGAAGAATATCTGCTGCGATGGTGAAACGGTTTCCAGCCAGGCCCTGATGGCACTCGCGGATACAGCCATGGTGATCGCGTGTTCAGCGGCCTGGAACGGCTATCGTCCGATGAGCACCATCGATCAAACGACGCACTTTTTACGACCGGTGATGTTTGACGTGTTGGCAGACGCCCGCGTCGTCCGGATCGGCCGCAACACCAGCTTTGGCCGGGTCATGCTGCTTGGCGCGCCCGACAAGCGGCCGGTCGGCATGGTGGCCAGCGCCTATTCGATGTTGTGAGATGTCGCACACGCGATCGCAAATGCGATTGCCCCGGGGCGGCGCGCGCGAAGGGCTTTTCAAGCCCGCCGCAAGCTTCTAAGCTTCCTTCAGTTCGGGGTTACGGAGCAGAGGGATGCGTCGACATTTATCCGCGCTTGCAGTGCTTTCGCTGGTGTTCGGCTGCAGCTCGGCATTCGCCGGCGCCATTATCCTTGGACCAGGCCCAGGACTCACCGGCAACGATACCGGGGGCATCATCGCTTACACGCCGGATCTGGAGAAGGGCGTCTACAAGGCGATGGCCGCGGACTGGTGCGCCCGCTGGGGTCGCCTCTCGCACATCACCAGCGTACATCGCATTTACGGGGATTACGTCGGCTTTGTCTGTATCGACCGCCCCAATATGATTCATTGACCGTCGGCATTCATCGATAGTCCACCGTTTCACCGCCAATCGCCGATCGCAGCTTGCACCAGTGCCAGCGCCGCAACTGCGGCGGTATCGGCACGCAGAATGCGCGGCCCGAGCGAAAGCCGAACGATATTCGCCTCCTCAAGTAACGCCACCCGCTCGTCGTCGGCAAAGCCGCCCTCCGGCCCGATCAACACCGCAACCGGCGATGGCGGCAGCGCAGTAAGCGCGGCAATCGGATTAGCCTCGTCGGCCGCCTCGTCGCAAAAGACCAGGAGCCGGGCCCGATCGCGCCCGGCGAGCCATTCGCCAAATGCCATCGGCGGCGCGATGTCCGGCACCGCAAGAACGCCGCATTGCTCGGCCGCCTCGATCGCGTTGGCGCGCATGCGCCCGGAATTCACGCGCGCGGCCTGAGTGTGGCGGGTAAACACCGGTTGCAGCCGCGAGACGCCCATCTCCACGGCCTTCTGAACCATGTAATCCAGCCGTGCAGCCTTAAGCGGCGCAAACACATAGTGCATATCCGCGGCCGAGGTCTGCTCGCGGGTCTTCACGCCGACACGCAAGGCGGCCGCGCGTTTGAGCGGGGCAAAAGCGGCGCTCCATTCGCCGTCGCGGCCGTTGAAGACGAGGACCTGGCTGCCCGTAGTCAGGCGCAGAACATGGCCAAGATAATGCGCTTGACTCTGGTCAAGAGCCACCTCCGCTCCCACGGCGAGCGGCGCTTCGACGAAGAGGCGCGGACTGCGGAAATCATAACCAGGCATGGGCAAAAACGGGCGAGATGAGGAACATTGCGGAAATGCGCAGCTTCCGTGTATCACCTGACGCGGGTGCGCCAATGTCGCAGGCGCAGTTTGGCGAGGTTCTGCCGCCTTGTCGCCGAAATCAACGAGCCTTTTAATGGCGCAAAGCGTAAAAATCCCGAGCTCACGGGAGCCGGGGAAAGGACCTTCCATGAAGCGTGGCGTCGCCATGGCGCTCGCGGTTTTTGCAATCGCGGCGGCTCCGCAAACCGTCTTGGCGCAAAGCGCGGCGCAATGCAGTACGTTCGGCCAACTCCGCGACGAAGCCCAGAAAAAGGCGATGGCGGTGCGCGCGGCAGTCGAGCACAAAGCCGACCGTAAAGAGATTTGCGGCCTGGTGACACGCTTCTACGCGTCCGAAGCCATGGTGGTGAAGTTTCTCGAAGAGAACAAGACCTGGTGCGGTATTCCTGACGAGGCCATCAAGGCCGCCAAGGGCAATCACGAGCATACCGAGAAATTCAAGACAGCGGCCTGTACAGAGGGGCCCGCCGCCAAACCACGAGCCCCCTCGCTTAGCGATGCGATCAGCACGCCTTCGGTGGCTACCTCCGGCAACACCAAGACTGGCCGCGGTACGCTTGACTCGCTCAATGGCAATCCGTTGGCAAAATGAGCCGGCCGGCGGGCTCGGTCGCCGACGCGACCGGCAATTGGGTCGACACGCTGGCTCCGGTTTGGCTGCGTCCGTATCTGCGGCTGGCGCGCCTTGATCGCCCCATCGGCGCGTGGCTGTTGCTGCTGCCGTGCTGGTGGTCGACGGCGCTGGCGACCGTCGCTGCCCACAAAACCGCGCCGAACATCTTGCATCTGGCGCTGTTTTTCGTCGGCGCGTTCGCCATGCGCGGCGCCGGCTGCGCCTGGAACGACATCGTCGATCGCGACCTTGACGCCAGCGTTGAGCGCACGCGCTCGCGGCCGATCCCCTCGGGCCAAGTCACGGTCACGCAGGCCGCCGTCTTTCTGCTCCTGCAGGCGCTGATCGGCTTTGCCGTGCTGATGTCGTTTAATGCGTTCACGATCGCGCTGGGGATCGCTTCGCTCGCGATCGTCGCCGTCTATCCGTTCATGAAGCGGGTCACCTACTGGCCGCAGACCGTGCTCGGTCTCGCCTTCTCGTGGGGGGCGCTGATGGGCTGGGCCGCCGCTTTCGGTCGGCTCGATGCGCCGGCGCTTTTGCTCTACGCTGGTTCGATCGCCTGGGTTGTCGGCTACGACACCATTTACGCGCATCAGGATCGCGACGACGATGCCCTGATCGGCATCAAATCGACCGCACTGTTGTTCGGCGCGCGCACCAAGCCGATGCTCGCTTTATTCTACGGCCTGGCTGTCATTTTGATCGGCGCGGCGGGCGCGTTGGCCGGCGGCGGATTTGTCTTTGCGCTTGGCTTGCTCGGCTTTGCCGCGCATCTGGGCTGGCAAATCGCGCGGCTCGATATCGCCGACCCCGACCGCTGCCTGGCGCTATTTAAATCCAACCGCGACGCCGGTCTGATCCTGTTCGCCGGATTGGTCCTTGACGCGGTGGCGCACAGTTTGGCGTAAGTTGCGGTTACTAACGCTACTGTGCGGTCAGGCCGCCGTCGACCGCGAGGGCCTGACCGACCACGAACGACGCGTCGTCGGAAGCCAGAAACAATACCGCGCGGCCGATCTCTTCCGGTTCGGCGATGCGACCGATCGGATGACGCGACGACACGAAGGCCTCGACCTTCGGATCCTGAAACCAGGCCGCCAGGATCGGGGTGCGCGTCGCACCCGGGCAAACCGCATTGATACGGATGCCCTGGCCGATATAGTCGAGCGCCGCCGTCCTGGTGAGCCCGACGACGCCGTGTTTGCTGGCGGAGTAGACGGCGATGCCGCGCTCGCCGACGAGACCGGCGACCGAAGCGGTATTGACGATGGCGCCGCCGCCGGCCGCGATCATTGCCGGTATCTCGTATTTCATCGACAGAAACACGCCTTTGAGGTTGACGTCGATGAGCCGATCCCAGGTGACCTCTTCCTCGTCGGCCATAGCAAAGCCGCTGGCGCCGACGCCCGCGTTGTTGAAGGCGACGTTGATGCGGCCAAAAGCGGAAACCGTACGCTCGACCATGCGGCGGCAATCGGCGTCGCGGCTGACGTCGGCGGCGATGGCGATGGCTTCGCCGCCGGCGTCATTGATCATAGCCGCGGTCTTTTCCCCATCCGCTTCGTTCTGATCGACGGCTGCGACGCGTCCGCCCTCGGCGGCAAAGAGCACTGCCGTCGCCCGGCCGATGCCGGAGCCGGCGCCGGTGACCAGAATGCTGCGATCGGCAAAGCGGCTCATCGTCGAACTCCCGATGTCACGCGGCAAGATACGCGCTGTGCAAGATGTCCGGATTTTGCCGCAGCGCCTCTGGCTCGCCCGAGAAGCGAATCCGCCCGCGCTCCATCACGTAGACATGCTGGGCAATGCGGAGCGCGATATGGGTGAACTGCTCGATCAACAAGACGCCGACCCCATTGGCGGCGAAAGCCTCGAGCACCGGAATCAGTCTCGCCACGATCATCGGCGCAAGTCCGAAGGAAAGCTCGTCGGCGAGGATGTAACGCGGCTGGCTGACGATCGCCTGCCCGAGAACCAGCATCTGTTGCTGACCGCCGGACAATGCGCCGGCGCGGACGCCGTAGCGCGGTTTCAGCTCGGGAAAGGTCTCCATGGCGCGTTCGACGGCTTGATCGAGCTCACGGCGGCGCAGCGCCGTGCCGGCGACGCGCAGATTCTCCTCGACCGTGAGGTCGGTCAGCACCTGGTGGCCTTCGGGCACCGCCACCACCCCGAGGCGGCGCACATATTCAGGCCGCAGGCCGTTGATCGGTTTGCCATCCAACACGACCTGGCCGCCGGTAATCGGCAGAGCGCTGGCGATCGCGAGCACGAGCGAGCTTTTGCCGGCGCCGTTGGCGCCAAGCAGCGCCGCGATCTTGCCGGGCAGGATCTCGATGCTTACGCCGTGGATGACCTGCTTGCCGCCGCGGGCGACGGTCAGGTTGGAAACGGTCAGGCTCTCCGTCATGCCGCCTCCTCCGTCAGCGTACCTAGGTAAGCGGCGCGGACTTTCGGATCCTTGAGCACGTCGGCCGTCGGGCCGAAGGCGATTTTGGAGCCGAAATCGAGCACCAACGTTTCGTGGCAGATCGTCGAGATCAGATCGACGTCGTGGTCGACGAGGAGAACCTGAGCACCGCAAAAATCGGGAATGCCGACGATGACTTTTTGCAAGTGTTCGGCTTCGCTTTCGCTCAAGCCGGCGCCGGGTTCGTCCATCATCACCACGCGCGGCCACGCCAGAATGCAGCGCGCAATCTCGACCAGGCGGCGCTCGCTTGCATTCAACGAGGCGCCGACGCGATCGACGTGCCGGCGCATGCCCACATAGTCAAGGGCTTCAGCGATCAGGTCGTGGCGCGGCCGGCCGCGGCGCGGGATGTTGTCGAGCGCGGCGGCGATATTGTTCCAAACGGTCAGGTTCTCGACGACCTGCTCGGTCTGGAATGTGCGCCGCAGGCCGAAAGCCGCACGCCGGTTCATCGGAATGCGCAGCAACTCCTCGCCGTCGAGCTTGACCGTTCCGGTCGAACGCCGCACGAAGCCGCTCATGACGTTGAGCAGCGTGGTTTTGCCGGCGCCGTTCGGGCCGACCAGCCCGGTAATCTTGGCGCCGATCTCGGCGCTCAAATGATTGAGGCCGCGCACACCGCCGAACTCCACCGTCAGATCGCGGATCTCGATCACAGCTTGCGCTCCATGATCCGCGGCATGGCTGCCGAGAATTTCGCGGCGATGAGGCGGCTGAGCGCGACGACCTGGCCGGACACACCCGTGGGCGCGGTAATCAGCGCGTGCAGGAGCCCGGCACCGAACACCATGATCGCCAGATTACCGTCGACGTGCCAATCGGTGAGCAGGCTCGGAACCGCGCGCAGCAACAAGCCGGCGAAGATCGGACCGGACCAATGAAAGGCGCCGCCGATCACCGTGAGCGCGAACATCATGATCGATTCGCTGGCCGGAAACGCGCGGCCGTCGAGTTGCCCGACATTGGCCGCCATCAGCGCCCCGGACACGCCGGCCAAAAAGCCGGCGATCGCAAACGCCACGACCTTGTAGGCGACGATGTTGACGCCCATGGCAACGGCGACCGGTTCGCTGCGCCGAATCAAGGCCCAAGCACGGCCGGCCCGCGTTCGCTCGATCAACATCACAATCAAAAAGCCGAGCGCGACCACGACGACGACGTAGCGGAAATAAGCAGCGTCGCTCACCGCGATCGGCGGATGCGGCATGAATTGCCGCGCGCCGGCGTAAATCTTTCCGGACCAGCCGGGACCGCCGTCGGGAAAGCCGATGGCGCTGATGAAGACTTGAAAGGCGCCGGCGATCATCAAAGTGATCAGCGCGAAGTAAAGCCCGCGCATGCGCAGCGCCGGCAGTCCGAATATCACGCCGAAAACCGAGGCGGCGATGCCACCGGCGAGCAGATCAATTTCAAATGGAATGTGGAAGCCGTGATAAAGGCGCAGCGCCACCCAGCCGCCGACGCCGAACAACGCGTATTGGCACAGCGACACCATGCCAAGCTGCGCGTAAAGTACTGCAACACTCAGGCTGCAAAGCCCGATGATGACGACCGAGGTGGACGTCTTTAGCCAATAGGCTGAAGCCACATAGGGCAACGCAATGGCGGCGACCGCGGCGACAGCGAGACCGACGCGAAGCTGCTGCCAAAGCGTACCGGTAGCTTCGAAGCTCGTTGGAACGGAGCGGAATTGATCGATGCGGCTCAGCATCAGGCCGCCGCGCTGATACCACAGCAGCACGGCGCCGGCGAAAATAAACGGCGTCGCCGAACGATACGCGGCAACCTCGGGAAACGGCGTGGCAATCGCTTCAAGCACGCCGATCGCGAGGCCGCCGACGATGACTGCCGTGAGCGAGGTGAGCCGGCCGAGAATCGCCGCGGCCACGGCGGGAACGACCAGATAGGTCAGCGGGATCGCCTGCAACTTGACCATGTTGGCGAGAAAGATTCCGGAGATTCCGGACAGCACGCCGGAAATCACCCACGCCCAGGCATCGACCCGCAACACTGGCACACCGATCAGGCCGCTGATCTCGCGATCATTGGCGAGCGCTCGCATCGACAAACCGAGCCGGCTGCGGTTGAGAAACACGATCATGCCGAGCGTCACTACGACGCCAAGACAAAAAGCGATCCCACGCGTGGCTGTGACACGAACGCCGAGAACGCTAAGGGCATAGCCGTCGGTAGGCAGCCGCAGGCTGCGCGGCCATTCGCCCCAGAAGAACTCGCAGAAGCCGAGCACAACCAGCGCGAAGCCGAGCGTCGCCACCGCCCGCACGATCGGATCGGAGTGCGCAAGCCGCGGTGCGATGACCCGGCCGTAGAACAGCGCCAGCGCGGTGGCCGCCGCCACGCCGGCGATCCACCCAACCCATTCCGGCGCTCCAGCTTCGGCAATCTGCCACGCCAGCAATGCGCACAGGGCGCCGAGGGCGCCCTGTGCCAAGTTTAGAACACCGGACGCGCGGTAGAGCACGACGAGGCCTACACCGGCGAGGACGTAGACCGCGCCGGTGCAGAGCCCCGATACGACGAAAGGGCTGAGGTTAGGCATTACACAGACTTACCTGTGGTAAGCCTTCCGTTAGTCCGCAAGATGCAATTCTTTTTCCATCTTGAGGATACCGGCATAATCCGGATCGAGTACCGCAAAGCAAGACCGCCGCGTGACGAACGCGCCGTCCTTGATTTCGGCAACCGACCCGGCGTGGATCGCATTATGCTCGTCACCCGGGCCGAAGTACCAAGGGCCGCAAGACACGTCGGTCTTCAGATCCTTGATGTTACGGAATGCTTCGGCCGTCGAGGCGCGGTCGATCTTGGCGGGGTCCAATTTCAGCAGGGCGTTGGTCGCCGCCAGCGCGGCAAGGTAGCCGGCTTGCGAGAAGGTGTTTCGCTGATCGGAAGGCTTGCCGTATTTGTCGAGGACGGCGTGCCAGTTGTCGATGTCGCCGCCGTGCTTATCGAGCGGCTCCAGTTCGAGCTGGATGAACACGCGGCCGCCTTTGCTCCAGTACGGACCGATCGCTTTCGGCACGCTGGCGTCGTAGTGCGACGTCGGCGCGGTGATGTAGACCTTGCCGCCCAAATCCTGCTGCTCGGCCGCGGCATAAAGCGGGATACCCACTTCCTTCGGCGTGTTGAAGTCGATCGCGTCAGGCTGAAATGCCATGGCTTGCAGGATAAGCGAGGTCGCGTCCAACGAGCCCGGATCGAACAGAATGGTCTTCACGTCCATGCCGACGCTCTTGCCGTAGGCTTCGATGCCGCCGCATGACCAGTCGCCAACATTCGGAATATTCGGACCAATGCACACCAGGCGCTTAACGTGCAAATCGTCGTGCATGTATTGTGCGGCGCCGATGTTGCTCATACGCGGACCGCCGTTGGTCGGCGCAATGTTCTTGGCGTGGAAGCAATCGCGCGGCACGCCGACGCCGGCGATCACCAGAACATTGGCGGTCTCATAGAATTTGGCATTGGAGGCGCATTCGACGAAGCTCGAATTGCCGACCATGCCGACGACCTTGACGTCGTTGACAAGCTTGGCGGCGACCTGCACCGCGGTTTCCGGATTCCACCGGTCGTCTTCGACGCTGTAGTGGATCGGGCGGCCGTTGATGCCGCCGTTGGCATTGACGCAGGCGAAATAGGCGGCCGCGGCTTGCGCCGAACCGCTGAAGTCGGCCGGGCCGGTTTTGCCGACCACCGCGCCGATTTCGATCGGCGCGCCGCTCGCTGCTTTGCCGTTACTCAAGCCGCATTTCGGCTCCGCCGCCGACGCCGGCTGTACCGCCAGCGAGGATGCAAGCCCGGCTAACGCCAAGACCAGCACCGCGAACACCATCCGTCGCATCGAGTTCCTCCCCCATTTTTGCGCGGCGCTTTGCTCGGCCGCACTCCAGTTACACGCGCAACTTATCACCCGCTCGTGCCGCCGCGAAGTATTGTTTGCAAATAGATACATCATGTTCGATAGGCGAACGATCAGAACAAGGTGCGTAAGAATTAGGCGACGCAGAGTGGCTTAAACGACAGCCCGCAGCATGCCGGTCTTGTCGTGGCAATTGCGGTATTCAAAGAACTGCTCGGCGGCGCAAGCCACGGTGACCTCATGATAAAGCCGAAGCTTGGCTGCAGGACCGAGTTTGGATAGGTACGCCATCGCCGCGCCAAAAATGCGAACGTGGGTCGGATGCGATTCTGACCAGCGCTCAAGCGCCGCCAGGCTTTTCCACCAGCTCATGCCGTAGGTCTTTTCCGTGGGCTTTCCGGCACGGTCGAGAACGGTCATGTAGCGATTGGCAAAACAACCAACGGCGAGACCGTCATCGCGCAAAAAATCCATACCGGTGCGCAGCACCGGCTCGACATCGTCCAGATACATTTTGCGCTCGGCGGCATCGGTGTCGCCCCAATCCTGACCGGAACGGATCAGGCAAATGTTCTCGTGCGGTTTCACCCGTGCAACCGAACCATCGCAAATGAGGCCGGGCGCTCCGACGGGTGCCATGTCGCTGATCTGCGACGCGGGGATGCGATCGCGCATGCCGCCCCAATAGGCGTGCTCCATCACGTCGCCGCTCAAGCCGTCGGCAAGCACGGCGACACCCTCGGGCCGGCCGAGCGAAGAAAACAGTGTCTCGTAACGGTCAACCGCGGGACTCAAGGCCTCGACGAACGTACCGACGCCGGCGAATTCAATTTTCCCGCCGGTCCAGCCACTGCGGGCCTGCGAAAACCAGGCATCGAAAGCGCTTTGATCGTCCCAATAGGCGACGGATACGGTCGTAGGAAATCCCGCTTCATCGACATAGACGGCGCGATCCCAATGCCGCGGACCGTTTGCATCGGCGAAGCGTTCGGCAATCCAGTCGAGCGCGCGGGCGAGCGCTGGCGGCGGCGCGGCGCTTGCGCACTGAGCGCCGAAATACGCCATGACCACCTGCTTCGTCGCATGACCGTGGCGGGCGACGAACGCCGGGTAAGGCGGCTGATAGTCGTCGGGCACCCGGCGGTGGCGGGTGCGCCGGACTTTTAGATGCGAAGGGATTGCCGATTCCAAAGTGGCTTCACTCCGCCGCTTGCGCCGATAGTAAGGTCGGCGCCGTAAACGGCTTCGGAACCGGCTTTGCGGTGCCAGCGGCGTCCGTTTCCTGATCTATCGGCAATGCCATGGTCTCGACGCGGTGCGCGGGTCGATTGTTGAACAAGAGCCGTGTCACATCGGGGCGCGCATAATGTCCCGCCGGATCGGCGGCCGCTTTCGCCACGGAGATCATGCCGAGATCGATATCGGCATAAAGCAGTCCTTCTTGATCGGGTGGCAACGATTTGGCGAGCGGTGCGCCATCGGGGCCGTAGATCACCGCGAAACCGCCGCCGGCATGCAGGAACTGATGCTTTTCGGGCGTGTCGCACAATTCGTCGACCATAGCCTGCGAAACGGTGGCACACGGCGCGATGACAAAGCACGAGCCCTCGACCGCGTAGATTTTGCTGGCGGCGTTGTTGACCTCGGCGCCGAGGGCATGCGCAAAAGGATCGTAGAGCGAGAAGCTCGGCCAAGCCGCGACGTGGACCTGCTCGTTCTGCGCATACATAGCGTATTTGGACAGCGGCTGCAGGTGTTCCCAGCAGCATAGCGCGCCGAGGCGTCCGATATCGAGATCATGAACCGCAAGGTGCGAGCCGTCGCCTTCGCCGAACACAGTGCGCTCGGCGTGGGTCGGTTTTAGCTTGCGGCGCTTGGCGATGGTTTCCCCATCGGGCCCGATGATCCACTGTGCGATGTAAAGGCTGCCGCCATCGCGTTCGGACAGACCGAGCACGACGAACATATCATTGCGCTTCGCCGCCGCCCGCAATCGATCCGCCTCCGGCGTGTCGTATTGCAACGAATTGTCGAAATAGCGCGAGACGAAGCCGCGCATGATCGCCCAGGCCGGCGCGCCGAGCCAAATCCACCACGGATAGCCGGGAATGAACGTTTCCGGAAATGCGATGAGCCGGGCGCCGTTGGCGCCGGCCTCGTCGATCAGGCGGATCGCCTTCTCGATCGAGCCTTCGAGATCGAGAAATGCCGGCACTGCTTGCACGGCGGCAACTTTGAACTTTGGATGCGTTGGAGCCATGATCCCCTCCTCGGCCGGCCTGAAAGCTGGACCGGCAGCCGCCTGCTTGTGGGCCATCGTTATTGCGTCTGCGTCGGCTCGTTACAGCCAACTGACGATACGGAGGATAAAGCACCGCCCGAAGTTTTCTTGGCTGGCGGCGCAATAAAAATTGGCTGTAGGCGCAATCGCCCTAAAGACGCGTTTCATGCCGCTGCAATATCGTGGTAGCGTGAATACGCCGGGCTGCTCGCATCACGGATGCGGTCCATGAGAACCGTCCTGACAACAAAAGAGGTCGTTGAGCGCAAACGCGCTCAGTTCTGGCAGGACGCCGTCTGCGACACCTTTGTCGAACTCGATTGCCAAGTGCGGCAGGACCGCCCGTTTTTTGGCGAGCTCGTGACCACCGCCTGGGAGGGCGTGCACTTTTCCCAGGTGCGATCCGAGGAACAGACCGTAAGACGCACCCGCACCCGCATCCGCCGCGCTCGGGAAGAGGTCATGCTCATCAGCCTGCAGGTGAGCGGGATCGGATCAGTCATCCAGGACGGCCGCGAGGCCTCACTCGAACCGGGGGATTTTGCCTGCTACGATTCGACGCGACCCTACACCCTGCGTTTCAACTCCGCGTTCGAGCAACTCGTGCTGCACCTGCCGCGCGAGGCGATGGTGCGCCGCATCGGCCGCACCGAGACCTGGACGGCGCGCCGGGTCCCCTCCGTAAGTCCGGTCGGCTCGCTGGTCCTGCCGTTCGTGCGCCACACCGCCGCAATTATGTCGGAGGTGGCGCCGGCGACCGCGAGCCGGCTTTCAGAAACTTGCCTGTCGCTCGTTACCGCGGCACTGGGGGAGCAGATCAGCGACAGCCTCGAGGGTCAAAGCGCCGCACGCATTGCGCTAACCTTCCGCGCCAAAGCGGTCATCGAAGCCAACCTGCACGATCACACGCTCAATACCGAAAGGATAGCAGCGCTGATGTGCATTTCGCCGCGCTATTTGCAGGATCTGTTTCAGGCCGAGCAAACAACGGTGAGCGATTGGATCTGGACGCGGCGTCTGGAAAAGAGCCGGCGCGATTTGGCCGATCCGCTGCGTGCCGGCGACAGCATCGCGCAAATCGCGCTGGCCTGCGGATTCGCCGACTTCGGCCATTTCAGCCGGCGTTATAAGGAAGCGTTCGGCATGCCGCCGCGTGAGTATCGCGCAGCGCTGCGCAGCAGCCTCCGGGCAAACGGCGACAAGACGCCGCAACTCTAACTGCTTTAATCACGCTCGTCAGGTTGCGGCGGTCGGCGACGGCCTCGCGCCCATGCATGCGACGGTGTTATCCTTGTTGCGACAAGATGAAAATGCGAGAGGAACGAATTGAAAGCGGCACAATTATTCGACGTGCGCGGCCTAGCCACCGTCGTGACCGGAGCGGCAAGCGGCATCGGGCTGTCCTATGCCGAAGCGATGGCCGACAACGGCGCACGCGTGACCTTGCTCGACAGGGATGCTAAGTCGCTCGCGGCGCAAGTCAAAAGGCTTAGCGACGCCGGCGGCGATGTGCGGGGCCAGGCGGTTGACGTCACCGACCGCGCGGCGTTGCGCGCCGCGGTCGATAAGGCTGCCGGCCACTACGGCAAGCTCGACGTCGCCTTTGCCAATGTCGGCATCGATTCCCCGCCGGGCTTTATCGGAATGACCGGCGAGCGAACCTTCGAGGGCTCGTTCGAAAACGTCTCCGACGAACGCTGGGACCTGGTGATCGAGACCAATCTCACGTCGGTCTTCACCACGATCAAGGCCTGCATCCCGCACATGAAAAAGAACGCCAAGGGCGGGCGCATCATCGTCACGACCTCGGTTGCGGGCATTCGCAGCGAGTCGATTGTTGGCATGCCCTACATGCCGGCGAAGGCCGCCGCCGCGCATCTCGTGCGTCAAGCGGCGCTGGAACTCGCCAAATACAACATCCTGGTCAATGCCGTCGCGCCGGGCCCGTTTGTTACCAACATCGCCGGCGGCCACATGCGCGATCCAGTCGCGGTCGCGGCGTTCGCCAAATTCGTGCCCATGCACCGGCTCGCTTCCACCGACGAAATGCAGGGGCTAGCGCTCTACCTGGCGTCCCCGGCGTCGAGTTACGTCACCGGCTCGCAGATCGTCATCGACGGCGGCGTGTTGCTGGGGATGGCGGACTGAAGCTGCCGCCGCTTTGGACGAGCGCGTCTACACCCGCGCGATAACCGCGACCGGCCCGCCGCCCGGCGGTCCCTGGTGCTCGGCGCCACCGGACACGTAAACGGCGCCGGTGCCGGACAAGCCGCTGATCAATCCACCGACCGCGGCGCGGGCATGGCGGGTCGAGCCGACGTCGGAGTCATCGAGCATGGTGTGACGGAAGCCACGGACGCAGCCATCGGGAGAGGCTTCCGCTTTGGCGAAGATATTGACCAGCCGGCCGTTCGCCTGCGCATCGGTAATACCGAGTCCGACGCCCTTGAATGCCTCGATCACGGCGGAAAGATCGATCGAGTCGCGCATGACGGCGTGGCCGATCACGAACGGACTCGTCGACCAATGCGAGTTGCCCATCACAATCACCACATTGTGCATCAACTCGATGCCGGCCGAAGAGGACGCCACCGAGGAAAATAAACCCCAGTCTTTCAATATCCGGTCTTCCTCGACGTCCTCGATCTCGCCCAGCGCCTGCGCGACGCCGAGCGCGGAGGCGCCGCGCGAATAGCCCATCGACGAATACCCGCTGCCAGTGACCGTCTTTTGCCCGCGGTGCAAGGCCGATTCAATGCGCTCGCTGGTCAACAGCGGGCACTTGATTTGCACGAAGTGGACGTCGCGCGGATCGTCGATGCCGGCATCGCGCATGGCCTGATGAACCGCTTTCACCGTCTCGGTGATCTGGACTTTGCGACCGATCTCTTCCGGCAAAAAATCGCGTGTGTGGGCGATGCCGACGCTCAGGCGCTTGTCGCCCGCTCCATCGCCGGCCCCGTTCGCGACATGTCGTGCAAACACGGTCAGGTGCGGCGACAGCACGCCCTCGGTGCCGCCCGACATGACGAAAGCAATCCTGCCCTCGACGGCGTGCGGCGGCACACCGAGATGCGGCGACAAGGCATCGCACAGCGCCGCCACGGCATATTCACGGGTAAAATCATTGACCCCGCCGTTGCCTTCGGTCTTGCCGAGCACGGCGAGGATCGACGCCGGGGCGACCTTACCGGTGTCGATCAACCGCATCAGTCCCGACACGTCACCCGGGCCCTTGGTCGGAATCCGAATCACGTCAACGGATATCGCCCGCATGGATCAATCCGCCTCGCCGCTTGACCAGAAGATCAGGCGGCGCTCGGTAAAGCTGATGACGTAGAACATCGCTGTGCCGGCAACAGCCGCAGCGAAGATCGCCGAAAACAGCGTCGCCGTCTCCAGATGCGCCGACGAAATCATGATGAGGTAGCCGAGCCCCTTGGTGGCGCCGACAAATTCGCCGACGATGGCGCCGACCACGGCGAGCGACGACGAGATTTTCAGTGCCGAGAACAGATACGGCAGACAATAGGGAACGCGCAGCTTGCGGAATTCCTGCGCCTGCGTCGCCCCCAGCGTCTCGAACAACTCGCGGTATTCTGCGTCCGCGGCTTTGAGGCCCTTAACCGTGTTCACCAGCACCGGGAAAAAGCAAATCAAGATCGCCGCCACGATCTTCGACCACCACCCGGTGCCGAGCCAGATCACCAACAGCGGCGCTATCGCCACGATCGGCGTGGTCTTCACCGCAATCGCGATGGGAAAAAGTCCCTCTTCGAGGGTGTGAAAGCGCACGAACAGCGTGGCAACGGCAAAGGCGAGCACGCTGGCTATGAGGAAACCGGCCAGCGCTTCGATGAACGTGACCGTGAACGAGGCCGCCAGCGAACGGTCGACGGTCGCCAAGATCGCCGTCGGTGACGGCAGTAAATATTCCGGAATCTGCAGGACGGTCACGATCGCCTGCCAGGCGACTAGCAACACCAAGCCGAATGCCAAAGGCGGCAGCACCCGCGACGTCACCGCTCGCTCCTGACCATCATTCGGATGCGGCGGATGATTGCCGCCGTATCACCATCTTCGGGAGCGCGCGGCCGTGCACCGGTCACGCCAACGTCCTCGATCAAAGACGCCGGCCGCTTCGACAGCACGACCACCCGGTCTGACATGGTGACCGCTTCGGGAATGGAATGCGTCACCATCAGCACCGTGTTCAACCGCGTTTGTTTGCTCTGCCAGATGCGGATGAGCTCTTCGTTGAGGGTGTCGCGGGTCAGTTCGTCGAGCGCGCCAAACGGCTCATCGAGAAGGAGAATATCGGGATCGCACATCAATGCCCGCGCCAAGGCGGCACGCTGCTGCATGCCGCCCGACAATTGGTGGGGATAGGCTTTCGCAAAATCGCCCAGTCGGACCAGATCGAGCATGCGCAACGCGTTCCGACGCTCGACTGCGTCGACGACGTTGCCGCCGCGCTGGATTTCGATCGGCAACAGCGCGTTGTCGAGCGTGCTGCGCCACGGTAGCAGCAGCGGCTTCTGGAACATGAAGCCGACGCGCAAATCCGCATCCGACCGTTGGATTTGTCCACCGGTCAAGCTTACCAAACCTGCGATCGCCTTGAGCAAAGTCGACTTGCCGCATCCCGACGGTCCGAGCAGCGAAACGAATTCGCCGCGCCTGACCGTCAGGCTGAGTTTGTCGACCGCCACCACGTCGCCAAAGCGCACGCTAACATCGGCGATCGAAAGTACGGGGTCGCAAGGCGCAGCCGGGGTAGCGGTCAGCCGATCCGTCAAGACGATCGCATTCATGGATGCAATCACGGCATCGCTTGCGTGGTGAAGGCTTTGGCGACCTCGACGGGCTGCTTCTGAAACTCCGCTCCCAACAGAAGCTTCTGCGCCGATTCCCAGCCTGCCTCGTTCATATAGCCGACCGGCTTGTCGTCCGGCTTCAACAGCGGCACGCTCGCTTTCATCATGGCGAGTTCGTGATCGTAGTTCAGCTTGTCGCCGTATTTGACGGTGATCTTGGCCGCCTCCTCCGGCGCCGCGATCGCCGTGTTCCAGCCCTTCAGCGTCGCCGCGACGAATTTCTTAACCAGCTCCGGCTTTTCCTTGAGCATCTTTTCCGTGGTGAACAGCGTGTCGGCGTAGAGGTCGATGCCGTAATCGGCTGGATAGACGATGTTGACGTCGAAGCCTTTTTCCTTCGCCGCCAGGACTTCGTTGATGAGGTAACCCGGCCAGACGTCAACGGCGCCTGCGAGCAGCGGCGTCAGATCGAATTTGACCGGAATCTCCGTCGGCTCGGCCTTGTCGACGCCGGCCTTAGCCAGCACCGCGCGATAGATCAGCTCCTCGTTGCCGCCGATCTTCACGCCGACTTTTTTGCCGACATAATCGGCCGGCGTCTTGAT
>CAYWNY010000075.1:0-17518 GCA_964459765.1 uncultured Hyphomicrobiales bacterium | reverse complement strand
TCAGACGTGTGCTCTTCCGATCTCGCGGCCCTGCTCGCTGCTGACGACGATGCCGCCGCCCAGCCGCATGACGCTGCCGAGGAAGCGCAGCATCTCGGGGCTGCCGGTATAGTCGACGGCGTGATCGACGCCTTCGCCGCCGGTGTGCGCCATCACCTCGGCGCGGGCGCGCTCGGCGTCGGCGACGACCACGGCCGCGTCGGCGCCGAGTTCGCGCAAGGCTGCGGCCTTCGCCGCGTGGCGCGTCGTCGCGATGACGCGCGCGCCTGCGAGCGCGCACAATTGCATCGTCGCGTGGCCCATTCCGCCCGAGGCGCCGGCGATCAGCACAGTGTCGCCGAGCCGCACGCGCAGCCGGTCGCGCACCACCCGGTGCGACGACGAGAACGGCCACAGCGCGACGCCAGCTTGTTCGTAATCGACGCCATCGGGCAACGGCAGCCACATGCGCTCCTCGCGCACGAGATATTGCGCGTAGGAACCGAAGGCCTAGTGGCCGGGTATGGCGAGATTGCGCGACAGGTTGCCGAGGCCACGCGCGGTCTCGGCCGCATCGGGGTCCTCCGGATGGGTCACGCCGATGACGCGGTCGCCCGGCTTAAAGCGCGTCGCCGCAACACCGACGGCGACCACCTCGCCCACCGCGTCGCGGCCCAATTGCTGCGGCAGCGGGAATGGAGCGCGGCCGGGAATCTGGTAGCGCGTCAGGTCGCCGGCCCGGTACTTCACGTCCCATCGCGAAACCGAACCGGCGAAGTTCTTGACCAGTACGTCGCGCTCGCCGAGCGGCGGCAGGTCGTATTCGCCATAGCGAAGCTTGTCGGGCCCGCCATATTCGAACAGGCGGACGGCCATGGTCTTGGTCGGGATTGTCATTCCGACAGAATGCCACGGATTTAATCCGGCGGCGTCGCGATTTACGGCGCCTGGGCCGGCAGAAATTTGAACGGTTCGGCTTTGGTGAAAAGATCGGAGACGTCACCGGCGAACACCTCGCCATGCGCGACGGTCAATTTCTTGACCGGCGCACCGGGCTTCAGATCGAGCTTCGACAGCGTCACCCAGAACGTGTTCGGCCGCGTCGCCGAGTCGAAATAATAGGCCAGATCTTTCTGGTCGGAGACGGTTCGCCAAAGCGTTGAGGCGATGTTCGGTTGTTCCGGCGTGCTGATGCCGAGCGGCACGCTCACCGAGCGCATGACGCTGAGCACGCTGGCGACGGCCTGATAGGCAAATTGTTGCTGCGGAACGGATTTGATGAAATGCGGGTCGGGCTGTCGCGGAATTGCGCTCAAGAGAAACGAAGCGCGCACGAAACGGTCGCTGGCGCGGCTGGTCCCAGGCAGAAATGTCTGGCCGCCGATCCCTTTCCAATAATCGTTCAACGCCAGTTGTTGTTCGTATATCGGCGAGTTGGTCATCACCACATACTGCCGGCTGTGGTGGATCACGAGCTTGCCGCCGACATATTCAAAAATCGCCGAATCGCCGCTGGCGTCAGAGATGGCAAGATGCAGCACGGCGGGCGCGCCATTGGGCAAGGTCGGCGCCAGCACGTTGAACGGCGGGCTCTTCATGGCGGCCACCGCATCGTCAACGGTGGCGTAGCTGTCGAGGAAATACTGCGCCCAGGCGGCGATTGACAGGTTGGGGCGACTATCGTCGGGGTGTCCGTAGTCGGATTCCGCGAGATAAAGCAGGTTCGCCACCAGCCCCTTCTCGTTCATGCCGTCGGCGCTACCGACCTCGTAGCCGGATACGACGACGCTGCCGTATTTCGATGTCCATTCGATCGACTTTGGTCCAGCCGCGCCGTCGCGCTTCAATCCGGCGGGGAAAACCCAGAGGTTGGACCCCATGTCCTCCGCCCAGTCCATGTTGCGTCCGGTGATGACGGAATTGTCGGCGCCGACATAGAGCGCGCGGGTGCAGGCGAAAACCCCGTCGTACGCAACGAAGCTAAAGATGATTGCGATCACACCACGAATGCAGAGGGCAAAGCATCGCGAAGAGAGGAGTTTCATCGTCTTGTCCCGGGTGCTGCCAAGGTTTCGGTCGCAAGCTTTGGGTAGCCGACGTGGTTCGACAACCTAATGCAAAAAAGTGAACGCGCTCACTCCGGCGGCGTGCCATTTAGAGCTAAAACTTCGCCGGCGAGATAGAGCGAGCCGGTGATCAGCACGCGTGGCGCCGGCTCAAGTTCGAGCTCGCCCACGGTTTCGAGCGCGCTTTCGATGTTCTCGCGGGCAAGCGCCGGAATACCGATTGCTTGCGCGGTCGCGGCCAACGTGGCGGCGGGCAGGGCCTTGTCCTCGTGGATCGGCACGGTGATGACGCGGCGGGTGAGGCCGGAAAAATGCCGCAGGAAGCCTTCGCTGTCTTTGGTCGACATCATGCCGACGATCAAAACCAGCGGCCGCGAGACCCGCTCCTCAAGATCGGCGAGCGCCGCGGCAATGGCGCGGCCGCCGTCGGCATTGTGGCCGCCGTCGAGCCAGAGTTCGCTCTCCGCCGGCAGCAGCGGCAAAAGCTTGCCTTGCGACAAGCGCTGCATGCGCGCCGGCCATTCGACGCGGATCATGCCTTCCTCAAACGCGGACGCCGGCAGTTTCAGCCCTGCGGCGCGCAGCGCCGCAATCGCTAAGCCGGCATTTTCGAATTGATGGCGGCCGTAAAGTTTCGGCGCCGGCAAATCGAGAAGGCCGTCATCGTCCTGATAAACCAGACGGCCGCGCTCCTCGGTCGCCGTCCAATCTTCGCCGGCGATGGCAAGCGGCGCCTTGACGCGCGCCGCCGCCCGCTCGATCACGGCGAGCGCCTCGCGCGGTTCGCTGGCGATCACCGCCGGTACGCCGGCTTTCAAGATGCCGGCCTTCTCCGCGGCAATCGCTTCGATCGTGTCGCCCAAAAAGTCGCGATGGTCGAGCGACAGCCGCGTGATCACGCTCGCCAACGGGTGTTCGACCACATTGGTAGCGTCGAGGCGTCCGCCGAGCCCGACTTCGAGGAGCAGACAGTCGGCGGGATGGCGGCTGAACAGGATGAACGCCGCCGCCGTCTCCATCTCGAATACGGTGATCGGCGCGCCGCCATTCTTCGCCTCGCACTCCTCAAGCACGTCGGCGAGTTCGTCATCGCCGACGAGGCGGCCGCCGCCGGGCGAGCCGAGGCGGAAGCGCTCATTGAGCCGCACCAGATTGGGCGAAGTGTAGACGTGCACGCGCTGTTCCGACGCTTCGAGAATGGCGCGCGCAAATGCGATGGTCGAACCCTTGCCGTTGGTGCCGGCGACATGGATGACCGGCGGCAAACGCCGCTGCGGATTGCCGAGCGCGTCAAGCAAGCGCTCGATGCGGCCGAGCGACAAGTCGATGCGTTTGGGATGCAGCGCCAGCAATCGCGCCTGTAGGGCGCCGATCGCAGGAGCGCCCGCCGGCGTTGCGTTCACGCCGGCGCCGGCAGGCTAAAGCGCGGCGGCGTCGCCGCGGCCGGCGCCTTGAGCAGAAGCCGGCACAGTTTGGCGATGGTGGCGCGCAGCTGATGGCGATGCACCACCATGTCGACCATGCCGTGGTCGCGCAGATATTCCGCCCGCTGAAAGCCTTCCGGTAACTTCTCGCGGATGGTCTGCTCGATCACCCGCGGACCGGCGAAGCCGATCAGCGCGCCCGGTTCGGCGATGTGCACGTCGCCGAGCATGGCGTAGGAGGCGGTGACGCCGCCGGTGGTCGGATTGGTGAGCACGACGATGTAGGGCTTGCGCGTCTCGTGGAGGTTTTGCACCGCGATCGTGGTGCGCGGCATTTGCATCAGCGACAGGATGCCCTCCTGCATGCGCGCGCCGCCCGAAGCCGCAAACAGAACGAACGGACAGCCTTTCTCCACCGCGGTGTCGAGGCCCTTGATCACCGCTTCGCCCGCCGCCATGCCGAGCGAGCCGCCCATGAATTCGAAATCCTGTACAGCGACCACCACGGCCAGGCCGTCAAGCTTGCCGTAGCCGACTTTCACCGCGTCGTTCAGTCCGGTCTTGGCGCGTGCATCCTTGATCCGATCGGCATAACGCCGCTCGTCGCGAAACTTGAGCGGGTCGAGCGCGACCTCCGGCAGTGCGACGTCGAACCAGGTCTCGTTGTCGAACATCGATTTCATGCGCGCCGCCGGGCTCATGCGCATGTGATAGTTGGAGCCGGGGATGACGAATTGGTTCGCCTCGACATCCTTGTAGAACACCAGCTGGCCGGTGTCCGGACACTTGATCCAGAGATTCTCCGGCACTTCGCGCCGGAGTATGCTGCGGATTTTCGGCCGTACGACGTTGGAGATCCAGTTCATCGCGTCTGACTGATACTCATAAAGCCGCGGTTTTGCGGCATTTCTGTTGTGGCTTATATGGCACTTTTGCCACGGTCCGGCTACCTTTCGCGGCCACGCTTAATGTTAATGTGTGCCTTCGCTTCGCTGCATGGATCGGGCGGCAAATCTTGCTATTCTGCCGCACTTATTTTCAATCACTGATGAGGGGCGCCGAAACCGTCGCCCCAAGCGATGGATCAAAACGATGCGCGTCGGGCTGTGGTTGGTAGTGGGGCTGTTGGCGCTGGGCACCGCCGGGTGCGGACAAGGCCAGAGTCAGAAGAGTCAGGCGGGACAGCAAGGACCGCCCGGCCCGCAAGGCGATGCCGGCGCGGCGGGTCCGCCCGGACCTGTGGGACCACCCGGTCCGCAGGGGCCGCCCGGCCCGCAAGGTCCGCCGAGTCCGACCTTCCGCATCATTCGCGACAACTGTTTGGGCGGCGCCTGCAATGCATCGTGCCGCGGCGACGAAATCCTAGTCGGCGCTTATTGTGGCCCGGCCCGCAAACCGGCGACCTTTGTCGGCGAGCGGCAGGTAACCTGCGGCATCGACGCCACTGCAGCGAGCATCCCGCTCGTGGCGTTTTGCGCCGCCGCGCCTCCGCCGCAATGATTTAGCGCAATGACGGCGCGGGATTCTCTCCCCTGTAATTGGCGCATAGGAGGTCTCCATGGCACGACCGAACTTCCCGAGACGACGGAACTTCCCGATTTGTCGATCTCCGATGAGAAGCTCTGCTTCATCATCGCCAAGGCGCGCGAGTTCGACGTCAAGGATGTCGTGACCGATCCGGGCGATTCCTCCAATCCGAGCGACGACATGAATCGCGCGGTGCAGGAGGACAACAAGGACGATCCGGTGGTGGCGGAACTCACCGCGGTCATCGGTTCCATGAGCGTCGACGAACAAGTCGACCTGGTCGCACTCACTTGGCTCGGCCGCGGCGATGGCGAGATCGACGATTGGAACGAATTTCGCGCCGAAGCGGCGCGCGCCCATAATCGGCGGACCGCGGCGTATTTGCTCGGTATCCCCTTGCTCGCCGATTATCTGGAAGAAGCGCTCGAAGAGTTCGGCATCGAGTGCGAAAGCGAGGGTTGAGTTTTTGGGCCGTTGGCGACGTGGCGACCGCCGCGCTCCGGAACGACAATTGCAAAAATTTAATGTTCCTGCGGCGGCTGTTCCCGCCAGCGCCTTGCCGGGGACGCAATTTCGCCGTTCTGACCGATAGCATGCCACAGGCGTCGACAGCGCCGCTCGCCGGTAAGGAGTCGCGAGCGGGCAAATGTTCCGGATCGCTTGGTAAGCGAAGCGTAACGAAGTCGTGGGCATGATCGCCCGTCGCGCAGTGAGGCGCGCCAGTGGCGCGCGCGATGAGTTGAGTACGGATTGGGAAGGCCGATGAAGCGAATTGTGGCAGGCTGTTTGGCGGTGGGCGTGCTGACGGTGGCGCAATGCGCCGCCGCCGCCGATCTGTCGGTGGCCCCGCTTTACTATAAGGCTCCGCCGGCACAGTTCCCCCAAGTCTATGACTGGACCGGTTTTTATCTCGGCGCCAATGGCGGCGGCGCTTGGGCCCATTCCTTCTACAGCGCCAACGCCACTGGCCTCGGGCTTAGCGGTGGCCAAGCCGGCGGCACGATCGGTTACAACCGGCAGCTCGGCAGCTTCGTGTTTGGCGTCGAAGGCGACATCGACTGGTCCGGCCTCAACGGCAACAGGACCTCGGCCGGCTGTCCGGCCGGATGCAGCACCAGCGACACCTGGATCTCCACCGAGCGCGGCCGCATCGGTTATGCGTTCGATCGCTTCCTGCCTTACATCACCGGCGGTCTTGCCGTCGGCGACATTCGCGCCTCCGCCAACGGCGTCGGCAGCGGCTCGACCGTCAATGCCGGCTGGACGCTCGGCGCCGGCTTCGAATATGCGCTGCCCGGCAACTGGTCGGTAAAGGCCGAGTATCTTTACGCCGATCTCGGCCGCTTCAACTGCACCGGCTGCAGCTTCACGCCGCCGGATAATGTTTCGCTGCAGCAGAATATCTTCCGCGCCGGCGTGAATTATCACTTCGGCTGGGGCGGCTTGGGCAAGTAGGCGGCTACACGTAAGCAGGCTTCTGCCCGGCGGCGGTTACTTTCAATTTTATCTAAATCGGCAATCGGACTTCAGGACCGCGGTGGTAGGTACGTGGGTGCCGACGCGTGTGGGCGCGCGGGGGAATGCATATGCCGACGGTCGCCGCGTCACATTTGATCATCGACCTGCCGACGCTGTTCGCGGTGATGGCGTTCTTTTCCCTGACTGGCGGTCTCTTGCTGCTGTTCGGTTTTGCGCAAAACCGCAAGACGCCGGCGCTGGCGCTGTGGGGCGTCGGCTATCTTCTCGGCGCCGCGGCCGCTACCGTGCTGGCATCCCCGCCGGAACTGCCCGGCGCCTGGTCGCTCGGCATCGCCAACACTTTGATGTGCTGCTCCTACGGCATGATGTGGGCTGGCGCGCGCTCTTTCGAGGGCCGGCGCGTTCATCCCTGGTTGGTCGCGGCGGGTCCGGCAATCTGGATCGCCGCCTTGCAAGTCGAAGGCTTTGCCCAATCGGCGCCGGCGTGCATCGCTCTGGTATCGGCTATTACCGCGACCTATGCGCTGCTGAGCGCGCGCGAGCTCTGGTATGCGCGCGATCGCGAGTTGTTCTCGCGCTGGCCGACGCTGGCGCTGGTTCTCGTACACTCCGGCTTTGTCTTGGCGCGCATTCCGTTCGCGCACACCGTGGCGGCATCCGCCGCCGCCGGGCACGTGCAGGGTTTTGGTGTTGCGGTCATCGCCTTTCAGGCGCTGTTGACCACCTTCTGCCTGCCATTCTTGCGCTTTGCCATGTCCAAGGAGCGCGCCGAACTCGAACAGCGCAAAGCGGCGCTGACCGATTCGCTGACCGGCATCGCCAATCGCCGCGCCTTCTTCGAGGGCGGCAGCCGGTTGCTCAAATGGGCCTTCGCCGACCGCCGCCCGATCGCGCTTTTGCTGTTCGACCTCGACGGCTTTAAGGAGATCAACGACAGCGCCGGCCACCAGGCGGGCGACCGCGTGCTGCTCGCGTTCTGCGATCTGGTCGCTTCAAGCGTCCGCTCCGGCGATCTGTTCGGCCGGCTCGGCGGCGACGAATTCGGCTGTCTTCTGACCGACGTGTCGATCGCGCAGGCGCAGCAAATGGCCGAGCACGTGCGGCGTGAATTCGCGCAGCTGTCCTTGCCGGATCTCGCCGCCAAGGCGACGGTCAGTGTCGGTATCGCGATGGCGAGCGAAGCGGGGCGCGATTTGCCGGCGTTGTTGGCGATCGCCGACCAGGCGCTTTATCGGGCCAAAGCCGACGGCCGTAACCGCGTGGCGCGCGCGCCGCTCGTTGTGGTCAACGCGCCGTCCGATCAGCGTGTGTTGGCGCCCGGCGACGTCTCGCGCTTCGCGTTTGCGGACGCCGCGCAGTCCTAGCTTACGGCACCTGGCTCGACTACTACAGGTTCAACGCCCAGATGGCGGGCCTTAACATTGTCGTGTCGGCGTTGCCGCCGCCCGAACAGGCGGCTGTTCTCCAAGGCATGCAGTTTGCGCCGAACGCCAAAGCGTGGAAGGCCGCGCTCGCCAAGGGCGATCTGTCGGTGCCGACCGCCACGACCAAACAGGCGGCCTTCCTCGGCGACACTTCAATTCGCGACATGTGGGATTACTACGCCAAATTCTTGCGCCAACACCCGCCGGTGTATGCCTAGGCGGGCGTTATTGTCGGCCGTTAGCTTTACGTGCTTTGCGGCGTTTCTTCGTCTTTGTCGTGCAAGCCGCGCAGCGGCAGCCGGCGGTCTTGAAGAAATGCTCGAAATACTCCTCGCCGTAATCGACGGTGATCTCCTCGCCAGGCGTGATGGTGCGCACCGCGACGAACACGATTCTGCGCATGCGCATCACGGCTTCGGCGTTCGGCTCGCAGGAATGATTGACGTAACGTCCGAGGTTGCGCCGGGACGAACCGTCGATGGTCCAGTGCCGGTTGACCTCGAACATGTAGCGCGCATTGTAGCGGCGCTCGCGCCGGTTCGCCTCCGCCGTGGTGATCATTTTACCGGCATAGGTGACGATCGCCGCCCGCCGCGCGATCTTCTTTGTCGCAAACAGGCCAAGGCCGGTGGTCGAGCGGCCGACGCGGAAGTTTCGTGCGCGCATGGAGTGGAGTTGCTACCAGTCGATTCGCATGCTGGAAAATAGCATAAGCGCGTCCGTCACCTCTATGCGACGGCCCGAACGACTGACGTGCCATTGCGCCATACATAGATATGGTATACTAGCCATATGAGAGAACCGAGCTTCGAATGGGACGATGCCAAAGACCGGCTCAACCGGGCTAAGCATGGCGTCGCCTTCGTTCACGCGCAGGCGGCGTTTTTCGATCAGCACCGCGTTATCGCTGAAGACCTGGATCACGGCGGCGCGGAGCAGCGGTACTTTTGTTTCGGCAAAGTCGAAGGCGGCATAATGACCGTCCGCTTTACGTATCGAGACGGCCGCATCCGAATTTTCGGCGCCGGCTATTGGCGCAAAGGAAAGAAGATCTATGAGCAACAGAACCGTTAAATACACCGCGGGCGAAATCGGCCGCACCCGCGTGATCGAGGATTTCCTGCCGGCGCCGGCCGACCTCGTCGCTCGCGAGGACAATGTCAAAATCACGCTCTCGCTCTCCCGCCGCAGCCTCGATTTCTTCAAGCGCGAAGCAAAAAAGCGCCGCGTGCCGTATCAGCGCATGATCCGCGCGCTGGTGGATACCTATGCGGAGCGGCAGGCGGGCGGGAAGCGCTGAATAAATCAATGCCAATGCCAAGCATAGGCTATGGAGAAATAGAGCGCGGTTGTTCAGGCTCGATGCCTCATCGCTACGAAGGCCCGGCGGCGCGAGGACGAAGCGCTGGCCGCTTGTGTTTCTCTTTCACGTCCGCGACTTTTTCGAGCAACTCGTTGAGCGCCGCGATCGCATCGGTTTCTTCGTCGGTCAGCGGCTGGCGCGGATGGAAGTGCGCCAGCAGCACGATCAGCGCGTCGCCGATGCGGCCGAGCTGCTTGCCGTAAGTGGCGACGTCGGACAGCACGTCCGCTTCGACCTCGGGCTCGCTCGATTGGCCCATATTGATATTGATCAGCCCGAACTGGCCGCCAGTCATGAACGCCGTGAACGGGTTGATCGACTGGACGACGTCGCCGGATAGCGGAAGCTTGAAGGTGGGCATGCAGGGCTCCTTCCTGGTGTTGACGGAAGACACGTTCATAGGGGCTACTGCGCCCATTGTACTCGTCCTGAGGTTGTGCGAGGAGAGGTAAATTTCCCGGCCAGCCGCCGCCTCGATCTCTTCAATCACGAAGCCAAAAAGCGTGGCGTGCCGTATAAGGCGAGCGGGTACGCGTATCGTGACGTGCGCGCTTCGCTCACCCACATACGCTTGCAGAAGGCGGCGGGTCGTCGCTTTCGCCCCTCGGAATGACGACTTCCCCTGGACCGGCGCACTCGGGCGGAGGCAGTGCTATATAATGTCACTCGAACATCGAGCCGCAGGTCCGCCATGAACGCCCCACTCGTCGCCCACCCGACCCCACCGTACAAGCACACGCCGCTGTTTCCGCTCGGCAAGGACACGACGCCCTATCGCAAGATCGCGGCTGAAGGCATCCGCGTCGATAAAGTCTTGGGCGAGGAGGTGCTGGTGGTGCCGCGCGAGGCGCTGCGCGCGCTCGCCGAAGCCGCGTTCACCGACATCAATCACCTGTTGCGGCCGGCGCATCTCGCGTCCCTCAAACACATCGTCGAGGACCCGGAAGCCTCCGATAACGACAAGTTCGTCGCCTTCGATTTTCTCAAGAACGCCAACATCGCCGCCGGCGGCGTGCTGCCGATGTGCCAAGACACCGGCACCGCCATCATCATGGGCAAGAAGGGGCGCCTGATCTGGACCGACGGCGCCGACGAAGCGGCGCTCGCCGAGGGCGCGCGCGACGCTTATCTGAAACGCAATTTGCGGTATTCGCAGCTGGCGCCGATCTCGATGTTCGAGGAGAAAAACACCCGCTCCAACATGCCGGCGCAGGTCGAGCTTTACGCGGAAGGCTCAGGCGACCACGACGCCGACTACAAGTTTCTCTTCATCGCCAAAGGCGGCGGCTCGGCCAACAAATCGTTTTTGTTCCAGGGCACGCCATCGATCCTGTCACGCGAGCGGCTGCTTCCGTTCCTGAAAGAAAAAATACTCACGCTCGGCACCGCGGCCTGCCCGCCATACCACCTCGCCATTGTCATCGGCGGCACCTCAGCGGAGATGACCATGAAGACGGTCAAGCTTGCGTCGTGCAAATATTACGACACGCTGCCGGAGCACGGCTCCGAGGACGGCCATGCTTTCCGCGATCGTGAGATGGAGCAGGAGCTCCAGAAGATGACGCAGGCGCTCGGGGTCGGCGCGCAATTCGGCGGCAAATACTTCTGCCATGACGTACGCGTCATCCGTCTGCCGCGCCACGGCGCGTCGCTGCCGATCGGGCTTGGCGTCTCCTGCTCGGCCGATCGCCAGGCGCTCGGCAAGATCACCCGCGACGGTGTGTTTCTGGAAGAGCTCGAGCACAATCCGGCGAAATATCTGCCCGAGATCGACACCAGCCATCTCGGCGGTGAGGTGGTGCAGATCGATCTCAACAAGCCGATGCCGGAGATTTTGGCGCAGCTGTCTAGGTATCCGATCAAGACGCGGCTGTCGCTCTCCGGCCCGATGATCGTGGCGCGCGATATCGCGCACGCCAAATTGCGCGAGCGTTTGGAGCGCGGGCAGGGGCTGCCGGAGTACTTCAAGAACCATCCGGTCTATTACGCCGGACCGGCGAAGACGCCGGAGGGCTACGCCTCGGGCGCGTTTGGGCCGACCACGGCGGGCCGCATGGATTCCTTCGTCGCCGATTTCCAGGCCGCCGGCGGCTCCATGGTGATGCTGGCCAAGGGCAACCGCGCCGCCGCAGTGCGCGAGGCATGCAAGAAACACGGCGGCTTTTATCTTGCTTCGATCGGCGGCACTGCGGCAAACCTCGCCGAACATTGCATCAAGAAGGTCGAGTGCATCGAATATCCAGAGCTCGGCATGGAAGCGATCTGGCGCATCGAGGTGGTCGATTTTCCCGCCTTCATCGTCATCGACGACAAGGGCAACGACTTCTTCAAGGAGCTAAATTTGGGTTGAACCCTTCCTCTAAAGTAAAAGCGCGAAGAAACCCAAAGTTGGTAGCGCTTCGTACAGTTTACCGATAGTCAACCCGCTAGTTTAGTCCTGAGCGGATGACCTGAGATGCCTGGACGCAGATCTTCGTCACTTGATCATGAAATCGGTCGTCGTGTGAAACTAAGGCGTCTGGATATTGGCCTTTCCCAAACCGACTTGGCAAACGCGCTTGGACTGACGTTTCAGCAGGTGCAAAAATACGAGAAGGGCGCGAATCGTATCAGCGCAGGCCGTTTGAAGGATATCGCGCGAAAGCTGCAAGTCCCAATGAGTTATTTCTACGACGAAGCGGTCGGCAGTTCGCCGCAAAGTCAATCGGCGTTCAAATTCCTCGACAGCGCCTATTCGCTGCGTCTGATGCGCAGCTTTGCGCGTATCAAAGACCGGCAGGTACAGCAGCGGATCGTCGAAATCGTGGAACGTCTGGCCAAGTGTTAGCTTTAAAGTGATGGCCTTCAAACTTTAGCCCAGTCGCCGGACCGACCGTTTTCAGCCGATTCCGCGGCGGCTGCCCGAATAACTTAAGGAGTGTCGATGCAAGAGCCAGCATATGCGCGCGGCCCGCTGGTCTGGTGTGACATGGATCAGAAGGGGCTCGATAACGCTTACAACCAGGCGGCCTACGCGCCGAATATGGATTTGATCCTTGGCCGTCTCGTTGCCGCCAGCGCGACGGCGCGGAACATCTTGCTGCCGGAACGCCTGGCTTACGGGCCGAGCGAGGAGGAGCGCCTCGATTTTTATCGGGCCGCTGCGCCGGCAGGCGGCGGGGCGGGAGCGCCGATCAATGTGTTTGTTCATGGCGGCGCCTGGCTGCGCAGCAACGCGGCGCAAACTGCCTTTACTGCCGAGGCGATCGTCGGCGCCGGTGCGCATGCCGTCGTCATCGATTTCACCAATGCCGGCGAAACCGGCGGCGACTTGTTTCCGCTCTATCGGCAAGTGAGCCGTGCGATCGGTTGGACGTGGCGTAATGCCGAGAGCCTTGGCGGCGACCGCAACCGGCTGTTCGTGTCGGCGCATTCCTCGGGCGCGCATCTTGCAGCGTGCGCGCTGACACGCGGCTGGCGGGAGGAAAATCTGCCGGCTGATTTCTGCAAGGGCGCCATTCTCGTCGGCGGAATGTACGACCTCGCGCCAGTGCGGCGCTCCAGCCGCTCGACTTATCTGAAATTCACCGACGCGATGGAGGACGCATTAAGCCCGGCGCGCCATGTGGACAGCGTCATGACGCCGCTCATTCTGGCCTATGGTACGTGCGAGACGCCGGAGTTTCAGCGCCAGACAAGCGATTTCTATGCGGCGCTAGGGGCGGCGGGAAAGCCCGCCGAGCTGATCATCGCCGAAGGTTACAATCATTTCGAATTGTTCGAGACGATGGGCAGCCCTTATGGCGTCGTCGGGCGTGCGCGGTTGCGCCAGATGGGACTTAGCTAAAAACGTCAGGCTTGGCTAACGTCAGGCTTGGCTAAAGATCCAGAAAGGACTTTACGCCGCTTCCGCGCTTTTGGTGCGGCCAGCCGGCGGCGCCTGGCTCACCGTGGTGCGGATCAATTCGGCGCCACAGCGCCGGCAGGCATAGATGGTGTCTTCGACTTCGGCGGAGATCGGGCGGCGCGCGTGGTAGACCATGCGGCCCGCGCAAACCGGACATGGCATCATCAAAGAAGGCAGGCTCGACGGCGGTACGACCGCTTGATGACGCATTTGGTTACCGGCTCTTTATATTTCTGTAATGTCTGCCGCCTTTTTGCCGGAGTCAATGATTTTGTGCGTTGCACACAGGGGCGCGCTGCATCGCCATAAGGATTTGAGCAAACGCCACTTTTCGCGACTACCGCACTGCCGCGCGAAAGACGATGGGTCTGTTTGGTTAACTTGCAAAGTGTCGGATTTGTTCACGCGCGCCAACGGACGGACTTTATGCCGACATTTGCGCAATCCGGCGATCGACCTCGGCCCCCAGCTTGTTAAGTTCGTCAGAGACCGTCACCGGATAGGTCGCGCCCGCCTCGAGCCGGCGCATGCGCTCGGGCAGTCGTTCGAGTTCGTGCCGGGCGAGGCGGCGAATGTCTTCGAGCGACGGCGCCGCTCGAAGCCGCCGGCCGTCCTGCATCACCGGTTCGACCAGCGGCGCGCCGCTTTGCGCTTCGCCATCGAGACCAAGAATGTCGCCAGCCATGCGGCCGTCCGCGTCGTAGCTCCGCCACACCTGTTTGCGCCCAGGCCAGGTAATTTTTTTGGCCGAGCGCTTACGGCGCGCGACGCCGGCATACTCCTGCAGTTTGTAGACACAATCGAGCGCCGGCACGTCGGACGATGTGGTCAAGCTCGTGCCAATGCCAAGCCCGTCGATCGGCGCTTTCTGCGCAGTGAAGACCGCAAGCCGATCCTCGTCGAGACCCCCGCTGGCGAAGATCGTGACATCGCTCAGACCGCCGGCATCGAGAATCGCGCGTACACTTTTTGAAAGCGCAACGAGATCGCCGGAGTCAAGACGGACGCCGCGCACCACGATGCCGGCTTCGCGCAGCCGCGGCGCCAGCGCCACGACTTTACGCGCCGCCGCTTCGGTATCGTAGGTGTCGAGCAGCAACACGAGATTGTCGGGCCGCGATTGGGCGAAGGCGGCGAAGGCCGCCACCTCGTCGTCGAACGATTCGATGAACGAATGCGCCATGGTGCCGTAAAGCGGAATGCCGAATTGCTCTCCGGCGAGCACGGTCGCCGTACCGGCGTAGCCGGTGATGTAACTCGCGCGTGCCGCCATCAACCCGGCTTCGGCGCCGTGGGCGCGGCGCATGCCGAAATCGACCAACACCTTGTCGGGCGCCGCCAGCACGGTCCGCGCGGCCTTCGATGCTATCAGCGTCTGGAAATGCAGGATGTTGATAAGCCGCGATTCGACGAACTGTGCCTGCGGCAACGGCGCGGTGACCCGTAAGATCGGCTCGTTGGCGAAGAAGACCGTGCCTTCCGGCATGGCATGGATGTCGCCGCTGAAGCGGAAGCCGGCGAGATAGTCGAGAAGATTGTCGCGAAAGCGCCCGGTGCTCCGCAGCCATTCGATTTCGGTCTTTGGGAAGCTCAGGTGCTCGAGAAAATCGAGTGCCTGCTCAAGCCCGGCTGCGACCAGAAAGCCGCGACGCGGCGGCAGATTGCGGACGAAAAACTCGAACACGGCCGTCTGCGTCTCGCCATGGTCGAGATAGGCCTGCATCATATTGATTTGGTAGAGGTCGGTGAGCAGTGCGCTCGGTCGCTCAATCATCGTCGTGTCCCGTTTGCGCCTGCCGGGCGGGAGCGCCGGCGGCTCCAGGTTCTTTCGGCGAGGGTTTCCTGCCCGAAGCGGGTCGGCCAACCCATTGAATATTCAATCATAGTCGACACTCGCGGGGCCGTTCACCGTTTATTTACGATGATCTTGCGGGCGTCGCCGGTATAGCGCATTGTAGGGATTGCACGCTGGCACGGGGGACTGAAAAGTGACGGCGAGCATAGCCGTCTTCGGGGGTGGGCCAACGTTTACGCCGGTATAGGCGTGACGGAGCGCGTGCAATGGCTTTTGGGTCCGAGAATGATGGCGGTTACGGCGCTCATACGTCGGCCGATGCGTCGCCGGTTATTCTTGAGTCATCGCGCGCCGACCACGCCATCCTGATCTCCGATGCGGAGCTTTTGTTCAAGGGGCAATACAGTCGCTCCGGTCCCGACCTTGTACTGACCGGCCGCGACGGTCACCGTGACGTTATCGCAGGCTACTTCGGCACCGAGAAGCACGCCGCGCTGGTGGCGCCGAACGGCTCCAAGCTTTCAGCCGAACTCATCGAACTTCTCGCCGGCCCGGCCGCACCCGGACAATACGCCCAGGCGCAACCGACCACCCCGCCTGCCGCCATCGGCAAGGTCGAGAAAGTCGTCGGCAACGTCTCGGTCGTGCGCAACGGCGTGACCGTTGCACTCAACGTCGGCGACGCGGTTTACAAAAGCGACGTCATCGTCACCGGCGCCGATTCGTCGTGCGGCGTTAGTTTCCCCGACGGCACGGTGCTCAACCTCATTGCCAGCACGCGGATGGCGCTCAACGATTACGTCTACGAGGAAAACGGAACCTCCAATGACGCGCTGTTCAGCATAGTCCAAGGCGGCTTTGCCTTCGTCGCGGGCAAGGTCGCTCACGGCGGCCACATGAACATCGAAACGCCGGTGGCGACGATGGGCATCCGCGGCACGACCGGCTATGCGGTGCAGCAGGCTGCTGCGGTGTCGGCCAACGTCGGCAACGTTTCTTTCTCGTTCGCCATCGTTGCTGATCCAGGCACCGGCCATGTCGGCGAATACGAGCTGGTCGATCAACTCGGCAACGTTGTCGCCAGCGTCGGAGTGACCGGTCAGTGGACGACGCTGACCTGGCAGGGCGCCAACCAAGCGCCGAATGTGTCGGTCAGTCAGATGTCGGCTGCGAACATCGCCCTCGAGCAAGAGCTCGTCTCGCAGCTGGTACAGGTTTTCAACGGCATTCAACAGCAACAGCAGCAACAGAATCAAAACCTCAATTCGCAGCCGCAGAATACCGGCACGCCGGGCAGTTCGGAACCGTACACGCCGCCGGCGAACAATGGTGGCAACAACGGTACCCCTGCCAGCCCTTCTCAGCCGCCAGCGGAGAACAACCTACAGTTCGTTCTCAACAGCATCTTCACGAATGTCAACAACGGACTGGCCGAGTCCGGGCAGACGCAATCTGACGCGGTCAATGTGTCCTGGGACGGGCCCGGCAACGGCAATTGGGGTACCGTGACCGACTGGAGCACGTTGAAAGTGCCCGGTTCCGACAATGTCGTGACCATCAATGGGGCGTTCAGTGTTGTCCTTGATACGGCCGATTCCGTCACCGGATTAAACGTGCTTGGCGGCGCAACGCTGGCGGTGATGAGCGACTCGGGCGGAAATGGTTCGCTCACAGTTGATGGCGCCGCCACCATAGCCGGACTTGTCGTCGCCAGCTCGACCGGCGCGGATCCGTCGATTACGTTTTTAAGTGGAGCGACAATTCAGCCCGGCGGCGAAATCGAGGCGACCGGAAGCGCCGCTTTTATCTCTATCACCGGCGATGTCGACAATTCAGGCAGTATCGTCGCCGACACTGGCGGCAACCTTTCGTTCCTCTACGCAAATGTCATCAACGAAGCGGGCGCCGTCATCAGCGCGAAGTCCGGCGGCACGATCTCGCTGACGTTTTCCGAAATCGGAAATCTTGGCGCGATTGACGTCGGTGCCGGCAGCACGATGCTGCTGAGCGGTGGCAGCGTCATCGTCAATACTACGACTGCCACAATCACGGTCGATGGCACGCTGACGCTGGATGATACTTCCGAAATCGCCGGCGGCATCGTCACCATCAACGCCGACGGCACGCTCGCCCTCAATGGCTCGGCCGTCGTTAATGAGGGCAGCCTCGACATTCTTGGCACGATGAATGTCACCGGCGCCAATTCTTTCACTAACGAGCTAATAACCGACACCGGTGCGGTTTCAGTTTCCGGAACGTTGACGCTCAATGGAACGGATACGTTAAGCGGCGGCGGCAACGTCGTAAACATTTCTGGCACGATCGACATCGGCGGGACGTTTCAGGTCGAGAACATCGTCCTCTCAGGGGGAACGATCAACGACGGCGGCACCCTCGTCGTCGAGGTTTCGAGCGGAATTAAGAACGCCGCGTTCAACAACGGTATCGTCGTTGTCGACGGCAATCAAACGCTCGCGCTTGATAATGACACGTTCACCGGCACGACCTTCAATGACACGGCCGGTGGTGCAGTGCTGTCCGTCGACGCGAACGACACGTTGACGCTCACGAACGT
>CAYWNY010000074.1:0-17536 GCA_964459765.1 uncultured Hyphomicrobiales bacterium | reverse complement strand
TCCGACGGCGCGCCGGTCGACGATTCGACGCTGTCGGTCAATCCCGGCAATTATCTTGAGCGGCATTTGCGGTGGGTGATCGAGGATATCGAGACCCGCTCGCCAGTCGAACTGATCGCCATCGGCATCGGCCACGACGTCACCCGTTACTATCGGCGCGCGGTGACGATCGTCGACGCCGAGGAACTCGGCGGCGTGATGACCGAGAAGCTTGCGGAATTGTTCGCCGACAACGGACCGGAAGAGCACGCATCGCGCCCTTCCCGCCCGCGGCGGCGGCTCGACGCATAGCGGGGTCTTCGGCGCTGCTTCGCGCGGGGCCTGCCTAAAAACTTTGCACTGCATAAGATTATTTCGCAGCGCATAAGAAGCGCGCACAAAGCCCCCCGCGAACGGGCGAAACTCTTTATTTTCCTTGGACATAGCGTTGGCACAAGCCTTGCGAAGTACGCCATAGCGCAGAAGCCGGTTGCGAACACCGATCGACGTTTCCGCGCGAAACGAGACAAGGTGGCCTGATGCCGAGCCGGAACGAGACCTGGATTTCCGAGTGGCAGCCCGAGGATGAAGCGTTCTGGGAATCGAAGGGCAAATTCATCGCCCGGCGTAATCTGATCTGGTCGATCGTCGCCGAGCATGTCGGGTTCTCGATTTGGCTGCTTTGGAGCATCGTCGCGACCAAGCTGCCACAGGCCGGGTTTCACTACACCACCGACCAGCTGTTCCAGCTTGTAGCGCTGCCCGGGCTGATCGGCTCTTTGATGCGTTTTCCGTACACCTTCGCGGTCACTACCTTCGGCGGCCGCAATTGGACGATTTTCAGCGCCTCGGTGCTGTTCATTCCGACCATGGCGCTTGCGTATTTCGTCACCCGGCCCGACACGCCGTTCTGGCTGATGCTCCTGGTGGCGGCGACCGCCGGTCTCGGTGGCGGCAATTTCGCGTCGAGCATGACCAATATTTCCTTCTTCTATCCGGACCGCATGAAGGGCTGGGCGCTCGGCCTGAATGCCGCCGGCGGCAATATCGGCGTCAGCAGTGTGCAATTGCTCACGCCAATCCTTATGGGCGTCGGCCTCATCAATCTCTATTTGGCCACGCCGGGGCCGGGCGGAGTTTATCTGCAGAATGCCGGTTTGATGTGGATCCTGCCCGTGATCATCGCCGTTTTCGGCGCCATTTTCTTTATGAACAATCTCGCGACCGCGCGGTCGAGCTTCAAAGATCAGCTCGCAATTCTCGGGCGCAAGCATACCTGGATCATGTCCTACATCTACATCGGCACGTTTGGTTCGTTCATCGGTTACTCGGCGGCGTTTCCGCTGCTTATCAAGACGCAATTCCCGGAGATAGCGATCGGCATCGCTTTTCTCGGACCGCTGGTCGGCTCGTTGTCGCGTCCGTTGGGGGGCCTGCTCGCCGACAAAGTCGGCGGCGCCATCGTGACGTTTTGGAATTTCATTGTCATGGGCGCCGCGACCATCGGCGTCATCTACTTCATCGATGCCAAGGAATTCGCCGGATTTTTGGCGATGTTTCTGATCGTCTTCATCGCCACCGGCGTCGGCAACGGTTCGACCTACCGGATGATCCCTTCGATCTTCCGCGAAGAGAAACTGCGCGCCGCAAAGGGCTCAGGCGACACGGGCAAAGCGCTGGCGCTCAAGGCGGCCGGCATTGAAAGCGGTGAGGCGCTCGGCTTCATCGGCGCCATCGGCGCCTGTGGTGGCTACCTCATCCCGCGCGGCTTCGGCGCCTCGATTGGTGCAACCGGCGGTCCTTATCTGGCGCTCGAAATCTATTTGGCGTTCTACGCGACCTGCCTGGCGCTGACCTGGTGGTACTACCTGCGCCCGGCGTCGTTTGCTTCAGGCGCACCGAGTTTAGCGCAAGCGCGCGTGTGACGAGGAGCGCCGACCGCCCGAGCGCGGATCGATGAGCCGGTAAAACGCGGAGCAACCCCGATGACGCCTGAGCAGGTTAAAGCGATCCAGGAAAGTTTCGCCAAAGTAGCACCGATCTCGCAACAGGCCGCCGGACTGTTCTACGGCCGCTTGTTCGAGATCGCGCCGGCGGTCAAGCCGCTCTTCAGAGGCGATATGGAAGAACAAGGCCGCAAGCTGATGGCGACGCTTGCCGTTGTCGTCAACGGGCTCAGCAATCTCGAAGCGGTGTTGCCGGCGGCAAGCGCGCTGGCCAAGCGCCACGTCGATTACGGCGTGAAAGCCGCCGACTACACGCCGGTCGGGCAGGCGTTACTGTGGACGCTGGAAAAAGGCCTCGGCGAACATTGGATGCCCGATCTCGCCGCCGCCTGGACCGAAGCTTACACCGTGCTCTCCGGCTACATGATCGGCGAGGCCTACGGTCACAACGTTGCCGCGGAATAGCACGGCGCATGAGCGAGCCCCTGGTCATTATCGGTAACGGCATGGCCGCGGCTCGGCTGTGCGAAGAATTGACGGGGCGCGCGCTCGGCCGTTACGCCATCGCCGTCGTCGGTGCCGAGCCGCATCTCGCCTACAACCGCGTTCTGCTCTCCTCGGTTCTCGCCGGCGACGTTCCGATCGCCGACACGCTGCTGCAGCCGGCAAGCTGGTGGCGCGGCCGCGGCGTCACCTTGCGTTACGGCGCCGCGGTCACCGCGGTCGATCTCGCAGCGCGCACGGTCGCGCTTGCCGATGGAAAGTCGCTGCCGTTCGCCAAGCTGGTGTTCGCCACCGGCTCGCGGGCGATCCGTTTGCCCATCGCCGGTGCCGAATTGCCCGGCGTACTGACATTCCGCGACCTGGCCGATGTCGCCTCGATTGGAAAAGCCGCGTGCCGCAGCTCGCGTGCGGTCGTTGTTGGCGGCGGGTTGCTCGGGATCGAAGCCGCTTACGGATTGGCCAAGGCCGGCGCCAAGGTGACGCTGCTGCATCTGACGGATCGGCTGATGGAACGCCAACTTGACGCACGTGCTTCGGCAATGCTCAAGCGCGCTGTTGAAGCCAAGGGCGTCGAGGTGCTGCTCGACGTCGCCACGACGCGTTTTGTCGGCACCGATCGTGTGGAGGCGGTCACGTTGAAGGACGGCCGCACGATTGCAGCGGACTACGTCGTCGTCGCCGTCGGCATCAAGCCGAACGCTGAGATCGCGGCCGCCGCCGGCCTCGCCGTGAACCGCGGCATCGTCGTCGACGATCATTTGGCAACGAATGCTGCCGATGTTTTTGCCATCGGCGAATGCGCCGAACATCGCGGTGTCTGTTATGGCCTGGTGGAACCGGCAAACGAGCAGGCCCGGCTCCTTGCGGAACGGCTTTCCGGCCGTGACACCAACTACCGTGGCAGCGTCAACGCCACCAATCTGAAGGTTTCCGGGGTTCAGGTTTTTTCCGCCGGCGACTTCATCGGTGCGCCGGGCACCGAGTCAATCGTCTTTGCCGATTGCGGGCTCGGCAGCTATCGCAAACTCGTCGTTGCCGGCGGACGCCTGGTCGGCGCCGTGCTTTACGGCGATACGGCAGACGCGCTTTGGTATCTTGAACTTATCCGCAGTGGCGCGGTGATCGAGCCGTTCCGTCAGGATTTGATTTTCGGGCGCGCTTTGGTCGATCGGCAGGCGGCATGATGTCGACGGCTGCCGCGCGTTTTCCAGCCGGCAAGTGATATGAACGCTCTGCCGCCGCATCCGCAGGCCGTCCGCACCACCTGCCCCTATTGCGGGGTCGGTTGCGGCGTGCTCGCGGCGGCAGATCGGAATGGCGGCGTTACCATAGCCGGCGATCCGGCGCATCCGGCGAATGCCGGGCGGCTGTGCTCAAAAGGCGCGGCGCTCGCGGAGACGTTGGCGCTCGATGATCGCCTGCTCCATCCGATGTTTCGGCAAGCCGACGGCTCGCTCGTTCGCGCCGATTGGAACACGGCACTTGATACTGTCGCCAACGGATTGCGCACGATCGTCGAGCGCGACGGACCGGGCGCTGTCGCGTTCTATCTCTCGGGCCAATTGCTCACCGAAGACTATTACGTCGCCAACAAGCTGATGAAGGGTTTCATCGGTTCGTCGAATGTCGACACCAATTCGCGGCTGTGCATGGCTTCTTCCGTCGCCGGTCACCGCCGCGCCTTCGGCGCCGACACCGTGCCTGGCATCTATCGCGATCTCGATCAGGCCGATCTCATCGTGCTGGTCGGCTCCAATGCGGCGTGGTGCCATCCGGTCCTCTACCAACGCATGA
Organism: uncultured Hyphomicrobiales bacterium; assembly: GCA_964459765.1. Lineage (GTDB taxonomy): Bacteria > Pseudomonadota > Alphaproteobacteria > Rhizobiales > Xanthobacteraceae > BOG-931. Next base: position 13,313 of record CAYWNY010000074.1, on the reverse strand, counting down.
TCGCCAATAAGTGCGCGCGCGGCGCCAAGCTCGTCGTTATCGATCCGCGGCGGACGGCGACGGCGGAAGATGCCGACTTGGTGCTTCCGATCGCACCCGGCATGGACACGGTGTTGTTCTGCGGACTGCTCGCGCACCTCGCCGACGCGCAGGCGCTCGATCGTTCCTACATCGAGGACAATACGACTGGTTTTGACGCCGCGCTCACGCGCGCCCGCGCTATCGCCCCCGACTTCGCCGCGACCGCGCGGGCAACGTCGCTCGCTGAAGCCGACGTGTCGCGCTTTTTCGACTTCTTCCGCACCACCCATCGCGTCGTCACCTGCTTTTCGCAAGGCGTCAATCAATCGGCGCAGGGCACCGACAAGGTCAACGCGATCATCAACGTTCACCTCGCCACTGGGCGCATCGGTCGTGCCGGCATGGGGCCGTTCTCACTCACCGGCCAGCCCAACGCCATGGGCGGACGCGAAGTCGGCGGGCTCGCCAATCAGCTGGCCGCTCATATGGGCTTCGCGCCGGAAGATGTCGATCGCGTCGGGCGCTTTTGGAACGCGCCGCGGATGGCGACCGGCGAAGGGCTCAAAGCGGTCGATATGTTCGAAGCCATCGAACGCGGGACGATCAAGGGGCTATGGGTCATGGCCACCAATCCCGCCGTCTCGCTGCCACGCGCCGGTGCGATGCGTGCCGCGTTGCGCAAGCTCGAACTGTTTGCGGTGTCGGAAAATGTGCGCAGCAACGACACCAGCGCCGCCGGCGCGCAGGTGCTATTCCCTGCGGCGGCATGGGGCGAAAAAGACGGCACCGTTACCAACTCGGAGCGGCGCATTTCACGGCAGCGCGCTTTCCTGCCGCCGCCCGGAGAAGCGCAGCCCGATTGGTGGATTGTGAAGGAGGTCGCGCAACGCCTTGGCTTCGGTGCGGCGTTCAACTACCGCGGACCGGCCGACATTTTTCGCGAACATGCGGCGCTGTCGGCGTTCGAGAATGACGGCCGACGCGACTTCGACATCGGCGCGCTCGCTTCGCTCTCCGACAGTGCCTACGATGCGCTCGATGCGATGATGTGGCCGGCCCGCACCGGCGAGCTAAACGGCGAACGCCGCTTTTTTGCCACCGGCGGCTTTTTCACCACCGATCGCCGGGCCCGTTTTATCGCGCCAGAGCGGCCGCAACTGAGGGAGGCAATCAGCAGCGCTTTTCCGCTGCGGCTTAACACCGGTCGTGTCCGCGACCAGTGGCACACGATGACGCGAACCGGAATGAGCCCGCGACTGTCCGCGCACATGCCCGAACCTTTTGTCGAAGTTCATCCCGCCGACCTTCGCGCAGCGGGACTGTCCGACGGCGGCTTTGCCAAGGTCGCGACCAGCCACGGCAGCATTGTCCTGAAAGTTTCCGCGCAGGCGGGGCAGCGCCAAGGTTCGATCTTCGCGCCGATCCATTGGAGCGACACGACGGCGGCAACCGGGCGCGTCGGCGATGCGGTGGCCGCGGCGACCGATCCGTTTTCCGGCCAACCGGAGGCCAAAGCCACACCGGCGCGTATCGAGCCCGTGGACTACGCCTATCGCGGTTTCGCATTGACGCGCCGTCGGATCGACTTACCGGTGGGGACCTGGTTTGCGCGCCTCGCCGTCGGCGGCGGCCATGGCCTTTTGTTTGCGACCAACGAGCCGTCCGACTTCCGGTGCGAGGCGGCGCGCCGCGCGCTGCCGCGCGAGGCGGAGGTCGCCGAATACACCGACGGCGCCCGGGGGCTCACGCAGATCGCCGGCTTTCAAGGCGATCGTCTCGAAGGAGTTGTCTTCGTCGGAACGGTCGCCGCGATGCCGCAGTGGGACATAGTGCGCGCGCTGTTTGGGTCGATGACTTTAGGCGAGCGTGAGCGCCGCATGCTGTTGTCGGGGAAGAGCGCCGAAGGAATGGTCGAGAGCGGGCCATTGATCTGCGCCTGCTTTGGCGTCGGGCTTGCGGCGATCCGCGAAGCCATTGTCGGCGGCGGCGCAGCGACGGTTGCGGACATCGGGCGGGTGTTGCGCGCCGGTACGAATTGCGGCTCGTGCGTCCCCGAATTGCGCGGCATTATCGAACGCACCGAGCGGACCAAACAGCCGGCCTGATAGCGATCAAGTGACAGTGGCCGCCGGTCGCGCTCGCGACGTCATCGCCGGCGGCGTATCGCCGGAAAACTCCGTGAGCAGCGGCGATGTGAGAATAATATCCGCCGTCAGCTGCAAATGAGCGACAAGCCGCTCAACAGCTTCGTCGGCGCGGCGGGCGATTGCGGCATTGGCGATGCCGCCATGCTCGGCCTCCAGATTGCGTTCGATCGTGGCCAAAGGCTTTGACAGCCAGCGATAGCGCTCGTGCTGTGCGTATAGCTGCTGGCGAATTCGCAGCAGCCACGGACTAGGGCAGGCCGCAACCAGTGCCTGGTGAAAGGCGGTATGCACGACCCCGAACGCGTCGTTGTAACGCTTGGGATCGTCCGGTGCGCGCTCCGGCGTTCGCGACATGCGGTGCAGCGCGGCGATGACGCCGGTTTCCCAATCGATGTCGCCGTGTGCGATGGCGTCGCGCAGGCACAGGCTCTCGATCTGACAGCGGACGTTGGTCAGGTCGCGCAACTCAGCAAATGAACGCGGTGTGACGCGAAAGCCGCGCTGCGGCTCGAGCACCACAAAGCCATCGGCCGCAAGCCGTGACAGCGCCTCGCGCACAGCGCTCGACCCGGCGCTGAGACGTTCGCACAACTCCTCGATTTTGAGCTTCTGTCCGGGCATCAGCCGGCACGCGAGCAGATCGGCGCGCAAGCGCTGATAAACATCCTCGGTCAGTGTAGAACCGGCGGGCACCGCGGTCGCTCCAATTGGCGCTATCTTACCCGATTGTGCACGGAAACGAAAATATGCATAATCCGAAAAGTTGTCCATAAAAAACACTGAGGAACGTCGAGGGTGGCCGATACTATAGAAACCGATGTGCTGATCGTCGGGGCAGGACCGACTGGCCTGTCGCTGGCGATTGAACTTGGCTTGCGCGACCTGCGGGCCATTGTCGTCGAGCAGCATCCGCGGACAGGCTCACAGCCGCGCGCCAAAACCACCAATGTTCGCTCGATGCAGCATTTGCGCAGGTGGGACATTGCCGACAAGCTGCGCGCTGCCGCGCCGCTGCCGTATGAGTACCCGACCGACATCGCGTTCGCGACCAGGCTGTTCGGTCGCACGCTCACGGTGATCGAAAACGCGTTTGAGGGCGCCAAGCGCCGCGATCCGCGCTTTCCCGAACCGGCACAATGGGTGCCGCAATACACGGTCGAAGCGGTACTGCGCGATCGGGTCACGACGCTGCCTTCGGTCACGCTTCAATTCAGCTCCGAACTCGAAGACGCCAAGCAAACTGCGAGCGCGATCGAGGCGACAGTGCGCAACGCGACCAGCGGGGAGCGGCGGATCGTTCGCGCCAAATATCTCGTCGGCGCCGACGGCGCACGCAGCCGCGTCCGCCGCATCATCGACGTGCGCATGCAGGGCGAGCATGCCTATGGGCTCAACTACAATCTCATTCTGCACATTCCCGAATTGGCGCAAAAGCCGCCTGCACCGCGCGCCATCATGTATTGGCTCATCAACAAGGAGACGCCGGCGGTGATGGGCCCGATGGACAGCGAGGGCCGCTGGTTCTTTGGTCTTACGCTGCCGCCCGGCGTCACTGATCTCGACGACGCGACCATCCACCGCCGCGTGCGCGAGGCCGTCGGCCGCGATCTTGAAATCGAGATCATCGAGCGGGACATTTGGGCCGCGCACCGCCTGATCGCCGATGCTTACCGCGACCGGCGGATTTTCCTTGCCGGCGACGCCTGCCACCTGCATCCGCCGTTCGGCGGCTATGGCATGAATCTTGGCATTGCCGACGGCGTCGATCTCGGCTGGAAGCTCGCCGCGATGTTGCAGGCGTGGGGTGGCGACCATTTGCTCGATTCCTACGAGCAAGAGCGGCGCCCGGTGCACCAGCGCACCATCGCCGAGGCGGTGGAGAATTATCGCACGCTCAGCGCGCAACTCCTCAAGGAGAATCTCGACGAAGACTCGGACGCCGGCGAGCGGGCGCGCCGCGCGGTTGCCGACGAGATCGTGCGCACCAAGACGCGGGAGTTCAAGACGCTCGGCGTGGTGCTCGGCTCGCGCTATCTGCAATCGCCGATCATTGCCGATGACGGCAGCGCTCCGCCGAATGAACACCACGCCAATTTCGAACCGTCGGCGCACCCGGGTTGCCTCGCGCCGCACGCCTGGCTCGCCGACGGCAGTTCGCTTTACGACCGCTTCGGCCGCGGTTACACGCTGCTCGTACTTGACGATGCGCCGGCCGCGCGCGACCTCGCCGCGGCCGCGAAGCGCGCCAGCGTCCCGCTCACCGTTCTCGATCTTCCCGATCGGCAATTGCGAGAGCTCTACGGCGCGCCGCTGGCGCTGATCCGGCCCGACCAATATGTCGCCTGGCGCGGTGAGCGCGTCGCCGACGCCGATGCTCTCGTCGCTACATTGCGTGGCGCCGCCGCGCACGGAGCGGTCGCCAAAAAACGAGAAATGACGGCATGAGCGCGGACAGCAAACAAGTCGTCAACATCACGCAGGCGATCGACGCGAGCCCGTTCACATCGTTTCAGATCCAAGCAATCGTCTTGTGTTCGCTGGTCGCGTTCCTGGACGGCCTCGACAGCCAATCGATCGCGGTCGCGGCGCCGCTGATTGCCGACAGACTCAGTATCGGGCGAGCGGCGCTTGGGCCGATCTTCTCAGCGGCTGTTCTCGGCGCCATGATCGGCGCACTGACCTTCGGGCCGCTCGGCGACCGTTTTGGAAGAAAGCGCTGTTTGGTGGCGGCAGCGATCATCTTCGGCATCTTCACGTTGCTGACCGCCACAGCCGACTCTTACAACATGCTCCTTGTCGTGCGCTTCCTCGCGGGCATCGGGTTGGGCGGAGCGACGCCCTGCTTCATCGCGCTCGCTTCGGAATATGCGCCGCAACGACGGCGCGCCATGATCGCAAGCCTGATCTGGGCGGCGTTTCCGCTCGGCGGCACTGCCGGGGGCTTCGTCAATGGTTATATCCTCGCGAATTTCGGCTGGCCGGCGATATTTCTGGTCGGCGGTGTGCTGCCGCTATTGGTGGCGGGCGCGCTGTTGATCTGGCTGCCGGAATCGATCCGCTTCCTCGTCGCCGAACATCAAGATCCCGAGAAAGCGCGCGCCATCGCGCGGCGGATCGTGCCGTCGATGGCGCCGAACGCGCAGATCGTCGCCGACGAGCAAAACATCGAGGGCGTGGCGCTGAAGCATTTGTTCACCGAAGGCCGCGCCGTCGGTACGTTGCTGCTCTGGGTCACTTTCATCACGGCGTTCGGGACGCTCGCGATCACCGTGCTGTGGACGCCGACGTTGCTGCGCACCAACGGCATTGCACCGTCGCAGGCCGCCGTTGTGCTCGGCTTTCACGGCATCGGCGCGGTGATCGGCATGGGCAGCGCCGGCCGGCTCATCGAACGCTTCGGTGCGGTCGCGACTTTGGTGCCGGCGCTTTTGCTCGGCACGATTGCGACAGGCGCGGTGGGCTTCGCGGCGACGTCGGTCACATCGATGTCGATCGTTCTGGCGCTGATCGGCGTGTTCGTCGGCATGGGCGCTTCGGGAGTGATCGCGCTTGCCGCGCTGAACTACCCGACCGCGATCCGATCCACCGGCGTCGGTTGGGCCATGGGAATGGGCCGCGGCGGGCAGGTGGTCGCGCCGCTGACGACGAGCCTGATGCTGGGCTGGGGGTGGGGTGTGACACAGGTATTTTTTGCCACCGCCATCGCGCCGTTTATCGCCGCGCTTTTCGTCCTCGCCTTTGCGTTACATGCCGACTGGTCTAACGCCGCGACGCCTGCGCCGAGCGCGAAGATTTCGTGAAAGAGACGAACGCTCGACCGCCCGGCGGTTTAGTTTGGCGCCATGAAGGAATCTTGAAATGATGCGGAGCGTAGATCGCGTTTTGACGACGCACGCCGGTAGCCTGCCGCGACCGGACGAGCTTCGTGAAGCGTGGTCACGGCCGATCAGCGACCCGCAAGAGGAGGCCGCACTTCAGGCACTTTTGCAAACATCGGTCGCGGGTGTCGTCGCCGAACAAAAAAAGCATGGCGTCGACATTCCCAACGACGGCGAGTTCGGCAAGCCGATGCGCTCGGCGACCGATCTTGCGGCATGGGGCACGTACATCTTCGGCCGCGTTTCGGGCTTCGGGCCGACGCCTACCGGTACCGAAGCGCCGGAAAGGGCGATCAGCGGTCAACCGATGCGCATCGTCGGCCAGCGCTGGGAGCAGCGTGAGTTTCCCGGATTTTACACCGAGTACATTTCGGGCATCGCCCGCCCCGCCGGGCGGCCCACCTGCCTCGCTGCGCTTAGTTACAGTGGCGAGGACGCATTGCGGCGCGACCTCGCCAACCTCAAGACCGCGGCGGACGCGGACGGCGTGAAGGAGGCGTTCGTCACCTCCATCGCCGTCGGCAGCCTCGAAATGTTTTGTCGCGGCCAGAACCGGCATTACCCGACCGCGGAAAAATTTCTCGAGGGCATCGCTTTGGCTCTGCGCGTCGAGTATCGGGCAATTGTCGATGCCGGGTTCATCCTGCAACTCGACGATCCCGGGCTTCCAGACACCTGGGACATGCTCGATCCGCAGCCCAGCATTCAAGCCTACAAGCGCTATGCGATGCTGCGCGTCGACGCGTTTAATCATGCGCTCGAGGGCATTCCCGAAGACCGCGTCCGTTATCATATCTGCTGGGGCAGCTGGCACGGCCCGCATACAACCGACATTCCGCTGCGCGACATTGTCGATGTAATGCCGCGGGTGAAGGCGCAAGCCTACTCAGTCGAGGCTGGAAACGTCCGGCATGAGCATGAGTACAAACTTTGGAGCGAGGTAAAGTTGCCCGAGGGCAAGATCCTTATTCCAGGGGTGGTGAGCCACGCCACCAACGTCGTCGAGCATCCGGAGCTGGTCGCCGATCGCATCCTCGCTTACGCCAATGCCGTCGGCCGCGAGAACGTGATCGCCGGCACCGATTGCGGTCTCGGCGGGCGGGTGCATCCCGAGATTGCGTGGTCGAAGCTGAGAGTCCTTGACGAAGGGGCGCAGCGCGCTAGCAAGACGCTTTGGCGATAACATCGAGCATCGAAGATCGAACCAAGGGAGAAAACGATGAGCAACTCCGCCGGCCAGACCCGTGGGCCAATCCTCCATCACGTCAACCTCAAGACGACGCGGCTGCAAGAAATGATCGATTGGTATGGCAATGTCCTTGGTACCAAAGCGACGTTTGCGTTTCCCGGCGGGGCCTGGTTGACCAACGACGGCGCCAACCATCGCATCGCGCTGCTCACATCCTCGAAGATGACCGACGACCCCGACAAACTGATGCACACCGGGATGCATCACCTGGCCTTCGAATACGGCTCATGCGATGAGCTGCTCGACAACTATACGCGACTGAAGGCGCAGGGCATCGAGCCGCACATGTCGCTCGACCACGGCATGACGATGTCGTTCTATTACGTCGACCCAGACGGCAACAGCGTCGAGCTGCAATACGATAATTTTGGCGATTGGAAGCAATCGAAGGAATGGATGCGCACTTCGGAGCAATTTGCCAAAAATCCGATCGGCATGTTCGTCGATCCGGCGCAGATGGTGAAAGCACGTGCCGCGGGGGCTTCGCCGGATGACCTGCACAAACGCGCCTACGCCGGCGAATTCATGCCGACAGGACCGATCGATCCTCGCGTCCCGTTGGATTAAGCGGCCGCAGCGCGCTTTTTGGCGACTTGCCGCTTGAGTTCGAGCGCGCGCGGCGACAGCTCGGCATCCCTGGCCTTGAGCAGGAAGGCGTCGAACCCGCCACGATGGTCGACCGATTTCAGGGCATTGGCGGAAATGCGCAAACGCACCGAACGTCCCAACGTGTCGGATAACAGCGTGACGTTGAGCAAGTTCGGCAAGAACCGCCGTTTGGTCTTGCGATTCGAGTGGCTCACCTTATGCCCGATCTGTCGGGTCTTGCCGGTGAGCTCGCAACGCCACGACATGGCTGCAATTCCTTTTTAGATTCCACTAATGGCTTCGGCGCGCCCGCCGCTGCAGGCGGATAAAGGGGCCGCGAAGGCCGGGGAGCTATAATGAGCATGGCGGGCAGCGTCAAGCGTGCGGGCACAACCGCCGGCGCCGATGGCGTGAAAACACGCCGCAAAATCACAGAAACGACGCATTCTCCGATAAGACGTTGGGTGGTCTTTGGGCTATCGCCTCCGCGGCTGCCGATACGGCGTTCTGCCCGTTGGCGTTCCGTTGCATTGAACCTTACTGCGGTCGCGAGGGAATTTGTCGTCGCCGTGTTTATCGAGCCGAGGCCGCCAATGAGGACATCTGGTTTCGTTGCTTACGCCACGGCGGTTTTTGCTGCCGCACTTTTGGCCGACAGCGGGCGAAGCGCGTCCGCCCAGGGGCGGCTCGATGCCGAATATACTGTAAGTCTCGCCGGCATCCCGGTCGGGCGCGGCAACTGGGTCATCGAGATTTCCGAAGACCAGTTCACCGCGACCGCGAGCGGCGGCACCATGGGCATCTTGCGCTTTTTCAGCCCGGGGCATGGCACCGGCACTGCGCAAGGGACCGTGGCCGGTGGCCAGCCGATACCGACGACCTACGCGTCGACTATCTCCAACGAGAAACATGTCGATGACGTGCACATGGTGTTCGCCGGCGGCGGCGTGAAGGACTTTACCGTCGATCCGCCGGTCGGGCCGCATCCGGACCGCATTCCAGTGAGCGATGCCGACCGCCACAACGTTCTTGACCCGATGACGGCAACGCTCGATGCGGTCGGTGGCACCGGCGACCCGGTGTCGCCGGAGGCTTGCGGGCGCAAGGCGGCGGTGTTCGACGGCCGCATGCGCTTTGATCTCAAGAGCGAATTCAAGCGCATGGAGGTTGTCAAAGCGGACAAGGGCTACCAGGGGCCCGTTGTCGTTTGCGCGATCTACTTCGTGCCGATATCCGGGTACATCCCCGACCGCTACGCGATCAAATATCTAACGGCATTGCGCGACGCCGAAGTGTGGCTGGCGCCGATCTCCGGTACGCGCGTGCTCGTGCCGTACCGGTTTTCGCTGCCGACGCCGGTCGGGACCGGCGTGCTGCAAGCGACCCAGTTCGTCTCGGTCGCCAAGCCGCCGCGCGCCACTGCCGCCAACGTGAAAATCCAGTGATCGCCGGCGGGCGCGTCATTGGCGCGCAACGTCTCCCCGTTATCCACAGGGATAGCTCACTTGACTCGCTGCAAGAATCTTACTCGCGATCGCGTTAACGTCTTTTCGCCGCAAACCGCAATGAACCGCGCCCCTGAACACCCGATGTGGTATTGCACTCCATCCGCACTGCCATATGTCGCAGTGAACGAAGTCGAACAGGCGGCGAGTCGCCGATTCGGCCGCGATTCGTTCCAGACTCGTTCCACACCTTAAGCACAGGGCTTTCCAGCGTGTTGTTGTGATACAGATGCGCCGCCACCTGAGCGGCAGCCGGGCCTTGAATGCCGATTTCCTTCTCGCCTTCCACCAACCGTGATGCGCGCGCCCGTGGCGCCGGCGTTACCGCCGTGCTTGGGCCGACCAATACCGGCAAGACCCACCTCGCCATCGAGCGGATGCTGGCGCATTCGTCCGGCCTGATCGGACTGCCGCTGCGGCTTCTGGCGCGCGAAGTCTATAACCGCGCGGTCGAGCGGGTTGGCGCCGATTCGGTCGCGCTGATCACCGGCGAAGAAAAGATCAAGCCGCCCAATCCGCGCTTCTGGGTCGCCACCGTCGAGGCGATGCCGCGCGATCTCGACGTCGCGTTCCTCGCCGTCGACGAAATTCAACTCGCTGCCGATTTCGAACGCGGCCATGTGTTCACCGACCGCATGCTCAAGCGGCGCGGCCGCGAGGAGACTTTGGTGCTCGGCGCGGCGACCATGCGGCCGATGGTCGAGCGGATCTTGCCGGGCGTCAGCATCGTCAGCCGGCCGCGGCTGTCGCAACTAAGCTTCGCCGGCGAGAAAAAGCTGACACGCCTGCCGCGCCGCTCCGCCATCGTCGCCTTCTCGACCGAGGAGGTCTACGCTATCGCCGAACTGATCCGCCGCCAGCGTGGCGGCGCCGCGGTCGTGCTCGGGGCGTTGTCGCCGCGCACCCGCAACGCGCAGGTCGCGCTCTACCAGGCCGGCGAAGTCGACTACATGGTGGCGACCGACGCCATCGGAATGGGCCTTAACCTCGACGTCGATCACATCGCGTTTGCCGCCGACCGCAAATTCGACGGCTATCAATTCCGCAAGCTCAATCCGGCCGAACTCGCCCAGATCGCCGGGCGTGCCGGGCGCGCCACCCGCGATGGCTCATTCGGCACCACCGGGCGCTGCCCGCCGTTCGAGACCGAACTGGTGCAGGCGCTCGAGTCGCACACCTTCGAGCCGGTCAAGACCGTGCAGTGGAGAAATACTGAGCTCGACTTCTCATCGATCGGCACGTTGCAGGCGGCCTTGGCGATGGCGCCGACCGAACCGGCCATGACTCGGGCGCCGGTCGCGGAAGACATCCTGGTGCTCGATCATGCCGCCCGTGACGATGACGTGCGCGCAATGACGAGGACCAGCGCCGACGTCGCCCGGCTTTGGGAAGTTTGCCAGGTCCCAGATTACCGCAAGATCGCGCCGGCCACGCATGCGGAGCTGGCGGTGACGCTCTACGGCTTTCTGGTGCGCGACGGCGCCATACCGGTCGATTGGTTCGCCCAGCAGGTCGCGCTCGCCGACCGGACCGACGGCGACATCGACACGCTGTCGAACCGCATCGCCCACATCAGGACCTGGACCTTCGCCGCCAATCGACCGGACTGGCTCGCCGATCCGGAACATTGGCAAGGCGTCACCCGCGACGTCGAAGACAAGCTTTCGGACGCGCTGCACGAGCGGTTGACCGAACGCTTTATCGATCGCCGCACCAGCGTGTTGATGCGGCGGCTGCGCGAGAACGCCGAGTTCGAGCCGGAAATGAGCAAAACCGGCGAGGTCGTGGTGGAAGGTCACACCATCGGCCGCCTCGACGGATTTGTCTTTGTGCCCGACGCCTCATCCGGCGGATCGGAAGCCAAGGCGTTGCAAAACGCGGCGCAAAAAGCGCTCGCGGGCGAGATCGCGGCGCGCGCCACGCGCCTTGCGGAGGCGCCCAATGAGCAATTCGTGCTGGCCGCGGACGGCACGGTCCGCTGGACTGGCGCCGCGGTCGGTAAACTCATCCCCGGCGAGGAGGCCTTGCGGCCACGCGTGCGCATCGTCGCCGACGAACATCTTTCCGGCGCGCCACGCGAAGCGGTGGAGGCTCGGCTTGACGCCTGGCTGAAATCGCACATCGCCAAGCTGCTCGGGCCTTTGTTCGAACTTTCGGCCGCCGCCGACATCAACGGCATCGCCCGCGGCGTTGCGTTCCAGCTGGTGGAAGCGCTCGGCGTGCTGGAGCGGCAGCGGGTGGCGGATGAGGTCAAGGGCCTGGAACAGCCCGAGCGCGCGACGTTGCGCAAATACGGTGTGCGCTTCGGCGCCTACCACATCTACCTTCCGCTCCTGCTCAAGCCCGCACCACGCGCGCTTGCCGCGCAGCTCTGGGCGTTGGCGCATGACGGCCAACAGAGCAAAGGCCTCGACGATTTGCTGCATCTTGCCGGTAGCGGCCGCACTTCGATCCCGGTCGATCGCGAGATCGATGCCGCGCTCTATCGCGCGGCGGGCTACCGGGTCTGCGGCGAACGGGCCGTGCGCGTCGACATCCTCGAACGGCTCGCCGATTTGATCCGGCCGGCGCTCGCCTGGCGCGAAGGCGGGGCGGGCGCAAAACCGCCCGGTGCCATCGCCGGCGGCGGCTTTACCGTGGTCAACACCATGACCTCGCTGATCGGGGCTTCCGGCGAAGATTTCGCCTCCATTCTGCGTTCGCTCGGTTATCGCCTGGAGCGGCGGCCGAAACCGCCGGAGCCTGAAATTGCCTCTGCCAGCGAGCCGGGAGAGGTTGCCGCGCCAAGCGTGGCAGGCGAGCCGGCGCTTGAGGTTCCAGAGCGAGCGGACACTCCCCCTCACCCTAGCCCTCTCCTGGCAGGCGGGGAGAGCGAAACCGAGGCGGCAGCCGCCAACGCGATCGAGGCCGTGGAAGCCGAGGTATCGGTGCCCGATGCGGGCGGCGAACCGGCTGAGGAATCTGCGTCGCCGCCTGAGCCGGTGAAGAGTGTCGATCAGTCCGAGCCTCTTCCGGCAGAGGAGAAGGTGGAGAGCTCCGCCCCCGGCGAACCCGTCATGATCGAGGTCTGGCGTCCGGGCCGCGCCGAAGGCCGTTATCAACGTCCGCATGGCAAACGTCGCGATGGCGGCAGGCATTTTGCCAAGCGCTCGAGCGCTGCCGGGGACGCCGCTGCCGATCGCCCCGTTGCGTCGGATTCGGCGACCGTCACTTCTGAAGTGCCGGCTGCTGCGGCCGAGCAAGCTGCACCGACCGAACCGGTTGCCGAAGCGCGCAAACCGGAACACCATTTGCGACACCGTCGAAGGCACGGTGGGGATCAGCGGCCTGATCGTCCTCGGCGCGAACGCGAGCGGGTGCCGCAGGCGCGTCACGAACGGCACGAGCGCCGCGACAAGGCGCCCGATCCGAACTCGCCTTTCGCCAAGCTTGCGGCACTCAAAGCGCAGCTCGAAGCCGACGCGAAGGAGCGGCGCTAGTGCATGATGCTGCCGGCCGACTGCGACTGTCAGCGCATCGACAAATGGATTTGGCACGCTCGGCTGGTCCGTACACGTTCGGTCGCCGCCGCACTGGCAAGTTCCGGCTATGTGCGCGTCAACGGCGCCCGTGTGCGCGGTCCGGGCCGCATGGTGCGCGTCGGGGACGTGATTACTGTCGCGCTCGATCGCGCCGTGCGGGTGCTCAAGGTAAAGGGCCTTAGCGACCGACGGGGTGACGCTAGAGCGGGCGTGAGCCTATATGACGAATTGAGCTGACGCCTCGGAAATTGCGGGCCGGCTGCAGGCGGGTGGCAACCCTGAAACTTGCACCCTCGGGAGCCATGCGCTAGGAGCAAGGCCCGCCAAAGACCGGTCTTTTAGAGTGAGAAGATGACCTACATCGTCAACGATAATTGCATCAAATGCAAATACATGGACTGCGT
>CAYWNY010000073.1:0-18082 GCA_964459765.1 uncultured Hyphomicrobiales bacterium | reverse complement strand
CGAGCTCCTTGCCCCAGCGGCGGGCGTGGCCGAACACGCCGCCGGCGGCGACGTTTTCGAGGACGGTCATGGCCGGTAGCATCCGCACCAGCTGGAAGGTGCGGGCGACGCCGCGCCTCGCCACCTTGCTGGCACCGGTGCCGGAGATGGTGTCGCCGTACAGCCTGATCTCGCCGGCGCTCGGCTTCAGTGCCCCGGAGATCAGATTCATCATTGTCGTTTTGCCGGAACCATTCGGACCGATCAAGCCGAGGACTTCCTTCTCAGTCAGCGCAAACGTCATGTTTTCAACGGCGACGAGGCCGCCAAAGTGCTTGGTAACGCCGCTAGCCGTCAACGCTTCGGTGGTCGCCGGGCTAAGCATCGCTGCTCTTCTGCGGTTGCAGCTCTGCCGTCACGGCGCCGGCCGGCACATCGAGCGTCCTTTGCACGGAGCCGGTCGTAGTGCCGCCGGCTTTCGTGCGACGATTGAACGCGCTTTCCATGAGGCCGGTAAAGCCGTTCGGGATGGCGTACACGATCAGGAGAAAGCAGGCGCCGAGCAGCAAGGTCGTGTAATCGGGGAATTCAATCGAGATCAGTTCCCACATCACGGTAAATGGTATGACGCCGAGCAGCGGCCCCCACAAACGATGCGTGCCGCCGAGCAGAGCCATGATCACGACTTGAAACGAAAGGAACGGATTGAAGGCCACCACCGGCTCGACATAGCCCCAGCGTGGCGCGACCAGCGCGCCGATAATCGACGCGAAGGTGCTGGAGATGACAAACAGGATCACTTTGGCGCGCGCGGTGTTGATGCCGCAATGGACGGCGACGATCTCGTCATTGCCGATGATGCGCAGCGCAAACCCGAGCCGCGACCGGCCGATCCACCAACCGACCACGAAAATCACGGCGGTCAGCAGCAGTAGCTGCCAATAATATTCCGGCTCGCTGCGGTCGACGGAGACATAGAGGCCGCTCATGGTGCCGAAGACATGCTGCCCCCAGGTCATGAATTGCCGCACCAGCTCGGCAAGACCGAGAGAAAAGATGACGAAGTACACGCCCGCGACACGCAACGTGGCGAGGCCGACAACGGCGGCCAGCGCCGCGCCGGCGACGCCGGAGGCGATGATCAGGACCGGATAAGGCACGAGATCGATGCCGGCCGCCGTCACATACATGCCGATGCCGAAGAAGGCGGCCGTGCTCAGCGCGATGTAGTTGGTCGGTCCGGAGAACAACAGCCATGACGTCGCAAGCGCCGCGTACATCACGATGGAAATCATCACCTGCAGAATGTAGCCTTCGGACACCAGCGGCACGAGCGCCGCGGCGACCAAGATCACGGCACTGATCAGCAGCGTGCGCCATTCGCGTGCGCTGATCCCCAAGCCGGCGCGGACAAGCGGTGCTTTTTCCACGATGCTCACGCCGTTCGCCTCCCGAACAATCCTTCCGGCCGGATCAGCAATACAAGCATGAACAGGATGTAGGCTGCCGCGAGCGTCAGACCCGGATCGATCAGCGTAGCCACCGCCGTCTCGGCCAAGCCTAGGATAAACGCAGCGATGATGGTGCCGCGAATGTCGCCGACGCCACCGAGAATGACGATGATCAACGCTTTGAGCGTGAAGACGACGCCGTATGAAGCATCGAAGGTCAGGTACATGCTCAGCAGAACGCCGCCGGCCGCCGTCACCGCGCCGCCAAGCGCGAAAGCCAGCGCCGACGTGCGCATGACGTTGATGGAGACAAGCCCGGCGGCGGACGGATTGACCGAGACCGCACGCAGCGCCAATCCCGCGCGGGTCTTGTGCAGCCAGAGATACAGGCCGATGCAAATAATGGCCGAGGCAACAAACGCGACGACGCGATTGAGACCGTAGCGTTCGCCGAAGATGAAAATCGGCTCGGACAAATAGGAGTAGTCGGTATATTGGGCGCCAAAAAACGCCACCATGACTCCAATGAAGAGAAAGCTCAGGCCGAAGGTTGCCAGGATGCTGTCGACATCCAGCTTGCCCTGGCTTTTCGCGCGGCGGACCAATGGCGCGATCAACACGCGATAGATCGCCCAATTCAATGCAAACGCCAGCGGCACAACAAAAAGCAAAGACCACAGCGGGCTGGCATGGGTCCCGGCAAAAAACCAGAACGCGCCGAACGCGCCGGCGATCAAAACTTCGCCGTTGGCGAGATTCATGATCCGGGCGACGCCGTACTGCAGCTGCAAACCCATCGCCATCAAGGCATAGGTGCCGCCGAGCAGCAGGCCGATAATCAGGATGTCCATGTCGAACGCGTTATGTCGATTACCTGCGTCCGGCGCCCATACGCGAGATCGCCCCCGGCCGCTAGTAACGGTTAACCAGTGGCGGCGCCGCCCTCAACCATGAGGACAACGCCGCCATTCGTTTAAGCCCGAGCGAAATGCGGTCAGCCCGCTTTCGCGGCCTTGCGATCTCAACTCCAGCCGGTCTTCAACTTGACCGGCGCGTAGCTGTTGAAGCCAAGCCCAGCAACAGCCGAGAAGAAGCCGCCCTGCCACTGGCCAACCGTCCAGGCCTTGTTGAGAATCTGCCCGGGCAGTGAGACTTCGCCCACGAGGGTCTTGAAGCTGGGGCCCTTGCGGATTTGCTCAGCGATGGCTTGGCGGTCCATGGAGCCGACAGTCTCGATGCATTGCGTGAGCATCTGCAGCATCGAGTAATACATCGGCGAACCCCAATAGTCGGCGTCCACCTTCGTGACTTCCTTGTGCCGTTTGTAGAAGTCGCGGATCTCCGGCGAATCGGTGACACCGCCAGCTCCAAGCACATTTTCGGCAGCCGGGCCGTTCTTCTGCGAGAAGCCTTGGAACGCGCAACCGACGGCACTGTAATAGGCCTTCACGTTGAGCGCTTCGATCTTGGCTTGATCGGCGAGCCCGAACGTGTCCGGCGGATACGACCAGGCGACAAACGCATCGGGATTGGCCGACTTGGCGGCCTTGACCACCGGCGCATAGTCCTGGGTGCCGAGCGGATAGGACTTGTCGTAGACGATCTCGAAACCGGCCTCCTTGAACAGCGGCCGCCCGGCATTCGCGAGTTCGATGCCGAAATCGTCGCCGACGTTCACGGCCGCAACTTTGTTGCCGATCTGGCCGCTGTCTTTGAGCTTCTTGAGAACGCCGATCGCGCCTTTGGCGAAATCGCTGGTCGAAGCCTGGAACATGAAGAACCCGGGATATTTCTTCACCAGGGCCGGGCCTTGATCGGTGACGCAGGCCTGGGTCAATTGCGGATAGCCATACTTGGCGAACGTCGGCGCAGTGGCGAGATTAAAGCCGGTCGCGTACACGCCGCCGATCCAGTCGGCTTTGTCTACGGTCGCCAGACGCTCGACGGCCTTGATGGCTTCCGGCGGCTGCGTGCGGTCATCGTACTCGATCAATTCGATCTTCTTCTGACCGTCCTTGAGCTTGAGGCCGCCGCGCTGGTTCACCTCATAGGCCCAGAGCTGATAAGGCGGGAAATGAGTCACCGCCGCGCCGGGTGCGAGTGGGCCGGTCTTCGCGCCGACCACGCCGACCTTGACGGTCGAACTCTGCGCGCGGACCGCCGGCGCGCTCAGCGTTCCGGCGACCGCGGTCGCTGCGGTCAATTTTAGAAACTCACGCCTTTTCATCGAATTCCTCCCTGGTGTGAAACCGCTGCCGGGGTTAAGGCCCCGTGCTTTGTTGGCACGTCAACATGATAGCGATATAAATTCTCGTTGCCTAGGGCTAGGACAGTCCTCGATCTTTCAAGAGGCGATTCGGCGATGCCGACGACGCGCCGTCCCACCAAAATGTTCGGATGGGCAGCTGATGCGCCGGATTAAATGCTAGCGCGGCTTACCGACACGCCGGCCCAAGACGGTGGCGGTGACCAAAAAATAGTCAGGGACAAATATGATGAAGATCGGCACCGATCGCATCATCACCACGCACGCAGTGTTGAGGCGGTGACCAAGCGTCAAGCGCAAATGTCGAAGCCGAATTTTTCGAATTTTGGATCGGGCGCGAATATGACGGATGGGAAGAGTATACCCCTTGGCGCCTGCCGAGGCGTTGCACAGAGGATGGCGCCAAAGACGGCTCAAAGGGGACGCGCGTTAACTCAGCCGGCGGCACCGGGGTCGAGGCCGTACTTTTTGCACATCTTGCGCACGATATCGACGTCCTTGCCCCCAGCGATCAGACCGACCACGGCGGACGTCATCTGGCCCCCGGAAATGGTGCCTTCGACGATGTAGGCTTGCCAGCCGCTGTAGGACGGGAACGCGCTCTGCGCTTTCACCATGCCGCAATAGTTGATCGAGCCATCTTCGGTGTTGGCGATTTGCGGCCAGCGAAATTGCGCCGAAGCCGAATTGACGATCGACAGGCTGACGGCGTGGCTGATGACTTCTTTTTCGGCCGGCGTCAGGTCGCGGGTGTGAATGCCGCTGGCATCCTGAATATTGTTCAAGGCCAGCAGATCTTGTGCGGTGGCATGCCCCGATGGGTATGATGGCGTGGCGGGCGAACTGCACCCGCACAACACCAGCACGGCGCCCAACGCGAGCATCGCGCCGAATTTTGCGCCACCGCGAACGGCCGGTGCCCCGTTATGCAACGAACGCGGTTGCAGCCGCGAATAATTACGCGTGATATTCATAGACGATACAGCCTGCACGATTGCCGTCCGCTCAAAGGCCAGTCGTCCCGGCGGGAAATCCCGACCCGGGCCTGACCGACGAAACGGCGAGCAATTCCCGTTACCCCACTTGGTTTTCCCATCATACGCCGGAGTGGACGCGTTGAACAATCGCGGCAAACCGGTCGGATGATTCGGATTTTCGGCAGCCATTTGCCGCCGTCGGCGGCAAATGGCTACGAATATTTGGCACCGGGAATTGGTTTTTCGCGCCGTGACCTTGGGATTTAACCGACTGCGGCATATTTGCCACGTCCCTCTGAACGGATCGCGGAAGTTGCCATAAAGCGAAACGGTCGTGAACTTTCCGGGTAGGCTCATTATCCGAGTGTTGCACAATCGCTGCACTGATTGTGGCCGCCGCGGGGAGCAGCGGTCTAATCCACACAGCCGTGTGGCTTTTCTACACTAGGGGGACGTGCGGTGCTGCACCAACCGCCTCGCGCTGCCGCCCAGCACGTTTTACGGTGCACCGGCGGCCCCGTGCCCTGCGAAATCGAGGAGGTGTCCATGCCTCGCGTCGTCGGCATCGATCATCTCGTGCTCAGCGTCGGCAATTTCGCGCGTTCGCGGGAGTTCTACGACAAGCTGCTGCGCTTTCTCGGCTTCAAGCTCAAATACGACTACGCAGACATGGCCGGCTGGAGCAACGGCAAGACCCTGTTCTGGATCGCGGCGGCGGACGCCGAAGGCAAAAGACGGAAATATCGCAAGGGCGACATCGGATTTCATCACTACGCATTCGAGCTCGCGAGCCGCGGCGACGTCGACAAGCTCGGCGCGTTTTTGCAACAGAACAAAATGACCGTGCTCGATCCGCCGGGGGAATATTACGGCGAGAACTATTACGCAGTTTATTTCGCCGATCCGGACGGCATGAAGCTCGAAGGCATGATCTGGGCGCCGCGTGAGCGTAAACGCGCGCCGGCCGCGAAGAAGACGAAAAAGACCCGCCCGCGCCAGTCCTGACGGCCGCCCGCCGCTGCCGAATTGCGCCGCATTTCAGCTGGCGGCGCTCAGCAGCAACCTTTCGTGGGCCACCACCATGTTGCGGCCGCGCCGTTTGGCTGTGTAAAGCGCGCGGTCCGCGGCCTCGACAAGATTGTCGGCGCAAAGGGTCTTGTCCGGCACCAATGCTTCGACGCCGATACTGATGGTAACCAATCCGCAAGGAGCATCGGCGTGGGCAATAAGCATTCTCTCCACCGCTCCGCGCGCTTCGTCGGCTAGCGCGATCACCCGATCAAGATCGAGGCCGGGCAGCAACAGCGCAAATTCTTCGCCGCCGTAGCGCGCGACGATAGTCGCCTCTTCGAGCGCGACTAGCGACAGCGTTTCGCCGACGGCGCGCAGACAAGCGTCACCCCTGACATGCCCGTAGCGGTCGTTGAACAGTTTGAAATGATCGATGTCGATCATCATTAGCGCCAGCGGCCGGCCGCGCTCGTCCGCGCGGCGCCAAGCGCGGTCGAGTTCGCGATCAAAGCCGCGCCGATTGGCTAGTCCGGTGAGACCGTCGAGGCTGGCGAGCTCGTCGAGATGCTGGTTGGCGATTTGCAGTTCCTGCTCGCGCGTGGCGAGTTTATGCGCCATGTCGTCGAAGGCGGCCGCCAGCGGTTCGAACTCGGCGAGCCAAGGGTCGTCGGCGGCGCGCGCTTGAAGGTCGCCGCGGCCGAACCGGCTCGCGGTACGCGCGAGCGAGCGGATCGGCCGCAAAATCAGCCGCTCGCCGCCGACCCATGCCGCCAGCAGAACCATTGCGCCGAACAGGGCGAGCTGCACGTAGGCAATGCCGATTTCGCGGTCGATGCTTTTGTGCACCATGGATTCGTCCAGGCCGACGGCGAGCCGCGAGTCGGTCCAGGGCACCCGCACGTAGGCCAAAATGCGCCGGACGCCGTCGAAGCCGGCCGTCGTTATGGTGCCCTCGTCACCCGTGAGCAGCTCGTGCGTGAGCGCATGATCGGCGAAGTTCTTGCCAATGAATTCCCTTTGATCCGCGGAAGCGGCGACGAGTGTGCCGCGACCGTCGACCACGGCCACCGAGGTGCCGGCGCGTTCGACCGCCGATTCGGCGAGATTGCCGATCCAACGCAGATTCATCGACGCGATCACGACGCCGCTCACCGAGCCGTCGTCACGCACCACCGGATAACTGGCCATCAGGCTGGGCAATTGATTGGCGCGGCTGACCAGGTAATCGCTCAGCGAGAAATCGCGCGATTGCAGGGCTTTTTGAAAATACAAGCGGTCCCCCACGTTCAAGCCTATCGTGGCCGACTCGGTGGCACACTTGACCCGGCCATCGGTGTCGGCCACGGCGGCGGCGCGAATCCAGGGAACGTTGGCGGTCAGATGGGCGAGCGTTTTGTTGCAATCCGTCATTTCGGGCGGCATTTTTGCAAAAACCCGCGCGACGACCTGGAGCATGGCGCGCATCGACGAAATGATTTCGCGCTGCGCCGCGGCGCCGCCGCGCGCCAGATCGACCACTTGGGCACTGGCAAGTTCCGCGCGCTCGGCGCGGGCACGCTCCAAACCGCGCACGCGCTCGACCATCAGCGGCGTAATGGCCAGAAGGGCGACAACGATCAAACGGGCACGGATGCTGAGCAGCGGTTTGCCGCGCCGCGATTTAGCGTGCGACGTCGGTTGCAATGTCGCCGATGACTTTGCTTCAACGTCCGGCATGCGCAACCCCCTGCCCCAAGGTTCGGCACCATATTGACCGGAGGTAAAAGTGCCTTTTGTGGTTCCGTTAAAATTTGAACGGCTCGCAGTGCTTTAACGAAGTGGAAATCATGAGCGCAGGACGGGCACTGGCGGACGTACGTGCGGAGATCGGGCGCGCCTGCCGTGACGCCGGACGCGATCCGCTGAGCGTGACGCTGATTGCGGTGTCGAAGACGTTCGGCGCGGAGGCGATCGAACCGGTGATCGCCGCTGGGCAGCGCGTATTCGGCGAAAACCGGGTGCAGGAAGCCAAAGGCAAATGGCCGGCGCTGATGCCCACGACCGGCGGCATCGAATTGCATCTGGTCGGCACACTGCAATCCAACAAGGCGCGCGAAGCGGTGGCGCTGTTCGAGGCCATTCATTCGGTCGATCGCACCAGTCTTGCCGAAGCGCTGGCCAAGGAAATCGCCAAACAGGCGCGGCATCCGCTGCTTTTCGTCGAAATCAACACCGGCGCCGAACCGCAAAAGGGTGGAGTGCAGCCGCAAGATGCGGATGCCTTTCTCGCCGCCTGTCGCGACCGCCATGGCCTGAGGATTTCGGGCCTGATGTGCGTCCCGCCGCTTCACGAGGCTCCCGCGCCACACTTTGCACTCACGGCGCAGATTGCCGGCCGCAACGGCCTCGCCTTGCTGTCCATGGGCATGAGCGCGGATTTTCCGGTCGCGATTGCTTTTGGGGCGACCCACATACGAGTCGGCACCGCGATTTTCGGCGCCAGGCCTCAGGCGGCTTAGCTATGAATCATGATTCGCGTCTTCACGCTTAGCCGTTTCACCACCAGCCGCAAGGCACTCGGCGTCAGAGCGACGCAGCCTGCGGTCGGGCTAAATCCCGGCCGCGCGATGTGAATGAACACGGCGCTGCCGCGGCCGGCGACGCGCGGCCGCGTGTTGTGATCGATTTCAATAATAACGTCGTAGAGGGGATCGTTACGCCACAAACGATCGCCGGCCTCGCCGGGAGAGCGCCGAAACGGCCGGTTGTAGTGCCGATCCTTGGGATCTTCGCACCAGGCGTCGGCCGGACCGATGCGGTTCGTGGGCAGCAATGTTTGCGGGCGCCAGGAGCGGTCCGCGCGCCACCATAATCGCACCGGATGGAATTGCCCCCGCGGCGTGCCGCCATCGCCTTCCCGCTTGTTGGCTCTGATGCCGGCCCGGCCAAGCGCGACCGGCAGGGTGAGCGAACCGACGCGCAACCAGCCCTGCGATCGCCGGCCCGGCCGCGCGGCGACATGGATCGCGCCTACGGAAATGCGTCGCCGACCTCCGCCCGGCGGCTGAGATTTCCCAACCCCCACTTGCTCTTGTATCCTTGGATGCTCTATTTCGCGCCGACACAGTAGATCGCAACCACCGCGATAGCGAGGCCCGCATCATTGACCGGCGGAGCCAGACTGGGGATCCGGATTGATGCCGAATACGCGCAAGATTCTCATCGTCGACGACGACACCGAGCTGCGCGACGCGCTGACCGAGCAATTGTCGCTGCATGAGGAGTTCGAAGCGGTTGCGGTCGAGACCGGCTCCAAGGGCGTGCAAGCCGCCAAAGCCGGCCAGATCGACCTCGTGATCATGGACGTTGGTCTTCCCGATATCGATGGCCGTGAAGCCGTGCGCATCCTGCGCAAGAACGGCTTCAAGGCGCCGATCATCATGCTCACCGGCCACGACACCGACTCCGACACCATTCTCGGGCTGGAGTCCGGCGCCAACGATTACGTGACCAAGCCGTTTCGCTTTGCCGTGTTGCTGGCGCGCATCCGCGCCCAGCTCCGCCAGCACGAAGCAAGCGAGGACGCGATTTTCACCATCGGGCCATATACGTTTCGGCCGAGCTCGAAGATTCTCTTGAATCCCAAAGGCAACAAGGTCCGCCTGACCGAGAAAGAGACTTCGATCCTGCGTTACCTCTACCGCGCCGGCCAACGCCCGGTCTCGCGCGAGACGCTTTTGCAGGAAGTGTGGGGCTATAATTCAGGCGTGACGACGCACACGCTCGAAACCCACATCTATCGCCTGCGGCAGAAGATCGAGAGAGATGCCGCCGCGCCCGCCATCCTGGTCACCGAGGCCGGCGGCTACAAGCTCGTGCCCTAGTCGCGGCCGCCATGAGCATCGAGGACGACATTGCGTTTCTTGATCGGATTCCGATTCTTCAACGGCTGGGCGCGCCGGCGCTGCGTATCCTCGCGATCGGTGCAGAGGGCTACCGGGTCGAGCCGGGCCAGGTTCTGTTCCGGGCCGGCGACGTCGCCGACGGCGCTTATGTGATCCAGCAAGGCTCGTTCACGCTGCAGCCGCCACGCGCCGGCAAAGCCGACGTGGTCGCCGGTCCGGGTACGCTACTCGGCGAATCGGCGTTGCTTGCCGAAACCACCCGGCCGGCCACGGCGACCGCGCGCGAAGATTCGACCGTGCTGCGTATTTCCCGCACGATGTTTCTAAAGATGCTGGAAGGCTATCCCGACGCCGCGCGGCGTCTGCGTGACGAGATCGCGGCGCGCGCCGATCAATGGGCGCGCGAGATGGAGAATGTCCGCGCCGTGCTCAGCTTGCCGCGAAGGCCGCAATAGCAGCGCTATTTTTCCGAGCGACTCGTATTTCTTTCGCGCCGGCGTTCTCTTTCGCGCCGGTGCTCGAGTTCGAGGCTGACCAGCCGCGCCAACAGCGTCGCCGGATAGAGTTGGCCGATGATCGCCTCGAGGTTGGACAGGCCGCGGGCGAGCGGATGAACCGGGATGATGTCGCCGTAACCGGCGGTCGTGAGCGTCGTGAAACTGAAATAAATAAACTCTCCGCTCGTCGACTGCGTCGCTGCCTGCGTCAGCCCATGCAAAGCGCCCGGCGCCACCGTCTCCAAAAAACGAAACAGGATGGAAAAGAACAACGCGAAATTCAGATAAAGCACGACCGCGCCCTGCACGCGATGCAGGGTGACACGGCCGTTGGCGAACACGGCGCGCATGATCACATAGCTCAGCGCCGAAATCCCGAGCAGCCGGCCGCCGGCGCTCAGGCATTCCGTCAGAAACGACGGATGATCGGCCTGAACGAAGGCGCCGAACGGCGTCAGCACGACGGCGATCATCACCAGCGCCGAGACATAATAGCTGCGCGATGACACCACGAGGATGGCGATCACCAACACGAAGAACAGCAACGCCACGACGACTTCCGGCAGCACTCCCATGCTGACGAGCGGCACGGCGACAAAGATCATCAGGACCTGGACGATGAGGACCGCGGTGAGGCCGGGCTCGCGTGCGGTCGCCTGAAATTTCAGGAAGCGTTTGTGGGCTGTTTTGAGGTTTACCATTGCCGCCGACCGGATTCGGATCCAGCAGCGATCCTAGACCACGATCCGATCAGGTTGAATCGAATCATGGTCTAGATTTTTCGTTGGCGCATGATTTTTTTCGGAAAACCGGTATCCACTTTTCCGGATCATGCGCTCCCCGAACGCAATGCGGGCTGCAACCGTAGCGCAGAAAAATCGCCTAAGGTCGAGCAGCGGGCTAGTGCTGGTGCGCCACCAACATCCGGTAAACTTGGTAGGCCGCGCGCCAGGCCGGCGATTCCTTGGGCAGATAGGCGATCGCGGTCGATCGCATGCGCTCCAACAGGCTCTCGTAAAGGCGATTGTAGTACCAGTCCGCGCCGGCGCGGGCGCGATACTCGCGCAAATACGCATCGACCTCGCGATGGGTCTTGACCCGGCCGTTGTCGCCGAATTTGGTGACGGCGAAGTTGAAATCGCCGTCATAGAGCGAGCCCATCTTGTGCAAGGTGGTCTTCATGAAGTTGCCAATGAGCAAATCATCGAAAATCTCATAATCGATCGCCGTCATCAGACTATGGCGCGGCGCCTCGAAGGTAATGCCGCGGCCCTTGTTGCCGTCGAGCGAGACAAAATTGTCGCGGCCGCCAACGCGAAAATTGATGAACGACAGATAATCGCGCACGCGCTCCTTGCTGCGGAAATAATGCGCGAGCTTGTCCAAATCGCCGTGCTCCAGAACGTCGCTCCAATTGTCGCCGAATTCTTCGGGGCGGCGCACCGCGGTCTCCATGCTTTGCGGATTGAGCGGGGTGACTTGCCCGCTCACGCAATCGATATGGGTGAAAGCGGGAATGAAAGTGTGATTCTCGTGGTCGAAGCCGCGCTCGTAGGCCTCAAGCGGGGTGGCGTAATTCTGCGCCCAGATCGAATCGGTGCGCTGGTAGGCGTGGAATGAGCTGAAAGGCATGACGTTGCCGATGCCGAGCGACAATGCCCGCAGACTCATTTGCCGACCCACCGGGGGCTTCTGCGCCGCCGGCGGCACGACGAAGACGCCGTCCTCGTCGTAGAAATTGATCATGTCGGCGTCGCCGTAGCCCGACAGGCACAACAGATAACTGTGCGCATATTGGGCGACGATTTTGCGGATGAGCAGCGTGCAATCGCGGCTGCCGGCGTCGTTGAGATTGACGAATAACCGTCCGTTGACGTCGACCAGCAAGACGCTGTCCTGGATCATTGTCGTGATGCAATAAACGCGGATGCGCGGCGACAGCTCCACCCATTGCCGATCCGGCAGCACCGAGATGTCGAAGCCCTGTTCGCGCAGATCGTGCGCGATCCGCCCGCCGACATGGTCGGCAATCAGAATGTGCCGGCCGTGCAGCTGCGCAAGGCTATCGCCGTTGAGGTGATCCGGATGGCCGTGCGAGAACCAGATATATTTGGCGGCGAGAATGTCGCGCTTGCATTGCGGCGGAATGCGGTGGCTCAAGCCCCAGCTGCCGAAATAGGCCGGATTGTCGTCGCCGAACCAAGGGTCCGTTGCGAGGATCGGTACGTCTTCATAGGCAATAAGCGTTGCATTGCCCGTGGTCGAAACGCCAAGCATGGCCGTTGTATCCGCTGGTCGCGCAAACTGCGTAAATTGCAGCTCCGGCAATCTGCCCGACACTGGCAAACGGGCGGTTAAGACCGGGGACTCGGCGTTTTCGAAAACTCTAGACGATGCGGGTGTTGTGACCCTGCCAATAGCGGTCGCGCAGCAGACGTTTGTACAGCTTGCCGGTCGGCAAGCGCGGCAGTTCGGCCTCGAAATCGATCGAGCGCGGACATTTCTGCCGCGCCAGGTGTTGCGCGCAGAATGCCATCAGCTCTTCGGCGATGTCCTCCCCCGGCGCGGTGCCGGGCATGAGCTGCACCGCCGCCTTGACTTCCTCGCCGAGGTCCTGATTCGGCACGCCGAAGACGGCGGCATCGGCGACCTTCGGATGGGTGATCAGCAGATTCTCGCATTCCTGCGGGTAGATGTTGACCCCGCCCGAGATGATCATGAAGGTCGCGCGATCGGTGAGATAAAGAAATCCGTCTTCGTCCACATAGCCGACGTCGCCGACGGTGCCCATCGAGCCGTCGCGCGAGCTGGCTTTGGCGGTGGCCTCCGGATCGTTGAAATACAGGAATGGGGTGGCGGTCTTGAACCACAAGGTACCGGGCTTTCCGATCGGACACGGCTTCATGTCGGCGTCCAAGACGTGGAGTTCGCCGAGCATCACCTTGCCGACCGTGCCCTTGTGCGCCAGCCATTCCACGCTGTTGCAGGCGGAAAAGCCCAGGCCTTCGGTCATGCCGTAATATTCAAAAATGATCGGCCCCCACCAGGCGATCATCTGTTCCTTGACCTGCACCGGACAAGGCGCCGCGGCATGGACGGCTATTTCCAGTGACGACAAATCGTATCGCCGCCGAACGTCTTCGGGCAATTTGAGCATGCGCGAGAACATCGTCGGCACCAGCTGGCTGTGCGTTATTTTGTAGGCCTCAACCAGCTGCAAATAGCGCTCGGGGTCGAAGGTCTCCATGATGATAACAGTGCCGCCGCGGTCGATGGTCAGGCTGACGGCGGCTTGCGGCGCCGAGTGATAGAGTGGCGCCGGCGACAGATAGATCATACCGTCGCGGTACTGCCACAGCTTGTCGAGAAAGGCGTAAAGCGGAAGTTTCTGTGACGGCGGCTGGTCGGGCAGTGGCCGCAGAATTCCTTTCGGCCGCCCGGTGGTGCCGGATGAATAGAGCATGGCGGTGCCGAGCGCTTCGTCGGCGATTGGCGTCGCCGGAAAAGGCGCGGTCGCGGCGTCGAGGTTTTGCACGCGTTCGCCGTCGCCCGGTCCATCCACGATCAGGCACAGCTCGACCTTCGGACAATGCGGCAGCGCGGCCATCGCCACGTCGCGTTTGGCCTCCGAGGTGATGAGGATTTTGGCTTCGCTGTTGTTGATGATGTAGGCCAGTTCCTCCGGCGTCAGAAACGAATTGATGCAGGTGTAATAGAGGCCGGCGCGGGCGCCGGCGCTGCAGGCCTCGAGATAACGGGCGTTGTTCTCCATGAAGATGGCGTAGTGATCGAGCCGCTTTAAGCCGCGCGCGCGAAACAGCTGCGCCAGGCGATTGGAGCGTGCCTCCAGTTCGGCATAGCTCACCGTTTCGCCGGTTTTGGCCATGATGAAAGCAGGCCGCCCTGGATTTTTGGCGGCGCCGTTGCCCGGATACATGGGCCCTCCCCTTGTCGTTTCGTCTTATTGTTATACGTCCAATTATACGTCCAGCGTCGCCGTCACCGGCACATGATCGGACGGACTGGCGGCGCTGCGATAGTCTTTGGCCACCGCGACGCCGGCCACCCTGTCCGCCAGCATAGCCGATGTCCAAATATGGTCGAGCCGGCGGCCGCGATCGGACTTGGTCCAGTCCGGCGAACGGTAACTCCACCACGTATAAAGCTTAGTCGGTTCCGGCACAAAGGCGCGCACTGCGTCCACCCAACCCCCCGCCTTCTGGATGCCGAGGAGTTTCTCGCACTCGATCGGCGTGTGCGACACGACGTCGAGAAGCTGCTTGTGGCTCCAGACATCGCATTCAAGCGGCGCTATGTTGAGATCGCCGACGATAATGGCGCGGTCGCGCGCGGCTGGACGCAACTCCGCGCAGCCGTGCATCTCGTCGAGGAACGCAAGCTTATGGGCGAATTTCGCATTGACCGTGGGATCGGGAGTGTCGCCGCCGGCGGGGACGTAGAAATTATGCAGCGTGATCGGGACCTTTAGGCCGGCGCGATCGCCGAGCGTGATCGAAACATGCCGGCAATCGCTCTTGTCGCAAAAGTCGCGAGTCGAAGTTGTCTCGAACGGGAGCCGCGAGAGCACGACCACGCCGTGATAACCTTTCTGGCCGTTGAGCGCGACATGCTCGTAGCCCAGCCGCCGGAAGCGTTTCCGTGGAAAGCTGTCGTCCGGGCATTTCGTCTCTTGCAGGCACAGGATATCCGGCCGCACTGCCTTGACGAATTTGGCGACAAGATCGATGCGATAGCGCACCGAATTGATATTCCAGGTGGTGACCGTGACTTGCATGCGGGGCATATTTCAGTGGGTGGCAATTTATATGCAAAGTCATCCGAGACGGCACAAGCCAAATCGGGTGTAGCGCCCGAGGAGACCGGCATGCCGAGCGAACCGCAACGGCCCCAAGTCGTGATCATAGGCGCCGGATTTGGCGGCCTGGAAGCATCGCGGGCGCTTGCCAAGGCGCCGGTCGACGTGACGCTCGTCGATGCACGCAATCATCATTGCTTTCAGCCGTTGCTTTACGAAGTCGCCACCGCCGCATTGTCGCCCGCCGATATCGCCTGGCCAATCCGCGCCATCGTGCGCAACCACAAGAACGTCCGCGTGATCATGGCGGGGGTCGCGGCGATTGATCCCGAAGCCCGGCGGGTGCACACGAGCGAGATCGACCTTGATTACGACTATCTGGTCCTCGCTACCGGCGCGACCCACTCGTACTTCGGCCATGACGATTGGGCGCCGTTCGCGCCGGGCTTGAAACATATCGCCGACGCCACAGAGATCAGGCGGCGATTCCTGCTCGCCTTCGAGCGCGCCGAAGTGATGGAGGACGCCGCGGCACGGGCGCGGCTTCTCACCTTCCTCATTGTCGGCGGCGGCGCCACCGGCGTCGAAATGGCCGGCGCGATTGCGGAAGTAGCGCGGCAGACTTTGCAGCACGATTTCCGGCGCATCGACCCGCGGACATCGCGCATCATTTTGATCGAGGCCGGGCCGCGGTTGTTGCCGGCGTTTCCGCAAAAACTGTCAGACTATGCGCAAGCCTCGCTGCAACATATGGGAGTCAAGATCGAGCTTAATCGCAAGGTCACCGGCTGCGATGCGGACGGTGTTTCCGTCGACGGCGGCCGCATCGAGGCGGCGACGGTGATCTGGGCGGCCGGCGTTGTCGCGTCACCCGCCGCAGGGTGGATCGGCGCGGAAGCCGATCGCGCCGGACGCATCAAGGTGAATCCAGACTTGAGCGTTCCCGGCAGGCCGGAAATCTTCGCCGTCGGCGACACCGCGCTCGTCCTTGGCGACGGCGGCCAGCCGGTTCCCGGCATCGCGCCGGCGGCAAAACAAATGGGGAGTTATGTCGGCGCCGTGATTGCCGCACGGGTCGAGGGGCGGCCGGCGCCGCCGCCATTCGTCTATCATCATCTGGGCGACCTCGCCACGATCGGCCGCAAATCCGCTGTCGTGAAGCTTGGCCGACTTCAGCTCACCGGCTTTACCGGCTGGCTGTTCTGGAGCGTGATCCACATTTATTTTCTGATCGGCATGCGCCGGCGCTTCATCGTCGCGCTCAATTGGCTCTGGCGCTATATGACGTTCCAGCGCGGCGCCCGGCTGATCGGCATTGCGCCGCGCTGACGCTGCCGCGCTCCACCAGTTACTTCAAATCGTTTTGATAATTGATGACGAAGAGATTCGGGTCCGGCTTCTTCGTCGAATCGAGGTTGTAGACGGCGACGGTGGTATCGAGTCCTTGCGGGTCGGTCACCGTCCATTGCTTGAGCTGCAAATTCTTGGCGTCGAACATGATCATCAGCCGGTTGGTGCCGATCATGACCTGCGTCTCCTCGATAACAACCGTGGCGAAGGTATCGTCGGCCGATACGCTGATCACGTCGGTATCACGCAAAAGATCGATATGGTCGGCAAGCAGATAACGCAGCGGCGTCTGCGACAGTGGATAATAGTCCGTCGTCTCCAACGAGCGATCGCGCACCACGACCGCCGAGCCGTCGGCGATGATGTCGATCGGGCTTGGCGGGTTGTATTGGAAGCGCACCTTGCCCGGCTTCTGTATCCAGAAGGAACCGTCGACGCGCCGGCCGTCAGGACCGATCTGGACGAAACTTCCGACCACGGTCTGCACGCTTGAGAGATATGCGCTGATCTTGTCGAGCAACGCGCGTTGCCGCGCATCAAAAGACGCCACTGGGCTGGGAGCGGCATTCTTGCTGCCGAGGGAGAACGGGAAAAATCCCTTGGGCGCGGGACCCGTATCGGGCGCCGCCGCGGGCTGCGGCGGCGACGGTTGCGCCGCGATCACCCCCTTGTTCTTCGGCGCCGGCGTCGGAAGCGGCACATCTTCGGCGACGGCGGCGCTCGCCGCCGCAATCACGCATGCAAACGCCAAAGCAAATGCCCGAGCCGCCGGTCCGATCATCAACACCCTCTCCCGCGCTTCACAGCGTCGATAACTAGCCAAACGTTATGGCGAATTCGCGGCTGGTATGTTGTCCCGCAGCGAACACCGCCGTTTCTTTCCTCAATAGCGATCGTCCTCGGCGCCCTCGACCAGAATTTCCCGTTTACCGGCATGATTGGGCTGGCCGACGATTCCTTCCTTTTCCATGCGCTCCATCAGCGAAGCGGCGCGGTTGTAGCCGATTTGCAGGCGGCGCTGGATGTAGCTGGTGGACGCTTTGCGATCGCGCGTCACCACTTGCACCGCCTGCGCATAGAGATCGCCGCCTTCCGAACCGCCCATGGCGGTCGCGTCGAAGATCGGATTGCCGTCTTCGTCCTGCGGATCTTCGGCGGTGACCGCTTCGAGATATTGCGGCACGCCTTGCGATTTGAGATGCCGCACCACCTTCTCCACCTCTTCGTCGGAGACGAAGGGTCCGTGCACGCGGCTGATCCGGCCGCCGCCCGCCATGTAGAGCATGTCGCCCTGGCCGAGCAGCTGTTCGGCGCCCTGCTCGCCCAAAATGGTGCGGCTGTCGATCTTCGAGGTGACTTGAAAGGAAATGCGGGTCGGAAAATTCGCTTTAATGGTGCCGGTGATGACGTCGACCGAAGGCCGCTGCGTCGCCAGGATGACGTGCAGCCCGGCGGCGCGCGCCATCTGGGCCAGCCGCTGCACCGCGCCTTCGATGTCCTTGCCGGCGACCATCATCAGATCGGCCATCTCGTCGACCACGACCACGATAAACGGCAACGGCTCGAGTTCGAGCTCCTCCTTCTCGTAAATCGCTTCGCCGGTCTCCTTGTGGTAGCCGGTGTGCACCGTGCGGGTGAGCTTTTCGCCTTTGCCGTTGGCTTCGGCGACGCGCGCGTTGTAGCCGTCGATATTGCGCACGCCGAGCTTCGACATCTTCTTGTAGCGCTCTTCCATTTCGCGCACGGCCCATTTGAGCGCGACCACCGCCTTCTTCGGATCGGTGACGACGGGGGTCAGCAGATGCGGGATGCCGTCATAGACCGAAAGTTCGAGCATTTTCGGATCGACCA
>CAYWNY010000072.1:0-18190 GCA_964459765.1 uncultured Hyphomicrobiales bacterium | reverse complement strand
TGCATGTCGGCTCGCTGTTGCCGATCATGCTGCTGTACTGGCTGCAGCAGACCGGGCATCGGCCGATCGCATTGATGGGCGGCGGCACCAGCCGCGTCGGCGATCCGTCCGGCAAGGACGAGAGCCGCAGGCTTTTGACCGACGATGCGATCAACGAGAATCTCAAAGGCATCCGCGCGGTTTTCGACAAGTTTCTGAAATTCGAAAATGCCGGCGGCAATGCCGTCATGGCCAACAATGCCGACTGGCTCAATACGCTCAACTACATCGATTTTTTGCGCGACGTCGGCCGGCACTTTTCCATCAACCGCATGCTCTCCTTCGATTCGGTGAAACTGCGGCTCGAGCGGCAGCAGGAATTGTCGTTCCTGGAATTCAACTACATGATCCTGCAGGCTTACGATTTCGTCGAGCTCTACCGGCGCTATGGCTGCGTGCTGCAGATGGGCGGCTCCGATCAGTGGGGCAACATCGTCAACGGCATCGACCTCGGGCGCCGCCTGCACAACGCGCAATTCTTCGCGCTGACCGCGCCGCTGATCACAACGTCCTCGGGCGCCAAGATGGGCAAGACCGCGGCCGGCGCGGTTTGGCTCAATGGCGACCTGGTGAGTCCCTACGAGTATTGGCAATATTGGCGCAACACCGAAGACGCCGACGTCGAGCGCTTCCTGAAACTATTTACGGTGCTGCCGCTGGCCGACATCACGCGGCTTGCTGCGCTCCAGGGCGCGGAGATCAATGAAGCGAAGAAGGTGCTCGCCACCGAGGCGACGGCTTTCGTGCACGGCCGCCCCGCCGCCGAAGAGGCCGCGGCAGCCGCGCGCACGACGTTTGAAGAAGGCGGGTTAAGCACTGACCTGCCAACGGTTGAATTGCCGCGCGGCGAGTTGAGCGCGGGGCTCGGCGTGCTGGCCGCTTTCGTCAAGGCCGGGCTCGCTGCCTCGAACGGCGAAGTGCG
The DNA here is from genome assembly GCA_964459765.1 of uncultured Hyphomicrobiales bacterium. GTDB lineage: Bacteria > Pseudomonadota > Alphaproteobacteria > Rhizobiales > Xanthobacteraceae > BOG-931. The sequence goes on along the minus strand of CAYWNY010000072.1, from coordinate 17,229 downwards.
CCGCGCCATCGCCAACAACGCCATCATGGTCAATGACGTCCGCGTCACCAGCGATAAGGCCGCGATCGGCGAAGCCGATGTGACCGCACAAGGTGTCGTGAAACTCTCGCTCGGCCGGAAGCGCCACGTCCTGCTCAAGCCGGTTTAGCGATAGTTCTGGAACCGGTCGGTAACATTGCCGTCGCCGCCGTTGACCGGGAATTCGAACACCTTGCGCAACAGCCCCGGTGCCAGCGCCGAGATTGGATTAAAGCGCAGGACCGGACTGCTGGGCCGGCCGACCACTTCATAAGTGAGGCCGAACAGGCCTTCCTTGTCGCCGCCCATGAACAGCCCGACCAGCGGGATCTGTCCGAGCAGATTGTTGGGACCGTAGAGCGGCACCAGCGTGCCACGCAGATGCACTTCGTCGCGCGCGTAATCGGCTACGCCGTCGATGGTGCCGCCGAGCAACGGACCGCGCACCACGCCGTCGCGCAGCGCGACGCGCCCGGGCATGCGGGTGAACTCGACGCGCATGCCCCAGAAATCGATGGAGTTGCGCCGCGCCTGGGTGCCGTTGTTGACCGCGCGCTCGAGCTGGGTCTCGTCATGCACCGCGAAATTTTTGACGTTGAGCGTCCCCTGCTGCGGGTTGTCGCCAGACGGCGGGTCCATCGCGATCCAGGTCTGGCCGCCGGTCATGCGCGTGTAAATGTCGGTGAAGCGGAAAAAGGCGCCGGCATCGCTGCTTTCCAGATAGATCACCGGTTGCCCACCGGCGCGGCTGCGCAAATCGCCGGTCAGCGTCGCGTCGCGGCCGATCTTGGCATTAAAGCCGTAGCTGCGAATTTCCCCGGCGCGGCGCGACATTTTCAGGTCGACGCTGCGCAATGCCTCGCCATTGAACCCGACCACGGCGCCCAGCTTCATGTCGAGGTCGACGTCGGCCGGGCGGCGTTTGGCATGCCCGGTTGCCGCGGTGGCGCCGGCGGCGCTCTTGACGAAGCCGCGCCCGTCATAGACGTCGCCGCGCATGATCACGCGCAGCGTTCCGTCGTTTTCGCGCTCGACTTTGAGGCTGGCGCGGTCGCCGTCGGCGAAGCCGTAGCTTGTGAAGTTGGCGAGCTGCACCTCGCCTCCGTCGAATTCGATCACCCCTTTGACGTTGGCGCCGGCGCCGTCGATGACAAGGTCTTCGACGCGGACCGCTTGCGCTTTGGTGGAAAGCGTAAAGGTCGCGCGCCCCGGCTTGCCCGACGGCTTGTTCCAGCCGGGCAGCAATCCATCGATCTGTGCCGGCATCAGATCGGCTTCGACCGCAAAACGGCCGTCACGTTCGGATGACGGGGCCATGCGGCCGGACAACTTGATCGGTACCGCGCCGGAAATGGTGTCGCCGAAATCAAAGCCGAGGTTGTTGCGCGCCGCCTCGTCGAGCGTGCCCTGCAAATGTACTTCGGCCTCGGCGTCGCCGCGCGCCTTGCGGTATTCGAGAGCGAACGGCGCGCCGCCGATCTTGACGTCGCCTTTGAACTGGAAACCTTGTGGTGTGGCGGTCGCGCGCAACACCGCTGCTTCGAGCTTTTGCCCCATGATCATGCGGTCGGCCGAGAAATTCGTGGCTTCGACGTTGACCGTGTAATTGGTCGATCCGGTCGGCAGGTCCGCCTTGAGCGGCATTCCGAGCGTCACCATCGCGCTGATGTTGCCGCGAATGGCCGAGGCCTCGAACGGAACATCGGCAACGTCGCGCAGACGATCCATACGCAGCAATTCGGCGGCCGCCTGCAGCGGTCCTTCGACTTTGAACCGCACCCGAGCCGGCGGCGCGCGCAGCGAGGTATCGGCCACCTCAAATGCGCCGGCCGACAAGTTCAGCTTCTTGCCCGACGGCAGGTCGGACGCAGCCTTGCCGACCGATACGACGGCGTCGCGCCCGACGACGTGGAGGTTCATATCCGCATCGCGCAGCACCGGCAGGCCATCCACCGGACGAATGACGCAGCCGGTCGCCACCGCATCGATCGAAAGACCGTCGTCGGCAACCGGCGGGCCGTTATCTTTGAGGTTTTCAATCGGCGAATTGACCGCGATGACGATGCGCTCGAGAGTGCCGCTGAGCACGCGCTCGTTGAACCAGTTACGGACTTTCGGGTTGACGAAGCTCGGCCAGATCCGCTTTAGCGCGTCGAGCGGCATGCGTGTGCCGGCAAGTCCGGCCGTAAGGCGCGGGGCGCCGCCGCTGAAATCGACGCTGCCGGACATCGCAAGCCCAACGCTGGTGTTGCCGATATCGCCCTCGTCGAGGACAATCCGCTGCTTGGCCCCCTCATAATGGCCGCTAAAGGCGATGCGGTTGAGGACCAGCGGCTCGCCGGCCGGATTGGGTGCGCCGAGCACGACCGTGCCGCCGCCGACCTTGAACGACCAGGTGCCGTTCGCTTCTTGCGGCGCTTCCACCTGCCCCAACAGCGTGATCCGGTCCGGCCCGGAGAGAATCTGGAACGGCACAGACAGAACACGGCTTTCGGCGTCCCAATTCAGTTTGAATTCGGCGCGCTCGATTGGGATCCGGTTGTCGTCATCGTCGGCTTGGCTGATCACGCCGGCGTCGGCGACGACGCGGCCGGTGAAATTCTGCGGCTGTCCATCGGGACCGATTTCGCCGCTCATGCTGGCCGAGAGCGGCATGTCCATGCGGAGATCACCGCCGTCGAGCCGCGCGGCGAGAAAAATATCGCTCATCGACACGCGGCGCGCTTCGAGCTGGACCTTGCGGTAGCCTTGGCGCGTCGGCGTCACGGCGGCGGTAACCGCCCATGGGCGAGCCGGATTGGCCGAACCGATCGTCACCTCGACGCCGCCGTGAATGCGCTCGGCGCTCACGCTGATGTCGCGAAAAGTCCAGTGCTTGCCGTTGCGCGTATCGTCGACGGTGAGGTTGCCGTTTTTCAGTCCGAGTTCGCGCAGATCATGGCCGTCGAGGCCGGTTTCGCTGATGCCGTCGATCCAGGACAGAAAGGCCGCGAATGCATCACGGGCGCGGCGCGAGGCCGCTTGCGCATCGCCGACCGGCACCGAGGCGGTTTTCGATTGCGCATCTTCGCGTTTTTCTTGCGCCGAACGCAACAGCGCCGCCGCAGCGGTCGCCGGCACGGAGGCCGTCGCAATCGGATGTTTGTCGGCGCCGGCAAAGATTGTGACGCCGCCATCCTGCTCGATGCGCAACGCCATTTCCGCGCCCACGAGGTTGAGGCTTTCGGCGCGCATATGGCCGCTGAGGAGGCTCGCGCCGGAAACGCGCACTTCGGCCTTTGGCGCGCTCGCGACGATGGTGCCGTCGATGTCGCGCACCACGATGTCGCGGATGCGCACGGCGGTGCCGCCGTCTTCGGTGCGCTCGATCTGCGTGCCCCCGACTTCGACGCGACGGCCGTTGCCAAAATTCTCCTCGATGGCGGACGCGAGCCACGGCGTCGCGATGTCGAGCTGAATCGGACCCGATGCAAGCCGCAACCAAAGCCCGAGGCAGGCCAAGCCGAGCACCGCGGCGACGGCGCCGAGCCCGATCGCCGAGCGGCGGATCGAGCGCGTGTGGCTTGCAAGGAACGATCGCAGGTGCGGTAGCCAGTCGACGGCATCTTCGCGCCGGGTATTGTCGATCGCACCAAGACGGGCCGGCCGACGCAACGGTACGACCGATCGCCATCGCGGAAGCGCTGCGCGCTGCCTGTCTTGGTTCGTCATTCCTTTAAGGAATCCCCGCCTATGACGTCAGGACGCGAGCAACACTGGCAAATTGTCAGTTCCCGCCGCTCTGGCCCGAGTCCCCCAGCTCGAACCTCGGCCAGCCTACCGACTCCGTGACCACCAGGCCAGCCGGCACGCCGCAAACGCCGCACGTATCGACGGCTCCGGCAGCGACGCTATTATGGGCTGAAATGCCGCTTCGAAAGCGTCGAAAGGAAGGCGCGAAGGAAACCGCGATGGCTCGCGAGCTGAACGAAGGCGCCAAGGCGCCGGCATTTAACCTGCCCCGCGACGGCGGCGGAACCGTCTCCCTCGCCGACTTCGCCGGCCGCAAGCTGGTGCTCTACTTCTACCCGCGAGCCGATACGCCCGGATGCACCAAGGAAGCGATCGACTTTTCCCGGCTGAAAACTGCTTTCGGCAAAGCGGACACCGAGGTGCTCGGCGTATCGGCCGATCCGGTGGTGGCGCAGGACAAGTTCAAAGCCAAGCACAAGCTTTCGATCGCTCTTGCCTCGGACGAGAAACGTCGGATGCTCGAGGCTTACGGCGTGTGGCAAGAGAAATCGATGTATGGGCGCACGTTCATGGGCATCGCGCGTATGACGTTTTTGATCGACCGCGAAGGCCGCGTTGCCAAGGCGTGGCCAAAAGTGTCGGTCAACGGCCACGCCGACGAAGTCCTAGCCGTCGCGAAAGCGCTCTGAAGGGGCGCTTCGCCGGTCGTATTCAGCCGTAAGTGGGCTTGCGGATCGGCAAAGTTGCCGAAGCATTTACCCAAGCCGACAAAATGTCGGTGGCAGTTTCCACAAAATTAACCATACCCGGCTCAAATCCGCTCTCTGCGTGGCCAAGAACGGCGTTGGTGGGAGCGTTAATGTCGGGCTGGAGAGCGGCTCAACCGCGGCAGATTGTGCGCTACGGCGGGCAGGCTGCGGTGCGCGAGCGGACCGGAAGCTTGGCGACGGCCGCCACCGGCTACACGCTGGCGCATGCGGGAAGACAAATCAGATTCGGGCCGGTCGCGTTTTGGATTTTCGTCGGCACGGTCGTGATCATGGCCGGCTGGTCGATTGCAACGGCGACTTACTTCGCTTTTCGTGACGACGTGCTTAAAGGCCTCGTAGCGCGACAAGCCGCTCAGCAATACGCCTACGAAGACCGCATTGCCGAATTGCGCGCCCGTATCGACCGTACCACCAGCCGGCAATTGCTCGACCAGGAGCAGTTCGAACAAAAGCTCGATGATATGGTCCGCCGTCAGTCGGCGCTGGAGACGCGCGCGGCGGCTTTGGCTGGGGTCGTCGATTCGCCGACCGGCTCGATCCGGCCGTCCGTGAATGCTGCGCCGTCGCCGACTTCGCTGCCGGGTCGCGACCGCCGCTCTGCTCTTGAGCCCGAGCGCATGCCGTCGAACCGCAAGGCCGATAAGGAAAGCGATCTAGGCGCAAAATTCTCACGGCTCGAGGCCTCGCTCGATCGCGTCGAGCGGCGGCAAGCCACGGTGGTCGCGGCGATGCAGCAGAGCTATGAGGACAAGGCGCGCAAGCTGCGCAACGTACTCACTGATCTCGGCTTAAAGCCCGACGGCGCAGCGCCGACCGCGCAAGGCGGTCCGTTTGTGCCGATCAAACTGCCGGGGGATGCCAACGGCTTCGAACGCGCGCTCACACGCGTCAAAATCGCCCGTTTGCAGACCGAGCAACTCAACCGCACGCTGGTTTACGTCCCGTTCCGCAAACCGGTGAGCGGCGACATCGATCTGAGCTCCACCTTCGGCGTGCGCATGGATCCGTTCCTGCGAATCCCGGCGATGCACACCGGCCTCGATTTCCGCGGCGACGCCGGAGACCCGGTGCGTGCGACCGCCGCCGGCACGGTGTCCAATGCCGGCTGGAGCGGCGGCTATGGGCGAATGGTCGAGATCGATCATGGCAACGGGCTGTCGACCCGTTACGGTCACCTCTCGCAAATCGACGTCAGCGTCGGCGACGAAATTCGCATCGGCCAGGTGGTCGGCCGCATGGGCTCGACCGGCCGTTCGACCGGACCGCATCTGCACTATGAGACGCGCATCGACGGCGAAGCGGTCGACCCGCAAAAATTCCTCAATGCCGGGGCGAAGCTCGAAGGAGTGAACAGGCAATAGCGAGTAGCCGCTCGCTATCGCGTTCCTCTCCGCTTACTATTCGCCATTCTCTAGCCCCTGTTCGCGCAAACCATGATCCGCGTCCATCACCTCAACAATTCGCGCAGCCAGCGCGTCTTGTGGCTGTTGGAAGAACTCGGCCAGCCCTACGAAATCGTCCGTTATCAGCGCAAACCGAACATGCTGGCGCCTTCGGAACTTCGAGGAGTTCATCCGCTCGGCAAATCGCCGGTGATCGAAGACGACGGCAAAAAATTCGCCGAGACCGGATTGATCGTTGAATACCTGGTCGAACGCCACGGGCGCGATCTGGCGCCGGCCCGGGAGACCGACCTTTATTGGCGGTACAAATATTGGCTGCACTACGCCGAAGGCTCGCTGATGCCGCCGCTTTTGCTCAAGCTCGTCATCGACCGCCTTGGCCTCCTCGGCTATCCGGCGCGCGCCTTTGTGCAATCGCAGCTGAAATTGCATCTGAATTTTCTGGAAGCTGAATTGACCAATGCGCCGTGGTTTGTCGGCGATCGTTTCTCGGCCGCCGACGTCATGATGAGTTTTCCGCTGGAGGCGGCAAGTGACCGCGCCGGGTTAAACGACACGCGTCCGCGGCTGATGGATTTCCTGGCCCGCATTCACGCTCGGCCGGCCTACCGGCGGGCGCTGGAGAAAGGCGGCGCGTATCGCTACGCCAAGGCGTAGCGCGCCCTACTCCACGTCCTCGACTTGTGCCACGACGCCGCCAAAGGCCTTCTGCGCCAGTGCCGCGGCCATGAACTGATCGATATCGCCGTCGAGCACACTGCCGGTGTCGGAGGTCGATACGCCGGTACGCAGGTCCTTCACCATCTGATAGGGCTGCAGCACGTAGGACCGGATCTGGTGGCCCCAGCCGATATCGGTCTTGGCGGCCTGATCGGCGGCGGCTTGTTTCTCGCGCTTCTTCAACTCGGCCTCGTAAAGCTTGGCGCGCAGCATCTGCCAGGCCTGAGCGCGGTTGCGGTGCTGCGAGCGGTCGTTCTGGCAGACGACGACGATGTTGGTCGGAATATGCGTCAGCCGCACCGCCGATTCCGTCTTGTTTACGTGCTGGCCGCCGGCGCCGCCGGCGCGCATGGTGTCGACGCGGACATCCGCCTCCTTGATGTCGATGTTGATGCGGTCGTCGACCACCGGGTAGACGGTGACACTGGCAAACGACGTGTGCCGCCGGGCGTTGGAGTCGAACGGCGAAATGCGCACCAGCCGGTGGACGCCGTTTTCGGTCTTGAGCCGGCCATAGGCGTTGCGGCCCTTGACCTCGATGGTGGCCGACTTGATGCCGGCCTCTTCGCCCGCGGTTTCTTCGATATAGTCGACCTTTAACCCACGCTGCTCGGCCCAGCGCACATACATGCGCAACAGCATGCTCGCCCAGTCCTGGCTTTCGGTGCCGCCGGCGCCGGCATGGACTTCCAGATAGCAGTCGTTGGCGTCGGCCTCGCCCGACAGCAGCGCTTCAAGCTCGCGGCGCGCGACTTCGGCACGCAGCTTGCGCAGCGCTGCTTCCGCCTCCGTGACCACCTTGGCATCGTCCTCGGCTTCGCCGAGCTCAATCATGGTCTGCTGATCGTCGAGTTCCTGCTCGATGCGCGCGATCGCGGTCAGCTGCTCTTCCAGTGCGGTGCGCTCCTGCATCACCCGGCTGGCGCGCGGCGGATCGTTCCAAAGCTCGGGGTCTTCGGCCTGCCGGTTCAGTTCGGCAAGCCGGGAGCGCGCCTTGTCGACGTCAAAGATGCCTCCTCAGCAGTCCGATCGACTGCTTGATCTCGACGACGATGGTTGCGATTTCAGCGCGCATGGATGGCAGATGTCGGATGTCGGATGTCGGATGTCAATCGTGGCGGGCAGCTCGCTTGCGGCCGCGATCTCCGTCCGCGATCAATTCAATAAAGCCCGCCGGTGCCGCCGCGCAGGGCATCGGGCGACACCGAAACTGGACTGCTGCCGCCTGCGGCTTCTGAGCCGACCACCGAGTAATTGTCCGGCGGCGCGGTGCCGGGCTTGAACGCTTCGAGGATGACCTTGGTGTCTCCGGGGCCGGCACGCATGCCGGTCTTGGCGTTGACGCGGATGAGCTTGATGCCGGGGGGCACACGAAACGGGATCGGCGGCTTGTCGGCGAGCGCCACTTTGAGAAAATCGCGCACCACCGGTGCGGCCAAGTGGCCGCCGGTGGCAAGGCGCGCGATGTGGCGCGGTTTGTCGAATCCCATATAGACACCGCAGACGATGTCGGGTGAGAAGCCAATGAACCAGACGTCCTTCTCCTCGTTGGTGGTGCCGGTTTTGCCGGCGATCGGCTTGCCGACGTCGCGCAACACGGTCGCCGTGCCGCGCTGGACGACGCCTTCCATCATCGAGGTGATCTGGTAAGCGGTCATCGGATCGATCACCTGCTCGCGGTGATCGATCAGCGTCGGCTCGGCCTGATTGGCCCATTTATCGGCATCGCAGCCGACGCATTCGCGCTGGTCGTGCTTATAGACGGTGTGACCGTAGCGGTCCTGGATGCGGTCGATCAGCGTCGGCTTCACCCGGCGGCCGCCATTGTCGAGCATCGAATAAGCGGTGACCATGCGCAGCACCGTAGTCTCGCCGGCGCCGAGCGCGTAGGACAGATAAGGTGGCAAATCGTCGTAGATGCCAAAGCGCTTGGCGTATTCGGCGATCAGCGGCATGCCGATGTCTTGCGCGAGCCGCACCGTCATCACGTTGCGTGATTGCTCGAGACCGAAACGCAGCGTCGAGGGACCGAAGAATTTGCCGCCGTAATTTTCCGGCCGCCAAACAGCGCCCGCACCGGTGTCGATTTCGATCGGCGCGTCGAGCTCGATGGACGACGGCGTATAGCCGTTGTCGATTGCGGTCGCGTAGACGATCGGCTTGAACGATGACCCCGGCTGCCGCAGCGCCTGCGTGGCGCGGTTGAATTGACTTTGATCGTAGGAAAAGCCGCCGACCATCGCCAGCACGCGACCGGTGCGCGGGTCCATCACCATCATAGCGCCGGAGATTTCCGGAATTTGGCGCAAGCGATACTGGCCCTTCTCGCCTGTGGGCTCGACATAGATCACGTCGCCGGGCGCAAACAGCTGGGTCATCGAGCGCTGCGCCGGCTTCGCCGGACCCGGCTGTGCATTGAGCGGCTTCGCCCATTTGACTCCGTCCGGGCTCAGGAGGCCGATTTCGCGGGCTTTGACGACGGCGCCGCCCGGATCGCGCGGCGGCTGCAAGCCGACGCGTGCCGACTGATCGTTGACGTCGAGCACCACGGCCAACCGCCAGGGGTCGATGTCGGAAAGCGATTTCTGGTCGGCGAGCCTCACACCCCAATCGCCCTCCACATCAATCTTGGCAATCGGGCCGCGCCAGCCGCCCTGCGTCTCGTCGAAATTGACGAGGCCGTCGATCATGGCCTTGCGCGCCATAACCTGTAATTTTGGATCGAGCGTGGTGCGCACCGAGAGCCCGCCTTCGTACAGCTTCTTCTCGCCGTAATTGTCAAAAATGTAGCGGCGCACTTCTTCGGCAAAATATTCGGCGGCGAAAATGTGCGCGCCGGTCGGCCGCACGGTGACAGTGAGCGGCTCCTTCTTGGCTTTGTCTCCAGCTGCGGCGGGAATAAAGCCGTCCTCGACCATGCGGTCGATCACGTAATTACGCCGCGCGATCGCCTCGTCCTTGTGGCGGAACGGATTGTAATTGTTCGGACCCTTTGGCAGCGCGGCGAGGTAGGCGGCTTCCGCAATGTCGAGTTCATGGACCGACTTGTCGAAATAAAGCAGCGAAGCCGCCGCCACGCCGTAAGCGCCCAATCCGAGATAAATCTGATTCAGGTAGAGCTCGAGGATCCGGTCCTTGGAATAAGCGTGCTCGATGCGCATGGCGAGCAGCGCTTCCTTGATCTTGCGGGTAACCGACAGCTCATTGGTCAAGAGGAAGTTCTTGGCGACCTGCTGGGTGATAGTTGAGGCGCCCTGCGGCCGCCGACTGCTGCCGTAATTCTGCACGTAAAGCAGCGCTGCGCGGCCGATGCCGTAAATGTCGACGCCGGGGTGCTGGTAGAAGTTCTTGTCCTCGGCGGCGATAAAGGCGTTTGTGACGAGCTTGGGTATCGCCTGGATCGGCAGATAAAGACGACGCTCATTGGCGTATTCGGCGAGTAGGGATCCGTCGGCCGCGTGCACACGCGTCATCACCGGCGGTTCGTAATTCTGCAATTGCGAATAGTCCGGCAGGTCCTTGGAGAAATGCCACAACAGGCCGGCGGCCGCGGCAATCCCGGCAAGGAAAAAGACGGTGCCGGCCGCAAACAGGAAACCCAAGAACCGCAGCAGGATTTTCATCGGCGGCGCCTCGCCGGAGCCGAACGCCCACCGCGGCGCCGCGCGCGCTGCCGCGCCGCCGACGCCCGTTCCGCCGCAATCGGCCTCAACCGCCCGAGAAACCCGCTGTGCATCGCGTGTCGTCGCTCCGATTTTTGTTCAAACTGAGGCCTCAATTCGTACCCGTCCGCGTGCCCGCTACATGGGCTGCGAAGTAAGCCTCGATCGCTTGCGCGATCGAACCTGCCGTGCGCTCCTGCCAGTTGTCCGACAGCAACAGCTGCAGGTCCTCGCGATTGGAGACATAGCCCAGCTCGACCAGCACCGATGGTACATCGGGCGCGCGCAAAACGCGAAAACCGGCGGACTTCAGCGGCGTTTTGTGCAGGCGCGCCACCCCCTTCATTTCGCCGAGGAGCTTATGCGCAAACTGCACCGAAAAGCTCTTGGTTTCGCGCTCGGCGAGGTCGATCAGGATGCCGGCGACGTCGTCGGGCTCGCTTTTGAGGTCGACGCCAGCGACCACATCGGACCGGTTTTCCTTCTCCGCCAGCCGCGCGGCTTCGGAGTCGGTCGCGGTGTCGGAGAGCGTGTAGATGCTCGCACCTTGTGCGTCGCCCTCGCCGTGCGGCAGCGCGTCGGCGTGAATCGACATCAACAGCGCGGCACCGGCGTCGCGCGCGATGCGGACGCGGTCGGCAAGCGGCACGAAAGTGTCGTCGGCGCGCGTCAATAGCACGCGATATTTGCCGCTTTTCTCCAGCCGATCGCGCAGCCGCTGCGCGAAATTTAAGACAATGTCCTTTTCTTCCTCGCCATGCGGGCCTTTGGTGCCGGTATCGATGCCGCCGTGGCCGGGATCGAGAACAATCAGCGGCCGCGGGTCGCTGCTCTTCGATTGCGGACCGTCGGCACGGGGCAAATCGGGGCGTGAAGCGCTGTTGTCGTTGGCGACCCGGCGCAGGAAGGTGTCGCGGTCTGTCGGCGCAAGGTCGAGCACGACCCGCGCCGGAGCCCCGTCGGTGGCGTCGACGACGAACGCCTTGTCGATCCGCACGGGTTTGGTGACGTCGAAGACGATCCGCGAACCGCCCTGCATGACTAGGCCGAAGCGGAAGGCCTTGATCAGCCCGCGCCCACTCTCGCCGGCCTTGGCCGGCAGCTGGAACGCTACCTGGGGTATGTCGATCACCACGCGGTACGGGTCGGCCAGTGTGAAGGCGTGCAGGTCGATTTTGCGGGTGAAATCCATGACGAACCGCGTTTGCGATTCGTCACCGCCCAACCGGGCGTCGGTCGCCACTGGAAGCGAATCGGCCCCGGCGGCCGGTGCCTTAGCCCGTTCCGCGGCTGATGCCCCAAGGGCGAAGAGCAGACCGAGGAGAGCCCAGCTTGCTGCCCGGACGGCCATCGGTTTTTCCACGTTGTGCGCCTGTCTTACTGCATTAGGCAGGTGTGGTTAACCGAAACTTACGTACCTACATAGGGTTTTGGGACCTGCGGCTCGGCGCGCCGAAAGGGCGCTGTCCCGGGTCAATTTCACCGGCGGCTTGCCAATTCCGTGCCCGGGGCCGTAAGAAGAGGTCGCTGACGGTCATATGTTACGGTTGTGTCCCGTCAGGGCATGCGGCTCGGCCGCGGTGGCTCTCCAACCGATAGCGGGGGTCGCGGCTGACAGGCTTCGATCGGTTGCGGCGCCGAACCGGCGCCGACGAAGGAGCAGCCCAGTGCCCTTAAAGGAACAGGGCAACCGGAACCTACCAGGCGGCGCCCGTGCCGGCGGCGGTCAAGCGGCCGAAGCGGGGTCGAGCAAACCGTAAGCACCCAAGGCAATTACGGCGGCGCAGACGCTGCCGTTCACTGCGGTTTGGAGTTCATGTACGAAGCGCAACAAGTTCGATTGGATCGGTTCGGCGGCGTCCACGAGGCGTCTGCCGGCCGGCGGGCGAATGCTTGCTTGCTGCGCTCACTCTTCCCGATCCGTCACTTTAACCGACAAACAGGCCGCACGCCGTCCTCCGTTGCCGCTTCGGCACGGAGCGCGCGATACGCCGGCCGTTACGAGACTTTCAATGGCCAACAAAATGCTCATCGATGCGACCCATCCGGAAGAAACCCGGGTGGTCGTCCTGCGCGGCAATCGCATCGAGGAATTCGACTTCGAGTCCGCGCAGCGTAAGCAGCTCCGGGGTAACATTTATCTGGCGAAAGTGACGCGCGTTGAACCGTCGCTGCAGGCCGCCTTCGTCGATTACGGCGGCAACCGCCACGGCTTTCTCGCGTTTAGCGAAATTCATCCGGACTATTACCAAATCCCGGTCGCCGACCGGCAGGCGCTGATCGACGAAGAGGGCCGCGCGCAGCGGGCCGCCGACGACGACGAAGACGACCGGCGTTCGCGGCGGCACCGCGATCACGGCCGAAACCTTGCCGCGCGGCGGCAAGAGGAAACCGTTCAAAGCGGGCTTGCTGAAAGCTCGCCGGAACTTGTCGCCGACGAATCGCCGATGCCCGCCGCCGAAGCTCACGAGCTTCTGCCGGCGGCAGAAGCAAGCCCCGAGCGATTGGAGGAAGACGCGGAATCCGAAGAAGCGCGTGCCGAGATTGTCGAAACCGAGGAAACGGACCTTGACGTAGAAGAGCCGCCGCCGGCGACCGAGCCGGAATTGGCGGCTGTGGCTGAAGTCGCGGAACCGACGGTGGTAGACGCAGCCGAGGAGGCAAGTGAATCCTTTGCGGCCGCTGCGGAAACGGTCGGCGGCGAAGCAGCGGTCGAAACGATCGAGCCGGCGAACGGCACGCCGGAGCCGGCCGAGGCCGGCGATCGGGCCGGACCGGCCGAACACGGCGAAGACGATGAGGCGGCCGAAGAGATCGTTGAATCCGTCGGCGGCGCCGATGCGCTGGAAGAAGTGCCCGATCGCGCCCCGCGCTATCGCCGTCAATACAAAATCCAGGAAGTGATCAAGCGCCGCCAAGTCATGCTGGTGCAGGTGGTCAAGGAAGAACGCGGCACCAAAGGCGCGGCGCTCACGACTTACCTGTCGCTTGCCGGTCGCTACTCGGTGCTAATGCCGAACACCGCGCGCGGCGGCGGCATCAGCCGCAAGATCACCAGCGGCGAAGACCGCTCGCGGCTCAAGGAAATCGCCCAGGAACTGGAAGTGCCGGAAGGCATGGGCGTGATCGTGCGCACCGCGGGCGCCAGCCGCACCAAGACCGAGATCAAGCGCGATTTCGAATATCTGCTGCGGCTATGGGAGACCGTGCGCGACTTGACGCTGAAATCGACCGCGCCGAAGCTCGTCTACGAAGAGGGCTCGCTGGTCAAACGCTCGATCCGCGACCTTTATTCTAAAGAGATCGACGAGATCGTCGTCGCCGGGCAGGACGCCTACCAGGAAGCCAAAGACTTCATGCGCATGCTCATGCCGAGCCATGCCAAGAACGTGAAGCTTTACACCGAAACCCAGCCGCTGTTGTCACGCTATGGCGTGGAGAACCAGCTCGACGGCATGTTCTCGCCCGTCGTGCAGCTGCGCTCGGGCGGTTACATCGTGCTCAACCAAGCCGAAGCGCTGGTCGCCATCGACGTCAACTCCGGCCGCGCGACGCGCGAGCATCATATCGAGGACACGGCGCTCAAGACCAATCTCGAGGCCGCCGACGAGATCGCGCGGCAGCTGCGGCTACGCGACCTCGCCGGGCTGATCGTCATCGATTTCATCGACATGGACGAGAAGCGCAACAACCGTTCGGTCGAGCGCCGCTTGAAGGAATGCCTGAAGCAGGATCGCGCGCGCATCCAAGTCGGGCGCATCTCGCATTTCGGCCTCCTCGAAATGTCGCGCCAGCGCATCCGCACCAGCGTTCTGGAGAGCTCGACCGACAAATGTCCTTATTGCGGCGGCAGCGGTCATGTCCGCTCAGTGTCGTCGCTCGCTTTGCAGGTGCTGCGCGCGCTTGAAGAGCAATTGATGAAAGGCGCTACGCACAATCTGATCGTGCGTACCCGGCCGGACGTGGCGCAATATCTGCTCAACCAAAAACGCGCCCATCTGCGCGGGCTGGAAGAGCGCTTCGCCATCACCATCATGATTCTCGCCGACGCGACGCTGACCGCGCCGCAAACTCATGCGATCGATCGCGGCGAGCAGGTGCATACGCCGGAAGCCGCCAAGGCGCTGGCGCAGCAGAGCGAAGCCGCCACTGCGCCGCTGGAAGACGAGGACGATCTGGAAGAGCCGGCGCTCGTCGAAGCCGATGAAGACGAAGCGCCAGCGTCGGAAGCGGTTCATGAGAACGGCGAAGGCGGTGGACGCCGTCGCCGTCGCCGGCGCCGGCGCGGCCGCAACGGCGGCGGCGAGGCGCCAGCCCACGAGCCGCCCGACCACGAAGAAACAGCCGAGGCAGCCAGCGAAGGCGGCGACGACACCGAAGAATCGATCGGCGATGTGGCTGCGGACGACGTCGCCGAGGAAGCCGACGCGACGACCGCGGCCGGCCACGATGAACAACATGCGCGCAACGGCGAGCGCCGGCGACGCCGGCGCGGCCGCCGCGGCGGCCGTCGCAACCGCATGGAACGCGACGGCGCCCCGGACCTCAATGATCGCGACACGCTGCATGAGCCAGAACGTCCGCTCGCCTCGCCTGAAGCCTTGACGGAACCGCAGGTGAGTGAACAGACGCTCAGCGTTGCCGTTACCGACCTCGATGCCGCACCGCCAGCGCCCGCCGAAACGGCGGCAGTGGAAGCGGTACAGCCATCGCCACCGGCTCAACCCGAGCCGCCGCGCCGGCGCTCGACGGTACGCGAGCGGGCGCCGCTCGTGAGCGGCGCCGAACCGGCGCCGCCGCCCGCGCAGCCGCAATCCCCTGCTCCGCAGCCGGTGGTCACAGAAGTCGGCGAGGGCGAAAACACCGAGCGGCCGCGCCGCAGCGGGTGGTGGTCGCGGCGTTTCGCCGGCGGTTGACGGAACGGTCACTAGGCCATGCAGAGCCGCTGGGTCGACCGCGACGCCGAAGCCTTGGTCGCGGACGGCGCCAAGGCCGGCGTCGGCCGCGATGTCGCGCAGTGCGTCTACGCCACGCGCCTCCTTGGGTGCGAGCGCAAGCTCGTCCTGCACGGCGGCGGCAACACCTCGGTGAAAACCAAGGCGCACGACCTCTTTGATGAAGAGGTCGAGGTGTTGTGCGTCAAAGCGTCTGGCGCCGATATGGCGGCGATCGAGCCTGAAGGCTTGCCGGCGGTGCGGTTAAAGCCGCTGCGACAACTGCGCGCGCTGCAAGCGATCGCCGACGAGGAGCTGGTCGCCATTGAACGCGCCAATCTGCTCGAGCCGGCGGCGGCCAATCCGTCGGTCGAGGTCATGCTGCACGCGTTCCTGCCGCACAAATTCGTCGACCACACTCATGCGCGAGCGGTCTTGAGCGTCATCGATCAGCCGGACGGCGAGAAAAAATGCGCCGATGCCTTCGGCGGCCGGCTGGCCTTCGTGCCTTATCTGATGCCGGGCTTCGGCCTCGCCAAGAAGGCCATCGAAGTCTTTGAGCGCTTAAAGCCGAGCGATGGGCTCATTTTGAGCAAGCACGGCATTGTCACCTTCGGCGAGAACGCGCGCGATGCTTACGAGCGCATGATCGAGATGGTGACGCTCGCCGAGGAATTTCTGGATCGCAATTGCAAACCTCGCGTTATCGCGACCCAATGGCGCGAACCTGCGGCCGTCACCGCCGTTGCACCGATCGTGCGCGGTGCTTGCAGCCAGCGAGACGAAAAAAGCGAAGGCGCGTGGCGCCGTCTGGTGATGGAGTTTCGTGCCGGGAAGACTGTTTTAAGTTTGCTGCAGTCGGATTTGCAAAGGTTGAGCGAGGGCGGCGTGGTAACACCCGACCACACCATTCGCACCAAAAACCGGCCGCTGGTATTGCCGCATGCCGAAGAGGGCAAACTCGACGCCTTCGCAACAGCGGCTCGCGAAGCGGTCGGCGAATTCGTCGGGCATTACGGCGACTATTTCGCCCGCAACAATCAACGCGCGGGCGGTGGCAAAAAGGAACTCGATCCTCTACCCCGCGTGGTTTTAGTGCCCGGCGTCGGCTTGTTTGGTCTCGGCCGCAGCAAACAAGACGCCGTCATCGCCGCCGATATCGCCGAGGAGTGGATGGCCGTTATTTACAACGCTGAACTCACCGGCTCGTTCGAATCCATTTCCGAGGCCGAGATGTTCGACGTCGAATACTGGCCGCTGGAGCAAGCCAAACTCGGCACTCGCGAAGAACCCCCGCTCGCCGGCCAGATCGCCGTCGTCACCGGCGCCGCCGGCGCCATCGGCGCCGCTACGGCGAAAACTTTTGCCGCCGCCGGAGCGGAAGTCGCACTCCTCGACGTCAACCTCGCCGCCGCCCGCGACGTGGCGCAATCCATCGCGGCGACCGCGCTTGCGGTGCCGTGCGATGTGACCGACGCAGCTTCCGTACGAGCCGCCTTCGATGGCGTGGTGGAAAACTTCGGCGGCGTCGATCTCGTTGTCTCGAACGCCGGCGCCGCGTGGCAGGGCCGCATCGGCGAAGTCGACGAAGCGATTTTGCGCAAAAGCTTCGAATTGAATTTCTACGGCCATCAGCGGGTGGCGCAAGCCGCTGTCAAGATCATGCTGGCACAAGGCACCGGTGGGTGCCTGTTGTTCAATGTCTCCAAGCAAGCGGTCAATCCGGGGCTGAATTTCGGCCCGTATGGACTGCCGAAGGCAGCGTTGCTGGCATTGGTGCGCCAATATGCGCTCGATTACGGCGCCGACGGCATCCGTGCCAACGCGGTCAACGCCGACCGCATCCGCTCCGGCTTACTCACCGACGATTTCATCGCTTCGCGCGCCAAGTCGCGCGGCGTCAGCGAGAAAGATTACATGACCGGCAATCTGCTAGGCCGCGAAGTGACCGCCGACGACGTGGCGCAGGCGTTCTTGCACCAGGCGCTGG
>CAYWNY010000071.1:0-18464 GCA_964459765.1 uncultured Hyphomicrobiales bacterium | reverse complement strand
GATGCGCGGCGCCGAGGCAGGTCATCAGCCGGTCGCGGGTCACCTTGGCGACGATGGAAGCAGCCGCAATCGAGGCCACCAGCCCGTCACCGCCGATCACTGCCTGGCAATCGCAGCCGGCGTCGATGCGGTCGCGGCCGTCGACGAAGACAAGAAGCGGTCTGACCGGCAGCGAAGCGACCGCGCGCGCCAAAGCCCAAAGCGACGCCCGCAGGATATTGTCGCGATCGATGCGCGCCGGCGGCGCCAGCGCCACCGCCACCTGCGCGCGAGCACAGATGCGCTCGTAGAGCACCTCGCGCCGCTCCGGCGTGAGCCTTTTCGAATCGTCGAGGCCGCGCGGAATATTGTCAGGGTCGAGGATGACGGCCGCGGCGACCACCGGGCCGGCCAGCGGTCCACGGCCGGCCTCGTCGCAGCCGGCTACCGGCCAAACGCCGCGCTTGAGCGCGGCGCGCTCGCGCCGGAAGGTCGGTCGGACGATCTCCTCGGCGAGCGGCAGACGCGGTGCGGCTTTGGCGGCTGAGCGACTCATCGGGTCATGTTGACCACGGCCGCCCGGCAGCCGCAATGCGCGCACGCAGAGCCTAAAGAATTGCGGGGATGAGTTCGGTTCACGTCTAAAGCAGCGCAATAAACTCGTCGATGCTCAAGCCGGTTTGGCGGACAATCAGCGTTCCGCGCCTGAGATCCTTAGCGCCATGAACAGGAACAGTGACGGTTCGCCGGGGATCCGCCGGATACACCAGAACGTGATGACTACCGGCGACTCTGTCGACCACAAAGCCAGCTTTGGTCAGCGCTCTAACGACCTGCCTGCCATTAACGACCGGCAGTCGCCCGCCGTTCATTGTCAGGCGGCAACGGTTACGCGGCGAATTTGCGGGGGCGCATCCGACGGAATCGCAATGCCGTGATCTCGCCTATAGGAGACGATGGCCAGGATAGCCTCCTGGGTATTGGCGAGTGCTTCTTGCTCCGCATCACCTTCTGTAACGACTTCCGGCAACGCAGGAACCAGCACGGTAAACCCGCCCTCTTCCTGCGGCTCCAGAATGATCGAAAAACTATAATCGGTTGCCACTTCGTTGCGCCTTTCAGAGCGACCACTGACGATGGTAGCAAATGACACGCAAGCATCAATGAACCCTAACTTCCAAACAGGCTGAGCTGCTCGGACGCCGGCGGCCACGGCTTAAAATGCTCGGTGGTGACCCGCACGTTGGTGTTGTTGAAGCCGAGCCGCTCGCAAGCGACCTCGAAGCGGCGGCCGATCATCCAGGCAAGCGGCCCGTTGCCGGTCATGCGCTGGCCCCAGCTCGAGTCGTAATCGTTGCCCTTGCGCATGTCGCGGATCAGCTTGAAGACGTGGCGATAGCGGTCCGGAAAATTCGCCATCAGCCATTCGCGAAACAAATCGCGCACTTCGAGCGGCAGGCGCAGCAGCACATAGCCAGCATGACGGACGCCGGTCGCCGCCACCGCTTCCAGGATGCGCTCGATTTCGGCGTCGTTGAGCGCGGGGATGACCGGGGCGACCATCGCCGCCGCCGGAACGCCGGCCCTCACCAATTGCCGGAGGGCCTCGAGGCGCCGCGACGGCGTCGAGGCGCGCGGCTCCATAGTGCGCGCGAGCTCTGGGTCCAACGTCGTCACGGAGATCGCCACCTTGACCAGATCGCGCTTGGCCATGCGCGCGAGGATATCGAGGTCGCGCAGCACCAAAGCCGACTTGGTGACGATACCGACCGGATGCCCGGCTTTGTCGAGAACCTCGAGGATGCGGCGCATGATCTGATAGCGCCGCTCGATCGGCTGATACGGATCGGTGTTGGTGCCGATGGCGATGACTTTCGGCGTATAGCCCGGCGCCGCCAGTTCGCGTTCCAGGAGTTCAGGTGCATTCGGTTTCATGAACAGCTTGGATTCGAAATCGAGCCCGGGCGACAGTCCGAGAAAGGCATGCGTAGGTCGCGCGAAACAATAGACGCAACCGTGCTCGCAGCCGCGATACGGATTGATGGAACGATCGAACGAGATGTCTGGCGAGTCGTTGCGGGTGATAATTTTACGCGTCGCGTCGATGGTCACACTGGTCTTGAATGGCGGCAAATCATCAAGCACTTGCCAGCCGTCGTCGAAGGCGACCCGCGCTAGCGCCTCGTAACGGCCCGTCGCATTGGAATGCGCGCCGCGGCCGCGGCGCCGCTCGCGCTCGACAGCGGTTCCAGTCTCGCCCGCCGGCGCGGAGGGCAGCGGCGCCGGCGGGCGTCCCAGGGCGGACGATCGCGTCATGCCGTAAAGATAATGCGCTAGTGCGAACAAAACAAGAACAACTTTCGGTGAAGTTTGCTCGACGGGAAAGTGTTGGAAAAACAGCGGCCGGAACCGTAAATCGTCCCGACGGACCATGACCAAACAGCACGGGGCGCCGGTTACCGGTAGGGAATGCTGAGCGTCATCATCGCCACCCTCGATTCGGAACGCGCGCTCGTCCCGACTTTGGCCGCTCTCGTCCCCGGAGCCACGGCAGGGCTCGTCAGCGAAGTGATCATTGCCGATGGCGGATCCACCGACGATACGGCCGCCGTCGCCGACGTCGCCGGCTGCAATTTTCTGAGAACCGAAGGCGCGCTCGGCGAGCGGCTGCAAGCAGCGGCGGCGGCCGCGCGCGCGCCGTGGCTGCTGTTCTTGCGCCCGGGAACAGTGCTCGACACGCCGTGGATCCGCGAGGTGGGCGCTTTTCTCGAACGCGGCTCGCCGGGGATGCAGGCGGCCGTGTTCCAGCGGGGCTTGCCGCCGCAAGGAGGCGTCCGCGAGGCGTTGGCGATGCTCGGCCGCGCGCTTTTTGCAAAGCCGCAGCCGGAGCAGGGTCTGCTCGTCGCCAAGGACGCCTACCGGCGGCTGGGCGGCCATTCCGAAGCGGCCGCCGATCCCGAGGCCGAGTTTCTGCGCCGGATCGGGCGGCGGCAGATCGCGGTGCTCCGGACGCGCGCGTTTCCGCCAAATACTTGACATAGTCAAGTATCTGGCGGACGCTGTCTCGATGACTGCACGCAGCCAACGCCGAAGCGCCGAACCGCAAAGCGGCGAAAGCCGGGTCGCCCAGGTACGCCGTTTCAACCGGTTTTACACGCGGCAGCTCGGCGTCCTGCGCAAGACCTATCTCGACAGCCCCTACTCGCTCGGCGAAGCGCGCGTGCTCTACGAAATCTTCAGCCGCCGGGCGCCAACCGCAAGCGACATCGGCCGCGCGCTTGATCTCGATGCCGGTTACCTGAGCCGCGCCTTGTGCAATTTTGAAAAGCGCGGGCTCATTGAGCGAAAGGCGTCCGCAAGCGACGCGCGGCAGAGCCATCTGGCGCTGTCGGCGCGCGGCCGCAAAGCGTTTGCGCCGCTGGAGCGGCGCTCGCAACGCGACACGGCGGCCATGCTCGCGCAGCTCGCGCCTGCCGAGCAAGACCGCCTGGTTGCCGCGATGAGCACGATCGAAGCACTGCTTGGTAGCGTGCCGGAAGATCGGCCGGTGGAACGCCGCTACACCCTGCGCGTGCCAAAACCTGGAGATTTCGGCTGGATCATCAAACGCCACGCCGAACTCTATGAGCAAGAGTATGGCTGGGTCGCGCCGTTCGAGGGCGTGTGCGCGCAAATCGTCGCCGACTTCGTCAACACATACGATCGTGAGCGCGAGCGCTGCTGGATTGCCGAGATGGACGGCGATAACGTCGGCTCGATCATGCTGGCGAAGGAGACCGACAGCGTCGCTCGGATCCGTTTGCTGTTGGTCGACCCGAAGGCGCGCGGGCTAGGTTTGGGCGCGCATCTCACCGACGAATGCATCGGCTTCGCGCGGCGCGCCGGTTATAAGAGCATCACGCTATGGACGCACAGCGTACTCACCGCCGCGCGGCACATCTATCAGAGAGCCGGCTTTAAACTGACGCGCAGTGAAGGACACCAAAGCTGGGGCAAGCCCGCGGTCAGCGAGCACTGGGATTTGGTGCTCTAGCTAAACCGTTGCCCCTTGCGCTTTTTCGCGGCGCAAATGCTCGTCGAGCCGCGGCATGATCTCGACAAAGTTGCAGGGCCCGTAGCGATAATCGAGCTGATGCACCAGAATTTCGTCCCAGGCGTCCTTGCAGGCGCCGGGCGAGCCCGGCACGCAGAAGATGTAGGTACCGCCGGCGACGCCCGCGGTCGCCCGCGATTGAATCGCCGAAGTGCCGATCTTCGGGAAGCTGATGACCAGAAACAGCGCCGAGAACGCGTCAATCTTCTTCTCGAACAACGGCTCGACTGCTTCCGGAGTGACGTCTCGGCCGGTGAAGCCGGTGCCGCCGGTGGTGATGATGACGTCGATCACCGGGTCGGCGATCCAGGTTTTGACGCGGCCGCGGATCGCCTCGACATCGTCGGGCACGATGCTGCGCTCGGCGACGAAATGACCGGCCGCGACGATGCGCTGCACCAACACCGCGCCGGACTTGTCGTCCTTCAGACTACGGGTGTCGGAAACCGTCAGCACCGCAATCTTCAGCGGCACGAATTCCTTACGCTCGTCGATCCCAGGCATGGCCACGCGTTACAACCAGTGCGCCGCTTACAAACTCCCGCCGGGGCGGGAACAACCAACTATGACACTAAAGCGAACTGGCGGAAAGCGTATCGCAGGCAGCGACATTGCCCTGCCTGAAGCCTGCCATGAACCAGCGCTTACGCTGTTCCGACGTGCCGTGAGTAAAGGCATCGGGCACGACGTAGCCTTGCGCTTGTTTTTGCAGGCGGTCGTCGCCGATGGCCGAGGCGGTCTGCAGCGCCTGGTCGACATCGCCCGGATCGAGGAAGTTATGCTTGGCCTGCGCATGGTTCGCCCAGACGCCGGCCAGGCAATCGGCCTGCAGTTCGACCCGCACCTGCAAGCGGTTCGCGTCCGCTTTGCTGGCTGAGGCCTGCTGCGCCTGCATCACCCGCGGCAGAATACCGAGCTCGTTCTGCACGTGATGGCCGACTTCGTGGGCGATCACATAGGCCTCGGAAAACTTGCACGCGTTGCTGTTCGCGCAGCCGCCGAATTTGTTCTGCAGATCGTCGAAGAAGGAGATGTCGAGATAGATGCGCTGATCGCGCGGGCAATAGAACGGACCCATGGCCGACTGCGCAAAGGCACACGGCGTCGGCTCGGAGCCGGAGAACAGGCGCAGCCGCGGCGGATGATAGGTCTTGCCGGCGGCGGCGAAGATTTCCTTCCAGCGATCTTCGGTGTCGCCCAGCACCTGGGCAACAAATTTTCCGGTCGGGTCGCTCGGCGTGCCTGCGGTCACCGGCGGCGCCGTGCCTGTCTGCTGCGAGGCGGTATCGCCGCCGGTGAGAATTTGCGCGCCATTGAGCAGTGCGCTCGGATCGATGCCGAAGTACCAGCTGATCAGCCCGATAATGATGATCGTCCCAATGCCGAGGCCGCCGGCGCCGCCGGGCAAGCCGCCGCGGGACGCGCTTAATTCGCGATCGTCTTCGACATTGTCGCTGGGACGGAAATCATCCGTGCGCATGTGTCACCCCTTTTTCGTTTTTGCAAAAGTACGCCGCGCGCGGCGCTTGCGAAGCTTGTTTCAGACCTCTTGTCAGACCTCTTGCGCGGCCATCGACGCGTGTAATTAACCAAATATTTCCCGGCATTTATTGCCTAGTTGCGCGACGTTTCGATTAAGCCGTTTTTTACCTTGGCTGGTCATTATCCGCATCGTCGGTTGTAGGTCCCGCGTCGCCGATCGCGTCGCCTGAGTCAGAGTCCTGAGTCATGGTAGTGTCGCGTCGCGGGGCGTCCGTCAGGGCGCCCCGCGTGAGTTTTGAGTCAGCCGCATCGTCGCGCATCCTCGTCGGCGATTGCGTTGCGGAGATGGCAAAGCTCCCGGCCAGTAGCGTCGATCTCGTTTTCGCCGACCCGCCATATAATTTGCAGCTCCAAGGCGATCTTAAGCGCCCGGACGACTCCCACGTCGACGCGGTCAACGACGATTGGGATAAATTTGCGAGCTTTGCCGCATACGACGATTTCACCCGCGCTTGGGTGACCGCCGCCCGCCGCCTGATGAAGCCCGCCGCCACGCTCTGGGTCATCGGTTCCTACCACAACATTTTCCGCGTCGGCGCGATCCTTCAGGACCTCGGCTTCTGGATCCTCAACGACATCGTGTGGCGCAAATCCAACCCGATGCCGAATTTCCGCGGCCGCCGCTTCACCAATGCCCATGAAACCTTGATCTGGGCGGCGCGCGACGCCGCCACCCGAAATTACACGTTCAATTACGAAGCGCTGAAAGCCGGCAACGACGACGTGCAGATGCGCTCGGACTGGCTGTTTCCGCTCTGCACCGGGGAAGAGCGGCTCAAGGGCGGTGACGGCAAGAAACTGCATCCGACGCAAAAGCCGGAGGCGCTGCTGGCGCGGGTCATGCTGGCGGCGTCGCGGCCGGGCGACCTGGTGCTCGATCCATTCTGTGGCACCGGCACGACCGGGGCGGTGGCGCAGCGGCTGCGCCGGCGTTTTCTCGGCATCGAACGGCAGGTCGATTACGCCGCGGCCGCTGAACACCGCATCGCCGCCGTCGAGCCCCTGTCCGAGGCGTCGCTGGCAACATTCGTGACCGCGCGCGAGGCGCCGCGGGTGCCGTTTTCGGCGCTGGTCGAGCGCGGGCTGGTGACGCCGGGCGCCAACCTCGTCGATGCCAAGAAGCGTCATCGCGCGCTGGTGCGCGCCGACGGCGCCATCGCGCTCGGCGAAGCCGTAGGCTCGATCCATCGCATCGGCGCGCTGGCGCAAGGCCTCGAGGCCTGCAACGGCTGGACCTTCTGGCATGTGGAGACGGCGAAGGGGTTGACCATCATCGACGCACTGCGCGCCCAGGTGCGCGCGGCGATGGGAACCGACCAATAAAACCTTGGCTACGTCTCGGGTATGACTTCCACGAGCAGTTCGAGCGCGCTTTTGGCGAAGGTCTCCATGTTCACAAGCCGCTCGGCGCTGCCGGTGCTCAGCGTGATCGCGCGTTCGGCCGGACCGACGACCGCGATGCAGCTGTGACCCGGCGGGTCGCCGTAACGGTTGCCGCTCGGACCGGTGGCGCCGGTCTCGCCGAGACCCCAGGTCGCGCCGTGCCGTTCGCGCATCCGTCGCGCGACGAGTAGCGCATACGGCTGCGTTGCCGACCGCAAGCGGGCCATCTCGGCGTCGCCGATCCCAAGTAGCGCCATGCGCGAGGATTTCGTGTAGATCACGGCGCCGCCGAGAAAGTAGGCGGAGGCGCCCGGCACCGCCAGCAGCGCCGCGGCGATGAGGCCGCCGGTCGAGGATTCGGCAACGACTATCGTCTCGCGCCGCTCGATCAATTGCCGCGCGATCTGTTCGGCAAGTGGCAGCAGCGTTTTCATCAAGCCTCCTTCAAACCTCCTTGCGCCTCGCCGGACCAGCGTTGCGGCGCGGCGGGGACAATGCGATATCGCCGAGCGCGTGCGCGACCACCTTGCGCATGAGGCTTGGGAACGCCTGTCCGCCAAGCTCCGCAATCGCCACCCAGCGCATATTCGGCGGCGCGGGTGTCCGTGCCGGCAACTCGGCGGCATAGACCGCAAGCTCAAGCGGAAAATGCGTGAAGACATGCCGCACGAGGCCGTGCAAGCGGCGCCATGAGACGCGGGGCCGAGCGGTAAAGCGCGGCGCGTGAGCGAGCGTGTCGCCTTCTTCGAATTTCGCAACCCACTCGGTCGTGGGGACTTCCGTCATGCCGCCGAGCAGGCCCTTTGGCGGACGCGTGCGCACGAGCAAGTATCTGTCCGCTCGCTGCGCGACAAAGGCGGCGCCGCGGCGCAGCGCGCCGTCGCGCTTCGGCGTCCGGCGCGGAAACGTCTCGGCGTCGCCGCGCCGGAAAGCCATGCAGCCGTCGTTCCACGGACACAGCGCGCACGCGGGCCGCTTTGGCGTGCAGATCGTGGCGCCGAGGTCCATCATCGCTTGCGCGAAATCGCCGGGGCGCATCGGTGGAGTCAACGAGCGCGCAAGTTGCCGCAGTCGCGGCTTTGCCGCCGGCAGCGGCTCCTCGACGGCAAATAGCCGCGCCACGACGCGCTCGACATTGCCGTCGACGGGACTAGCCGGCCGATCGAACGCAATCGCGGCGATCGCCGCGGCGGTGTAATCGCCGATCCCCGGCAGCGCGCGCAACTCCACTTCGGCGGTAGGAAACTTGCCGCCGTGCCGCTCGACGACAACGCGCGCGCAGGCATGCAGATTGCGGGCGCGCGCATAATAGCCAAGGCCGGCCCAGGCTTTGAGAACATCATCGAGCGGCGCGGCGGCAAGCGTTTCCACGTCGCCGAACCGCTGTAGAAAACGTTCGTAATACGGCGCGACCGCCCGCACCGTCGTCTGCTGCAGCATGATCTCGGACAGCCAGACGCGATAAGGCTCGGCAGCTTCGCCCTTGACCGCCCGCCAAGGCAGCTTGCGCCGATGCCGGTCATACCAGGCGAGCAAAGCGGCAGCTTGCGGAGCTCTGTCCTTGGTCTTTCCCGCCACGGACGGATGAGACTTTTTGCTGCGGGCCTTGGCTGCTACGCTCATGGCCGAGGGAATGACAGAGCACCCCACCATGGACAAGCCCTCCCGCGCCTTTGCCAAACCGCTGCGCGACCTGCTTGGCAAGGTCGTCGGTGAAACGTTCACCCGCCAGGGATTCGGCTCGGCCGAATTGGTCACCCGGTGGCCGGCGATTGTCGGCGAAGAAATTGCCGCGCATTGCGAGCCGGTCAAAATCCAATGGCCGCGGGCGGAGGGCGCCGGCGAGCGACCGCCCGGGACGCTGGTTCTGCGCGTCGAAGGCCCGGCGGCCATCGAAATCCAGCATCTCGTCAACGTGATTTGCGAACGCGTCAACCGCTTCCTCGGCTGGCGCGCCGTCGCCCGCATTGCTTTGCGCCAAGCGCCTTTGCGCCGCGCGTTGCCGCCAACCACGCCGGCCGCCGGTGCGGTCGCCGCGGCGCGCATTGCGGCCGGATTGCCAGAGATCGCGGACGAGGAATTGAAACAAGCGCTGGCGCGGCTCGGCGCGGCCGTCAAGCGCGGCTGATGCGCGGCAAATAGGACCTTGCCCGCCCTCTCCGCAGCCCCCTGTGAACAGCCCTTGGCGAAACGGCGCGCTGCTGCCACATTCCGGGAGCAACGAAGGCTTGGAAACTAAGGCTTGGAAACTAAGGCTTCCAAATGTCGCAAGTCCAATCAGGAGTCGGACCTTTGACGCTTACCCGTCGCCACACCCTCATGGCCGGCTTCGCCTTCGCCGGCGCCGGCATTATCGGCGCACGGCTGGTGTGGCCGGCGCAAGCGCAATCCACTGAAACCGACCCGGCGGACTTGGCCAAGGCCGGCCCGGGCGGTGATGTCGTCCTTGGTTCCGAGAAGGCTCCGGTCACCATCATTGAGTATGCGTCCACGACCTGCCCGCATTGCGCGCACTTTGCGACGACGACATTTCCCGAGCTGCAGAAGCGCTACATCGACACCGGCAAGGTGCGTTACATCTATCGCGAATTTCCGCTCAACCAGCTGGACGCCGGAGCCTTCATGCTCGCGCGCTGCGCCGGCAAGGACAAGTTCCTGCCGATCGTGGAAACCCTCTATGCTACGCAACGCGTATGGATGGTGGAAAATGCGATCGAGCCGCTGCGCAATATCGCCAAGCAATTCGGCTTCACCGAGCAAACTTTCAATGAGTGCCTGTCGAATCAAAAGGTGCTCGATGAGCTCGTTGAGGTGCGCGACCATGCCGCCGCAAAGCTCGGCGTCAACTCGACGCCGACCTTTTTCATCAACGGCAAGCGGCTTTCCGGCGACCAATCGATCGAGGCCCTTGCCAAGGAAATCGACCCCTATCTCAAGGAAGGATAAGGGTTTTTCGCTTCGCGCCTGCCCGTGGGGTCCAGTCCGGCCATAAGCCCTAATGACGGAAAATCTGGATAACGCGGCAGCGCTGTTGCGCTCCCGGGCGCGACGATTCATTCTCCGCGCCGATGCGGCCTCCGACGACTCAAGTCCCCGGGACCTAAGGGCTTGAGGCATTAGCGATTCCTCCTGTGGTCGCAGCGGTAGAAACGGACATAAAAAGCGAATGAAGCTCACGCGGCTGCGCCTTATCGGCTTTAAGTCCTTTGTCGAACCGACTGACTTTGAGATCGAGCCCGGACTGACCGGCGTGGTCGGTCCGAACGGCTGCGGCAAATCCAATCTGGTGGAAGCCGTGCGCTGGGTGATGGGCGAGCACTCCTATAAGGCCATGCGCGCCTCGGAGATGGACGACGTTATCTTCTCCGGCAACACCGAGCGGCCGGCGCGCAATCACGCGGAAGTCAGCGTGCTGGTCGAAAACACCGACCGCAAGGCGCCCGCGGCATTCAACGAAACTGACACATTGGAAGTCGCGCGCCGCATCACCCGCGAGCAGGGTTCGCTGTTCCGCGTCAACGGCCGCGAGGTCCGCGCCCGCGACGTCACGGTGTTGTTCGCCGACGCCTCGACCGGCTCGCGCTCGCCGGCGCTGGTGCACCAGGGCCGCATCGGCGAAATCATTCAGGCGCGTCCCGACCAGCGCCGCCGCCTGCTGGAGGAAGCCGCCGGCATTTCCGGACTGCATGCCCGCCGCCACGAGGCGGAGCTGCGGCTCAAAGCCGCGGAGCACAATCTGACGCGGGTCGAAGACGTCATCGGCCAATTGGCCGCCCAGATTGCCTCGCTCAAGACGCAGGCGCGGCAAGCGGTGCGTTATCGCAATATTTCCAGCCAGGTGCGCCGGACCGAAGCGCTATTGTTGCATTTGCGCTTGACGTCGGCGCGCACCGAGCTAGCCGAAGCCGAACACAGCAAAGACGAGGCCGTCCGCGTCGTCGCGGCACGCACCAGCGAGCACACCGTCGCCGCGACGCGGCAGACTCAATTGGCGTCGGGACTGCCGTCGTTGCGTGAGGCGGAAGCAATGGCGGCGGCCGCGCTGCAGCGGCTCATGGCCGCACGCGATGCGCTTGATCGCGAGGAAGCCCGCGCCAAGGAACGGATCAGCGAACTCGACCGCCGGCTCGAACAATTGGCGGCCGATCTTGAACGCGAGCATAAGCTTGCCGCCGACGCCGCCGACGCGCTCGGCCGGCTCGACGCCGAAGAGCAGAGGCTCAGGGCCGAGGCACAAGCGAACGCGACGCAGCTCTCGGGCGTTAACGGACGTCTTGCATCCGCCGAAGCCGCGCTGGCGCGATCGGAAAAGGCATTTGGCGAGCTCACCGGTGCGCTGGCCGATTTGACGGCACGCCGCAATCAGCTCCAGGCCGCGCTCGCCGAACACGCGCAGCGCACCGAACGATTGACGGCGGAACTCGACAATATGGAAACCGGCCTGGCGGCGACGGGGAGCGGCGAGCCCGATCTTGCCGCGCTCGCCGCCGTGCTGGCAGGCGCGCAGGTTGCGTTGACAGAGGCGGAAACCGCGGCGCGCGCCGCCGAAATCGCGCACACCAAGGCGCGCGAAGATATCGACGCGGCGCGTGCGCCGCTCGCCGCCGCCGAACGGCGCGTGCAGCGGCTTGAAACCGAAGCGAAGACCATCGGCAAATTGCTCGCGGTCGAGAGCAAAAATCTATGGCCGCCGGTGATGGATGCGCTCGGTGTCACCGAGGGTTACGAGAAGGCGCTTGGCGCCGCGCTCGGCGACGATCTCGATGCGCCGGTCGACCAATCGGCGCCGATGCATTGGGCTGGCACTACGCCCGATCCGGCCGACCCAGGTCTGCCGCCGGGCGCCGAACCGCTGTCGCGCTTTGTGAAAGCGCCGCCCGAACTCGCTCGCCGGCTTGCCCAGATCGGCGTCGTCGAACGCGCGGAAGGCCGCGGCCTTGCGGCGACGCTCAAGCCCGGCCAGCGCCTGGTAACGCGCGAGGGCGATTTCTGGCGCTGGGACGGCTTCGCCGCGGCCGCGCACGCGCCGACCGGAGCGGCGCGCCGGCTCGCCGAACGCGGCCGGCTGCAGGCGATCGAAGGCGAACTCGCCGCCGCGCGCAACGAAGTCGAAGCGCAGCTGCGCATCGTCGCGGCGGCAGAAGCGGCGGTGACCGCGGCGTCGGCGGCGGAGGCGGCCGCACGTGCGCGCTGGCGCGAAGCTCAACACTCAACCGACGCGGCGCGCGAAGATCACGCCGCGGCGGAGCGCGAGATCAGCCGCAATGCGGCGCGCGTCTCCGCGCTCAAGGAAGCGAAACAACGCACCGACACCGCGCGCGACGAGAGCGTCGCGGCCGCCAAGCACGCGCAAGCCGCGCTGGCCGCCCTGCCGGTGGCGGCCGATCTCGAGGCGAAACTCGCAGAAGTCAACGACACTGTCGCCAAAGACCGCGCCGCGCTCGCGGAAGTGCGGGTCGAAGCGCAGGCGATTGCGCGCGAGGCCGAGATGGCCGACCGCCGCCTGCAGGTGATCGCCGGCGAACGCGCCGCCTGGAATGAACGCAAGGACAGCGCTGGGGCGCAGATCGCCACCATCGGCCAACGCAGCGAAGAGACCAAACGCGAGCGCGGCGTACTCGAACACGCGCCGCAAAAGTTCGCTGAGCAGCGGCAAAAGCTGATCGGTGAGATCGAGACCGCGACGGCGGCGCGCCGCGCCGCCGCCGACCGGCTGGCGGAAGCGGAGACGACGCTCGCCGCGGCCGACAAGGCCGCGCGCGCAGCGCTCGAAGCCATCGGCGAGGCGCGCGCCGAAGCCGCGCGCGCCGAAGAACGCTGCGACGGCGCCAAACGCCGGCTCGCCGATGTCGAGCACGAAATCCGCGATCTGCTCGACGTCGAGCCGCAAGGCGCCGCCGAGATCGCCGAGCTCAAGGCCGACGAGACCCTGCCGGACATCATCGAAGTCGAGGGCAAGCTCGACCGCATCCGTCGCGAGCGCGAGCGGCTTGGCTCGGTCAATCTGCTTGCCGAGCAGGAACTCAACGAGGTCGAGGCGCAGCACGGCAAGCTCACCGCCGAGCGCGACGATCTCGTTGAGGCGATCAAGCGCCTGCGCCAAGGCATCCACAGCCTCAATCACGAAGCCCGCGAGCGCCTGCTCGCGTCATTCGAAACCGTCAACACCAACTTCCAGAAGCTGTTCGCCGAGCTGTTCGGCGGCGGCAACGCCGAACTCCAACTGATCGAAGCCGAGGATCCGCTCGAAGCCGGCCTCGAAATCATGGCCAAGCCGCCTGGCAAGAAGCCGGTGACGCTGTCCTTGTTATCGGGCGGCGAACAGGCGCTCACGGCGCTGGCTTTGATCTTCGCCGTGTTTCTCACCAACCCGGCGCCGATCTGCGTGCTCGACGAAGTCGATGCGCCGCTCGACGACTATAACGTCGAGCGCTTCTGCGATCTGCTCGACGAGATGACGCGTTCGACCGACACCCGCTTCGTCATCATCACGCACAACCCGATCACCATGGCGCGGATGAATCGGCTCTACGGCGTCACCATGGCCGAGCGCGGCGTGTCGCAGCTCGTCTCGGTCGACCTCGAAGGCGCGGTCAAGCTGCGCGAAGCGAGCTAGAGCCTGACTCGGCTCCGTTGAACGTCGTTTAGCCCTTGGCCAATTTGAACAGCCGCAACGCATTGGTGCGGCCGATCTTGAGCCGGTCGTTCTCGCTGATCGGGCAGGCGTCGAACCAATTGGCGGCGTGATCGACGTTCTCGAACGGCCAGTCGACCGAGAACATGATGCGGTCGGCGCCGAGCACCTCCATCGCCGCCAATAACGCCGGCGTGTTGAAGTTGCCCGAGGTCGTAATGTTGAAATTGGCGCTGAAGTAGTCGGCCATCGGTTTTTTGGCGGCATAGTTGCTGCGCGATTCGACCCAGGCATTAGCGTGATCGACGCGCCACATGGCGTAAGGGAGGTTCTCGCCGAGATGGCCGAGAACGATCTGCAGCCGCGGATGCGCGTCGAACAGGCCCGAGCCCATCAAGCGAAGCGCATGCACGGCGGTTTCTTGGCCGAACGCCCAAATCGGGCCAAGGAGCCACGGATGGCCCTCGTAGATTTTGGCGTCGCGCGGCAGCGGATTGCGCGGATGCAGGTAGAACGGCACGCCGAGCTGCTCGACCGTCGCCCAGAACGGCCGGTATTGCGGCAGGTCGTAATAGAGGGCGGCGGCGCCGACCTCGGAGAAGCCGTTTACCAGGGCGCCGCGAAGGCCGAGTTCCTTGACGGAGCGCTCAAGCTCGCGCGCCGCGCGCTCCGGATCCTGCATCGGCAGCGCCGCGAGCGCCTGGAAGCGGTCTGGCCGCTTGCGTACCTGTTCGGCGAGATAATCGTTGGCCTTGCGCGCGACTTTCTCGGCTTGTGCGATATCGGGAATACCCTGAATCGCCGGCGCGTTGAGCGACAGGATCATCACCTCGATGCCGTATTCGTCCATCAGCGCGAGCCGGCGCCCATGGATGTCGAGCAGGCGGCCTTTGAGCTCCTTCCAAACTTGATCGGGAAAGGGCGTGCCGAAATTGCTTGAGGTTTCTTCGATGCCGATGTGTTCTTCGAGCGCGACTTTGCCCTGCATGATCCTTCCCCCCCCGGCGCCATCACCGCGGCGCCGGCGCATTAAGCTTAACACGACGCTTCGCCGCAACTGCCGTTCGCGCATGGGCCGCGCCCGCGGGCCGCATGGTTGTGGCATAAGCCCGCGCCGGACCCGATCCGTCGCCCGGCATCTCGCGATGCGCGAAACGTCGCCGTGGCAGCCGAGGCGGGGCGGCATCGATCGGCGAACGGGTTAACCAGTCGTCAGGCAAAATCATATTGTTTGATGAACATATGCTTGATTGAAACCCCGGAACATCAGACTGCGCTGCGCAAATCGGCAGCCGCCTTCGGGAATTTCTGCAGCATGTCGGAGCATCAGGGCGTTGACGTCAGTTATTTTCGCCCGGACGTCGGAGAGATCCGCCGGCCGAGTGAGAACGTAGCGCGCGCGGAACGCCATCGTCTCCTCGACATCGATCGCGCAAAGGGACTTGCGATCCTGCTGGTGGTCTTCGGTCACATTGTCGCGCGGCAGCCGCCGCTCGGCAACGACTGGTACATGAAGCTCCAGGGCGCGATTTACGTGTTCCACATGCCCTTCTTCATGTATCTGTCCGGCGTCGTTTTCGGCTACGGGGGCAACGCCACGCAGGCGCAAGCCGGGTTCGGCGGCTATCTGGCCAAGCGGGCTGAACGGCTGCTTATTCCATTCGTAGCAATCGGCCTCGCGGTCCTGATCGGCAAAATGGTCGCAAGCCACTTTCTGTTCGTCGACAATAATCCGGAAAGCCTCTTGGGCGGGCTTAAGGCGCTGGTCTGGAACACCGACCGCAGCCCGGCCACGTCGATTTGGTTCATCTTCGTGTTGTTCTGCTATTGCGCGCTGACGCCGGTGGCGCTGCGCCTGACGCGCAATCTGTTGTGGCCCGTTCTGTTGTTTTCCATCGGGCTGTATTTCGTCGACGGACCGCCGCTGGTCTACCTTGACCGGATAACGTTTTTCTACGGGTTCTTCGTCGCCGGCATCTTAGTCGGACAGAACTTTCCCGCGATGTCGGCGCTCATCGATCGCACCTACCCGATTTTCTGCGCATTGTTCGCGGCAAGCCTCGCCCTTGTCCTGTTGGATAAGTACAGCGAGGTCGCCGCCGCATGCGGCGGCTTTTTCGCTCTGCCCGCGCTTCACGGCCTGGTTCGGTCGAATATTCTCAACGGCTCGAAAACCCTGTTGTGGCTCGGGCAAATGCCTTTCGCGATCTACCTGTTCAACACGCTGTTTATCGGCCTGGCGAAAGGCGTTCTGCTGGCTGGCTTGTCGTCGTGGGACGGCAGGAACTTTCTGATCTTCTGTCCCGCGCTGATGGCGGCCGGCTTGTTTGGCCCCATCATTCTCAAACTGGCCGCGCTCGACCGCGTGCCCATGCTGCGCAAACTGACCGACTAGCCCAACGTTAGCTTTTAATATTAACGCGTTTCTTCGCGGCGCCGGCAACCGGCGCACCGAGGCCGACCGCGCCGTGGCATGCTTTTGGCGACTGCCCGGCTAGGGCCGCTGCGCTGTTCCAATTCGGGGCAGCGATCGCCCGTTGGCGTCGATGAACACGCACCAAAACTACACACTGGCGTCACGGCAACAAACCAGCCGCGTTTTGCGCGCTTGGGCGGTGCTGTCGCGCGGCACCTTTTCCGGCGCGATCTTTCTCGCCGATGTCGCCGTGATCGTCGTGATGTCCTGCATTACCGGGGTCGGTTATCACCTGGTGGCCCGCGGCTATGTCGGCGACATACCCTCGTTCGTTCAGATCGGGCTTTTGGCCGCGAGCATCTTCACCATCTCCAACCTGTTCCGCCGCGAATACCGGTTGCCGAACTTCTTCACCTTCAAACCGCACGCCCGGCGCACCATCCAGTTGTGGAATGTGACGCTGATTTGCCTGTTGATGCTGGGCTTTCTGACGCAGATCAGCGCCGAATATTCGCGCGGCTGGATCGTATTGTTCTACGCCTCCACGCTCGCCGCGCTGATCGTAACGCGCTACCTCATCGTGCGGGTGACGGCGTTGGCGCGTGCCGCGGGACTGTTGTCGGCGCAGCGCATTTTCCTGATCGGCACCGGCACCAATGTCGGCGCGTTCGTCAACCGCTACGCGCCGTGGTCGCTCGTCATCAATATCGTCGGCTGCCGCTTCCTGACGCCGGTGGTGGCGACGGCGTCGGCCGATGTGCGCCGCGCCATTCTCGATCGCGATCTCGCCGAGGCGGTCGCCAGCGTGCGCAGCCTCGCCCCGGACGCGATCTTCGTCCTCATTCCCTGGTCGGCGACCGAAACCATCGACCGCTGCGCCGAGACTTTTTCGACGCTGCCGGTCGAAATTCATCTCGGCCCCGAGCAAGTGCTGCACAAATTCGAGGAAGCCAAACTTTCGACGCTTGGCCCGGTCGCCAGCCTGCAGCTCACGCGCCGGCCGCTGACGCGGCGCGAAGTGGTGCAAAAGCGCTTGTTCGATCTAGTCTTTGCCGCGGCCGCGCTGATCGTTGCGACACCGCTGTTGTTGTTGGTTGCAGTCCTCATCAAGCTCGACAGCCGGGGGCCGATCTTTTTCGTACAACGCCGCTTCGGTTTCAACCAGCAGCCGTTCCGCATCATCAAGTTCCGCACCATGCGCACGCTCGACGATGGCGGCGTGATTCGCCAGGCCCGCGCCGACGATCCGCGCTTGACCAGGATCGGGCGTTGGCTGCGGCGCTCGAACATCGACGAGATCCCGCAGCTCTTTAACGTCCTTACCGGCGATATGTCTCTGGTCGGGCCGCGGCCGCACGCCTTGTCGCACGATCGCGAATTCGAGCTGCGCATTTCGTCGTATGCCCGCCGCCACAACGTCAAACCGGGCATCACCGGCTGGGCGCAGATCCACGGCTACCGCGGCGAGACCGACACCGACGACAAGATGCGCAAGCGCGTCGAATACGACCTGTTCTACATCGACAACTGGTCGCTGTGGCTCGACCTGAAAATTCTGGTGCGCACGGCGCTGTCGCGCACCGCCTATCAGAACGCCTATTAGCCGGTTCGTCCTTCGCAACCCTTCGTCAAAACGCAAAATGCCCGGCGCGAAGCCGGGCATGACGCAAAACTTAAAACGGTTGCAGCCGGATCAGCCGACCAGCGCGGAGATCGCGAATACCGCGCCGATGGTCACCAGCGCGGTCGAGAGCCACAAAACGCCGATCAAGAGCCACACCGGCCGCGGCTGATGCGCCGCGGTCACCGGCGTGTCGGTCCAGGTTTCCAGTTCCGGTTCCGCCCGACGCAACGCAGCCGACGCCCGTTCGATCGCGGCGACTTCCCGCTGCAGCTGATCGCGGTCGGCGGCGGAAAGCAGACCGGAATCGTCGGCGTTGGCCAGGGCCAGTTCGCGCCGGTGAACGAAGTTGCGGCTTTCCTCGAGGAGGCCTTCGCCTTCCGGTTCCTCGGGAGAGAGATAGCCGAGATGTCTGTTTGACATGACGCGCATCCTTGCTTGCCTAACCATTTCCTAACCTACAGGCGGCACTTGCGCGATCTTCATCGCTGGCTAACCTTAACGTCGGCGGCGACACTGCCTATCTAAGGCGCCGAGCGTTGATTGGCGCGCTGGAGGATTTTGCGGATGAGCACTTCGACCCTGATCGTGTTGGCCGTCATCGTAGTCGTGGTCCTGTGGGTGATCGCGATCTACAACGGGCTCGTGTCGATGCGGCAGCGGGTCAACCAGGCCTTTGCCGACGTCGACGTGCAGTTGCGCCAGCGGCACGATCTCGTTCCCAACCTGGTCGAAACGGTAAAGGGCTACGCCGCGCACGAGCGCGGCACGCTCGATGACGTGGTCAAGGCGCGCA
>CAYWNY010000070.1:0-18510 GCA_964459765.1 uncultured Hyphomicrobiales bacterium | reverse complement strand
GCTCCAGCGCGATCGACACCGCGAATTGCGGAATGCCGTGCAGGAAGTTGGTGGTACCGTCGAGCGGATCGACGATCCAGCGATGGCTTTTGTCGGCGCCCGGGCGCGCTCCGCCTTCCTCGCCGAGGAAACCGTAGTCC
Organism: uncultured Hyphomicrobiales bacterium; assembly: GCA_964459765.1. Lineage (GTDB taxonomy): Bacteria > Pseudomonadota > Alphaproteobacteria > Rhizobiales > Xanthobacteraceae > BOG-931. Next base: position 18,370 of record CAYWNY010000070.1, on the reverse strand, counting down.
GGCCGCGCTTTGGTGAGATCCTGGTACACGATCTCCTCGGCGCGGCGGTCGGCGGCGGTGACGAAATTGCGCGGCCCCTTCAGCGAGACCTGCAAGTTCTCGACTTCGCCGAGATCGCGCTTGAGGCTGCGCCCGGCGCGATAGGCGGCCTTGATCATCACATTGAGGATGGCGGAATGCTGCATGGGCGCCTCGCGTACCTTTAGTGGGGGGCCCGCGCAAGCCCGCTGCGTTCTCCCTCTCCCCGCGCGCGGGGAGAGGTGCAAGGTAAAACGCGTGCTCGTCCTTTCGCTTTCACCTCCCCCTGGAGGGGGGAGGTTGCCGCGCGCAGCGCGGCGGGAGGGGGTGAATTCTCCTGAGCGCTGCCCACCCCATCCCGTCGCGCCGCTAACGCGTCGCGCCGACCCTCCCCCTCCAGGGGAGGGTGAAATGCGCGCAGCACCTCTGATTCTCGCGGCGCATTTTTTGCGCCCGAGCTTTGCCAACCACTACGACATTTCCAGTAGCCCGGATGAGCAGAAGCGAAATCCGGGGACAAACAACGAGCTTGAAAGCCGTTTCCCGGATGGCGCTTCGCTTATCCGGGCTACAAATAACAAAAGGAAGCGGAACGCCGACAGACGCGTATCCACCGTCCGCACGCATACGGCGCGCGGCGCGCACTGAATCGCAGTGCGCTCGCCTGTCGGCGTTCCACCACGGCGCTTGCTGCAGCGAACGAACGCCGCAGCTCAGCTCCAGCTAGGCACTTCCTGGGACTTGGCCGGCCGTGCGATCCTTTTCGCAAAGGATCACACGCGGCTAAAAAGCCGGACGGGCGTTACCCGTCCCCGCCTGTCCCAGTCCAGCGGGTTGCCCCGCAGACCGGTCATCATGCCGGCCGGGCGTAGTATCGCCGGAGCCGCCCGGGAGCACGGGTGACGAGCCTCCCCCCGCGGGAACCGTTTCGCTCCACCAGCCGGTGCCGCCGGCTGGCGTCCTTTACGAGCGAGATAGGGTGCATGTAACCGAAATGGGGACGAATGTCAAGGCTACGTCCCTGTCACAGTGACAACATTTTCAGCCGTCATATGCGGGCTTGACCCGCGTATCCATGCCGAGTTTCGGAAAGCAAGTAGCCCGCATGAGCGATAGCAACGTGCGGGGGTAGCCGTTGAGTATCTAGCCCCGGATATCGCTGAGCCTGTCATCGAGCCGGCCACTTCGGGCCGGACCCGTTGGCTCATCCGGGCTACACTTGCTGTTGATGCCTCAGGTCTACTTCCAGCCGGATTCCTTATCGCAGGCGGCCATTTCGGCGGGATGCGACTTTTCCCAGGCGGTGATCGAAAGGGTTTCGTCCGACGACATCTTGCCGTTCATGCACGAGCAATACGCGGCCACCACTTCCGGGGTCGCGCCTTCCCTCTTGTTGTCGTTGACGCATTTCTTGATCCAGGTGGCGTCATCCGCATCGGCCCGCGCCGGCACGACTGAGGACGCAATGCCCAGGCTAATGAGAACTGCAAAAAGCGCGAAGGTCGTCCTCATGTGATCTACCTTTTCCGGAAATTGATCCGCACGAACCTAGTGGCGCGCAGATGCGGCATCTGAGCAAAAGCGCTCACCCTGAACCGGCGGTGGCGACGGCTGAGCGGGGCGCTTGCAGAAATTAGGTGCACTGTCACCGAAGGGTGCCTCGCGGTGGCGTGATTGAAGTAGCCCGCATGAGCGATAGCGACATGCGGGTTATGGTGGGGGCAGGCCCCGGATATCGCTTCGCTCATCCAGGCTACTAAACTGAGTCCTTCACGGCATGGAGATTTTCGCGGATGTATCCGAAACGGAAATGTCACTATATAGGTCCGTGACAACGTTAGGCTCAAGCGCGGTCCCGAGGAGCGATGCCTGAGAATAACGTCGGCGCATAATGCAAATCGTCCGGAGGACGATATGACGATTGCGGAATTGATATTCGAACAAGTCAAAAAGCTCCCCGACCAGGCCGCGCGCGAGGTGCTCGATTTCGTGGGCTTTATTCGCGAGCGCGGCGAGCGCGCCGATTGGCGCGACCTGATGAGCGCGCAGGCGGCGTCGCTTGCCCCGGTGTGGGACAACGCCGAGGACAAAGTCTGGGACGATGCTTGAGCGGGGCGACCTGCTGCTCGTACCGTTCCCCTTCTCCGATTTGTCGGCGACCAAGCGGCGACCCGTGCTAGCGCTGACCGAGCCGGACCGTTACGGCGATTTCATCGCGATTCCCGTCACGTCCGCAGACCGAGCACGGAGTGCCGCTCACGGCGGCCGATTTGGTGCGCGGCGCGTTGCCGGCGCCGAGCTGGATTCGCACCGACCGTATCGTCAAGCTCAATTCCAGTCTCGTTGTAAAGTCAGTTGGACGCGTTTCCGAGCGGGCCGTGGCAGCGGCGGTCGAGCAGTTTTGCGCTCATATTGGATTCGCCAAGCTGAAGTGATGCTAGGCAGCTACTATAGGGTGGACTGAGCGCAGCGAAGCCCACCAGGATTGGCTTTATGAAACAAACACGTGGGCTCCGCGCTCCGCGCTTCGCGCCTTAGCCCACCCTACGGCTGCTCGGTAAAGAACAAAGGACCTTCGTGCCCCTACCCAAGCCCGTTCCGATCTTTGACGGCCACAACGACGTGCTGCTGCGGCTGCACATGCGCGGCGGGGACGACGCGGTCGCGGCGTTCCTTAAAGGCGCCGAAAAGGGCCATCTGGATCTGCCCAAGGCGCGCGCGGGCGGATTTGCTGGCGGCCTGTTCGCGATCTTCGTGCCTTCGCCCAAACACAAAGATGGCGGCGGCCAAACGCCTTCTCAGAACACGTCCGCGCCAGACACTGCTCAAGACACCGGCGTCGTCGTCGCCAGCGTCGTCGGCAACGATCCGGCGCCGCCCGCGGTCGATATGGCGGAGGCGCAGCGCGTCACGTTTGCCATGGCGTCGCTGCTTTTCCGGATCGAGCGGGAGTCGGAAGGGCGCGTTCGCGTCTGCCGCACCGCGTCCGATATCGAACGCTGCCTCGCCGATGGCGCGCTGGCCGCCGTGCTGCATATCGAAGGCGCCGAAGCGATCGACGCGAAGTTCGAACTCCTTGACGTGCTCGCCGCGGCGGGGCTGCGCTCGCTCGGCCCGGTGTGGAGCCGGCCGAATGCGTTCGGCCACGGCGTGCCGTTTCGCTGCCCGTCCTCGCCCGACACCGGCCCCGGTCTGACCGACCTCGGCAAGGCGCTGATCGGCGCCTGCAACGATTTGCGGATTCTGGTCGACCTGTCGCATCTGAACGAGCGCGGCTTCTGGGACGTTGCCGAAATTTCCGATGCGCCGCTGGTTGCCTCACACTCCAACGCGCACGCCATCAGCCCGCATTCGCGCAACCTGACCGACCGGCAATTGGCGGCGATCGGCAAATCCGGCGGCCTCGTTGGCGTCAATTTCGCCACGAGCTTCCTGCGTCCGGACGGCCGTCACGACCGGGACACGCCGGTTGAGCTGATTGTCCAGCATATCGAGCACATGCTCGAACATGCCGGCGAGGACAGCGTCGGCATTGGCTCCGATTTCGACGGCGCCATGATCCCGGCCGAACTCGGCAATGCCGCGAACTTGCAAATTCTGGTGGCGGTGATGCGCAAGCGCGGCTTTAGCAAACCGCTGATCGAGAAGGTGTGTTTGCGCAACTGGTTGCGCGTGCTGCAACGGACCTGGGGCAACCGCGGCTAATACGCGCGCCTATTTGGCGTAGCCCTGCGAGCGCAGCCAGTCGATCCGGCGCGTGCCGTTGAGCCACTCATCGACCTCATCTTTGGTCTTGAATCCCTTGATGATGCGCAATTCGGCGCCGGGATAATGAGCTTCGATCTGCCAGTCGCCCTCGGCGACGCGCTTTAATTTGAATGTGACTCGAACCTTGGCCATGGCGCCGCATAAGCCTGTTCGGCGCCGCTGGCAAGCGGCGCGGGGCGTAAATGTTCGCTAGGCCTCGACGTATTCCGCGATGCTGGTCGGCGCCGGGACCGTTAAGCCGTCGGCCTTGAGGCCGTCGACATGGAAGCGAATTGCGTCGCGGATTTCGGCTTCGACCTCCGGGATCGTTGCCGCGGTCGCAACGCAGCCCGGCAAATCCGGCACGTAGGCCGAATAATTGCCTGCAGCCTTTTCGATCACCACTGCGTAGCGCATCACTTCTGCCCCTTCAGTTGGGCCTGCATTAAGCACGCTGTTGAGTGTGCCAGGCGCCATGTCGTCCGACGGCTTGCCGGTAACTGTAACACGGCCGAGCTTCGTTGGGTGCTTGTATTGCCGATGCGAGCCTCGCGTAGCGACCAGGAACCAGCCTTCTTGTTCAATCAATCGGAGGATGTCTCGCACTTTCATGCATCGAACATCCACTACTTGGTCGCGGCCAGCAAGTCACCGGGACGACGCCCTGCGCAGTTCGTTCAAGGGGAGGGAACAGGTCGCGTCTCACGTCGGCGGCTTCTTAAGCGCATCCAGCCAGGGCTTGGCTGCCTTCTCGCCGGCGGTGCGGGTTTCCGGATCGAGCTTGGCGACGAAGTCGTCAAGCATCAGGTCGGTCTCACCGCGCGCCTTGGACACGAGATGCCACTTGGTGGCCTCGACCGGATTGGCCGGTGCGCCGCGCCCATCGGCGAGCACGCGCGCGAGCCGGTCCTGCGCGATCGGATTGCCGTGCAAAGCCGCCTTGCGAAACCAGCCGGCGGCGGCTTGCTCGTCCTTGGCGACGCCGGCGCCATTGAACAGCGCGATGCCGTACTCGACTTGCGCTTCGGCATTGTCGGCGAGCGAGGCGAGCGCAAACAGCCGTGCCGCCTCTTTCATGTCCTTCGGCACGCCGCGTCCCTCCTTGTAGAGGGTGCCGAGCGCGTATTGCGCTTCCGCGTTGCCAGCTTGCGAAGCCGTGCGCAGGAGTTCCGCGGCGCGGCTGAAATCCTGCGGAAACAACTGGCCCTCGATATAGAGCAGCGCCAGGTCGTAAGCGGCGAGCGGCTGGCCAAGCTTGGCGGCGGCGGCGAGGAGTTTGGCGGAAGCCTCGCGATCGCGCGGACCGGCGCGTCCCTGCAGGCGGAACATCGCCAGCGCGAACATCGCTTCGCGATCGCCGCGGTCGGCGGCGAGCTTGTACCACTCGGCGGCGCGCGCATCGTCCTGCGGCACGCCTAGACCGCTGGCATAGAGTTCGCCGAGGAGCGTCATCGCCTTGACGTCGCTCTTGACGGTGACGCGGTTGGTCGCAAACGCAAACGCGGTGACGTAATAGCCGCGCTGGAAGGCGCCGTAAGCGAGATCGGGTTCGGCGGCGATGGCGCTCCGCGGCCAAAACGCGACGAGCAGAGCCGCCAGCAGCAAAGCGCTCGGCCTGACCGCGGCGTTGACGGTGTTGCCCATCAATCCGACGCGGACGGCGCCGCCAGCGCGACCGGCTCCGCGAGCGCGCTTGCGGCTTTTGCCACCACGACAGCGGGCCTGTCGGTTTGCGTCCATATCCAGTCACCGAGCGCGACGAAATCCGCGCCCGCTTGCACCAGCGGCGCGATTTCGTCCAGCGTCGCGGCATACCCTACGCAGGGCGGGACGAACAGCTCCGACCACCATGTGAGCCGCTCCGTAGTCGCTTCGAAGGAGGGGCGGCTGCCGCGGCGATCGGCTTCGCCGAACATCACGTAATCGGCCGAGGCTTCGCCGGCGAGCATGGCATCATGACGGCTGCGCAAGTCGCCGGCGCCGGCGATGCGATCCGGTTTGAGGAGCGGCAATGCGGCCTGGAGCGCCTGGATGCCGGACAGATGCGCGCCATCGGCGCCGGCGCGCACCACGAGCTCGGGGCGGCCGTCGAGCAGTACCGCAATGTCGCGGCGCTGCGCCACGGCCGCCACCGCCTTGATGCGGTTGATCAGCGTGCGCTCGTCGCCGCCTTCGAGCCGCAGCAAAAGCGCGGCGATATCGGTCGTCTCCAGCACGGCCTCGAGCTCGCGGACGAATGCCGCCCGGTCGCCGAGCTGCGGCGTTATCAGATAAAGCCGAGGCTGCGCCCCGCCCGTGTTCACGCCGCCTTCCGCTCGAGATCGGCCTTCCACTGACCGAGCGTGGCGAGCCCGTTCATGCGGGCGCGGTGGCCGAAGACGCGCTGCGCGGCGGCGACGTTTTCCGGCTTGCCCGACCAGGCTTTTTGCGGGGCGGCCTGCAACGCGCGCCCATACGAGAACGAAACGTGCCAGGGCAGGGGCCCCAGTTTGTTGATGGCGTCGAGATGCGCGGTCGCCTCCTCGTCCGACTGGCCGCCGGAAAGGAACGCAATGCCCGGCACCGACGCCGGCACGCAGGATTTGAGCACGCGCAAGGTCTTCTCCGCGACCTCGGCGACCGAGGCGCGCTTTTGCGACTTCTTGCCCGGCACCACCATGTTCGGCTTGAGCACGATGCCTTCGAGCGCGACGCGCTGATAGAACAGCTGCTCGAACACGGTCTTGAGCACCCACTCGGTGATCAGCGCGCAGCGGTCGATGTCGTGGTCGCCGTCCATGAGTACTTCCGGCTCGACGATGGGAACGATCTGCTCGCTCTGGCAAATGGCGGCGTAGCGTCCGAGCACATGCGCGTTGGTCAGGATGGCGCCATAGCTCGGCATGTTGGCGCCGATGTCGATGACCGCGCGCCACTTGGCGAATTTGGCGCCGAGCCCGCGATATTCGGCGAGGCGCTCCGCAAGCCCGTCGAGGCCCTCGGTGATCAATTCGCCCGGATGGAACGGCAGGGGCTTGGTGCCCTTGTCGACCTTGATGCCGGGAATGGAGCCGGCCTGCGTGATCACCTTAACCAGCGGCGTGCCGTCCTTGGCGTTTTGCCGGATGGTCTCGTCATAAAGAATGACGCCGGAAATGTTCTTCGACATCGCGTCGGTGCTGCGGAACAACATTTCGCGGTAATCGCGGCGGCTGATCGGCGTCGATTCGGTCCCGATGGCGTCGAAGCGTTTTTTGATGGTGTTGTTGGATTCGTCGGCGGCCAGAATGCCGCGGCCGGGGGCGACCATCGCCTCGGCCACGCTGTTGAGCTCCGCAAGATTCATCGCGCCCTCCTCGACGCGCCGCGCGCCGAGCGCTGCGGCTTTTCCTATCTGTGTACCCAGTTCGCTCATCGTTGGACTCTACGTTACCATCAACACTTGTACACCCGGCAAGGTTCGGCCCTCGAGCGATTCAAGAAACGCGCCCCCCGCGGTCGACACGTGGGTCAGGCGGTCGGTGACCCCCGCCAGGTTCAATGCCGCCACCGTATCGCCGCCGCCGGCGAAGCTTACGAGCCGGCCGTCCCCGGTCAGCCCCGCCACCGCTTCGGCGACTTCCACCGTGCCGCTGTCGAACGGCTCGAGTTCGAAGGCGCCGAACGGGCCGTTCCAGACCAGAGTTTTGGTGCGCGCCAGGACCGAGACGACATGCTCGATGCTGCGCGGGCCGACGTCGAGGATCATGTCGTCGGCGCCGACGTCGTCCACGGACACAACGCGCGACGGCGCGTTCGCTTTGAATTCCTTTGCCACCACCACATCGACCGGCAGCACGATCTCGCGGCCGAGCGTTTTTGCCTTCGCCAAAATGTCGCGCGCCGCCGCGATCAGATCGGGCTCGACCAGTGATTTGCCGATCGGCTTGCCCTGCGCGGCGAGAAACGTGTTGGCCATGCCGCCGCCGATGATCAGCGTGTTGACGTTCGCCAGCAAATGGCCGAGCAATTCGAGCTTCGTGGAAATCTTGGCGCCGCCGACAATCGCCGCGACCGGATGCTGCGGCTGCTCGAAGGCGCGCTCCAGCGCGTTGAGTTCCGCTTTCATGGCGCGACCGGGATAAGCGGGCAGACCGGAGACGGTGACGATCGCGGCGTTGGCGGCATGCGCGCGGTGCGCCACCGAGAAGGCGTCATCGACGAAAATGTCGCCGAGTGCCGCGAGCTGTTTGGCGAAATTGGTGTCGTTGTTTTCTTCCTCGGGGTGGAAGCGGGTATTTTCCAGACAGAGAATGTCACCGGGCTTCATGGCGTAGATCGCCGCTGCTGCTTTCGGTCCGACGCAGTCTTCAGCAAAAGAAACTGGCCGCTTGACGATCCGCTCAACCTCGGCCGCGACCGGTCGCAGCGAGCATTTCGGATCCGGTCCCTTCGGCCGGCCGAAGTGCGAGAGCAGGATCACTTTGCCACCCTTGTCGGCGAGCTCGGTGATGGTCTGGGCGGCTTCTTCGATCCGGGTTGCGTCGGAGACCTTGCCGTCGAGCATCGGTACGTTGAGATCGACGCGCAACAAGACCCGTTTGCCCATCACGTCGGCGTCATCGAGGCTGCGAAAACGCATGCGCCGCTCGGCTAAAGCTTGCCCATCGCCACCGCGGTATCGACCATGCGGTTGGAGAAGCCCCACTCATTGTCGTACCACGACATCACCCGCACCAAGTTGCCGTCGACCACCTTGGTCTGATCCATGTGGAAGATCGACGAGTGCGGGTCATGATTGAAGTCAGAGGAGACATTGGGCGCGTCGGTGTAGCCGAGGATGCCCCTGAGCTCCTGGGCGGCGGCGCGTTTTACCGCGGCGTTGATCTCGTCCTTCGTCGTCGCGCGCTTGGCGACAAACTTGAAGTCGATCACCGAGACATTCGGCGTCGGCACGCGGATGGAAACGCCGTCGAGCCGCCCGGCGAGTTCCGGCAGCACCAGGCCGACGGCCTTGGCGGCGCCGGTCGAGGTCGGGATCATGTTGATGGCGGCGGCGCGCCCCCGATAGAGGTCCTTGTGCACCTGATCGAGGGTCGGCTGATCGTTGGTGTAGGAATGGATCGTCGTCATAAAGCCCTTGTCGATGCCGACCGCATCGTTGAGCACCTTGGCGACCGGGGCCAGACAATTGGTCGTGCATGAGGCGTTGGAGACGACGGTGTGCGCCTTGGCGAGCTTGTCGTGATTGACGCCGTAAACGACGGTGAGGTCGACGCCCTCGGCCGGCGCGGAAATCAGCACGCGCTTGGCGCCGGCGGTCAGATGCGCCGACGCCTTCTCCTTTGATGTGAAAATACCGGTGCATTCGAGTGCGATGTCGATGCCGAGTTCCTTCCACGGCAGTTGCGTCGGGTCTTTCACCGCGGTGACCTTGATGGCGCCGTTGCCGACGCTGATGGTGTCGCCCTTGACCGTGACTTCGCCGGGGAAGCGGCCGTGCACCGAGTCGAAGCGAAGAAGATGCGCGTTGGTCTCGACCGGCGCCAGATCGTTGATGGCGAGGATTTCGATGTCGCTACGGCCAGCCTCCACGGCGGCGCGCAAGATGTTGCGGCCGATACGGCCAAATCCGTTAATCGCTACGCGTACCGACATTCCGATCCCCCTAAACCTTTTTTAGACCCTTGCGCGCCGCTTCCGCCACCGTCTCCGGCGTGATGCCGAAGTGTTGGTAAAGCTCCTTATATGGGGCGCTGGCGCCAAAGGAGGACATGCCGATGAAGGCTCCATTGGAGCCAACGATGGCGTCCCAGCCCTGGCGAATGCCGGCTTCGACGCCGACGTTGACCTTCGCGTGGCCGATGATCGCCGCGCGTTCGGCATCCGGCGCCGCGAACAAAAGCTCAAAACACGGCACCGAGACGACTCGCGCCGCCACATCCTGCGCTGCGAGCAGTTTTTGCGCCGCGACCGCGATGGCGACTTCGGAGCCGGAAGCGAACAGCGACACGTCCGCTTTGCCGCCGTTGGCCGCGATTAGTTCATAGGCACCCGGCGCGCAACGGTTCTCCGGGTCAAAGCCCACACGCAGCTGCGGCACGTTTTGCCGCGTCAACGCCAGCACGCTCGGTCCATTCTTGCTCTGAAGCGCCAGCTGCCAGCACTCGATGGTCTCAACCACGTCGGCGGGGCGGAACACCTTCAGATTGGGGATCGCGCGCAACGCCGCAAGTTGCTCGACCGGCTGATGCGTCGGTCCGTCTTCACCCAGTCCGATTGAGTCGTGCGTCATCACATGAATGACGCGCACCCCCATGAGCGCGGCGAGCCGAATGGCCGGCCGGCAATAGTCGGAGAACACCAGGAACGTGCCGGAATACGGAATGATGCCGCCATGGAGCGCCATGCCGTTCATCGCCGCCGCCATGCTGTGCTCGCGCACGCCGTAATGGATGAAGCGGCCGGAATAATCGGCCGCACTCATCGCTTTCATCGCTTTGGTGCGCGTATTGTTGGAGCCGGTGAGATCGGCCGAGCCGCCGACCATTTCCGGCAGCGCCACCGTCAGCGCTTCGAGCGCGAATTCGGACGCCAAGCGGGTAGCAATTTCCTTAGGCGCTTGCGCGAGCTTTTGCTTTACCTCGGCGACCGCCGCGGCGAGATTTTCGTTGAGCGCGCCGCCGATGCGGCGAGTGAATTCGGCGCGCTTTGCCGGATCGAGCGCAGCGAGGCGTTGCTGCCAGGCGAGCTGCGCCGGCCTGCCGCGTTCGCCGGCGGCGCGCCATTGCGCGCGGATGGCGGCCGGGATCTCGAACGGCGAGGCGGTCCAGCCAAGCTTCTCGCGCGCGCCGTTGATCTCACCTGCGCCGAGCGCGGAGCCATGGCTCTTCTCGGTGCCGGCTTTGGTCGGCGCGCCGTAGCCGATGATGGTGCGGCAGGCGATCAGCGAGGGCCGGTCGGATTTCTTGGCCGCTTCGATGGCCGCCGCGATTGCCGCCGGATCGTGACCGTCGATCCGCGTCGCAGCCCAGCCGGCGGCTTCAAAGCGTTTCACTTGATCGACTGAATCAGAAAGCGACAGCGGGCCGTCGATGGAGATGCCGTTATCGTCGAACAGCACGACGAGCTTTTTCAGCTGCAAATGGCCGGCAAGCGCGATCGCTTCCTGGCTGATGCCCTCCATCAGGTCGCCGTCGGAGACGAGCACGTAGGTCGTGTGATCGACGATATCGGAACCGAACAGCGCGGCCAGGTGTCGTTCGGCAATCGCCATGCCGACCGCGTTGGCAATGCCTTGGCCGAGCGGTCCGGTCGTGGTCTCGATGCCGGGCGTGTGGCCGTATTCAGGATGGCCGGGCGTGAGCGAGCCGAACTGGCGGAAGCGCTTGAGCTCCTCGATCGTCATCTTCTCGTAACCGAGGAGATGAAGGAGCGCATAAATCAGCATCGAGCCGTGGCCGGCCGAGAGCACAAAGCGGTCGCGGTCGGGCCATGCCGGATCGGCCGGATCGAATTTCAGAAAGCGGCTGAACAGGACGGTGGCAATGTCGGCGGCGCCCATCGGCAGGCCCGGGTGACCGCACGTTGCCGCTTCGACGGCATCCATCGCCAAAGCGCGGATGGCGTTCGCCATGCGGTCATGGTCCGCGCGAGCGGCTGGAGTCATGGCGGTAGCGGGAAAGCGGGAAGGCTGGGCGAGGGTTGCGCTCGCCGCGACAAGGCGGTCCGGCATCGTCATGAAATGGGCCAATGCGGCTATGGAAAAGCCGCCGCAGTCATGCACAGGCGCGCACAGATAACATGCAAGGCCCTTGAGTCAAATGTGCGACGCGGCGGCTGGCGGCGTCATGCACAGGGCTTCGTGCCGACGTTGACGCTGTCATTCGATACGACGTAAGCTTCCGTCCATAAACAATTGCGGTCGCAAAGGTTTTCACCGGTGCCCAACCGCAGTCAGGCCGCGAGCTTAAGGCCTTTGAAATGAGCGAGACCGATTCAATCGACGTGGCAAGCCGGCGGTTGGCGCAGGCGCTCGAGGGGCTTGAGGCCGCCGCGGAACGGCGGCGCGAACTCGATCGCGGGCGCGAGGCTTTATTCTCGCAGCTGCATGCGCTCGGCGACGACCGGGCGCGGCTTGCCAGCGAGCTCGATTCCGCGGCCGCGCGCTCGCGCGGGCTTGAAAGCGCCAACCGCGAAGTCGGAGACCGCATTGATCAGGCGATCGCAACGATCCGCGACGTGCTCGCGCACGACGATTGACGTGTTCGGCGCTTGCGCCGGAACGGACGATGAGGGGAGGGCAATGCGCCGAGGTGAGACGGCTCAAACGAAATGACTCAAGTCAGCGTCACCATCAACGGCCGCCAGTTCCGCATGGCCTGCGAAGACGGCCAAGAACCGCATCTGGTCGATCTGGCGCGTCACCTCGACGCGCGCATTGCCGATCTGCGTTCCAAATTCGGCGAAATCGGCGACACGCGGCTCACGGTGATGGCGGCGCTGACGCTAGCCGACGAGCTTGGCGAACTGGACGCCCGGGTGAAACGCCTCGAAGAGGAACTCGCCGCGGCACAAAGCGCGCTGACCGCAACCGCCGACCGCAACAAGGCCATACAGGCGGTGATCGCCGCCGCGATGACGGCGGCTGCCGAACGCATCGAAAGCGTTGCTAAAAAGCTCAATCAGAGCGCCGGCGGTAACGGCGTCGCGCTCGGGTAGTTCGCCTGGTCTCCCTCTCCCCGCCTGAGGTGAGAGGTGAACGCGTGTGGCGTTGCTCTTCGTATCGCACTACATTGGTGAAGCGGGGCTGCCCGGCGCGAAGGAGACAACACCTCGGGGCCTTACGATCCTAACGGGAGCTGTCCCTGCCGGACTCTTGGGTTCGGATACATGGCGCCCACCTACTTATGTAGGTTCCCGGGATCGCGCTCCTACGGCCGGCGCGGCTCCGCACTAATCCGCTCAATCATGAGCTGACCGTTGCGCGACGAAGATCCAAAAGCGCCGCTCCGCCGCGAGGCGGTGGCGCGGCGCGATGCCTTGCCGCCGGCGGTGCGCACGGCCGCCGCCGGTGCGGTCGCGGCGCGACCGTTTCCGCTGCCGATAACGCCGGGCGCCGTCGTCTCCGCCTTCACGCCGATCGGCAGCGAGTTCGATCCGAACGCATTGATGCACACGCTCGCCGCCGCCGGCGCGCGGCTTGTGCTGCCTGTCGTCCTCGGCCGCGGCAAGCCGCTGGTCATGCGGACGTGGAATTTCGGCGAGCCGCTGGTCGCCTCCAGCTTCGGCATCCTCGAGCCAAGACCGGAGGCCGTTGCGGCCGATCCGGATATTCTGCTGGTCCCGCTCGTGGCCTTCGATCGCAGCGGCCATCGCATCGGCTACGGCGCCGGCTATTACGACATGACCATCACGCTCCTGCGCGCCCGCAAATCCGTCGTCGCCGTCGGGCTCGCTTTTGCCGTGCAGGAAATCCCCAACGTTCCCGCAACCCCGCGCGACGCCCCCCTCGATCTTGTGCTAACCGAGCGCGAGGTGATTGAATTGCGAGTCGGTTAAAACATGCGCATTCTCTTCGTCGGCGATGTGGTCGGTCGCAGCGGGCGGACCGTCGTGACCGAGCGCTTGCCGGGCCTGGTGCGCGACTGGAAGCTCGATTGCGTCGTGGTCAACGGCGAGAACGCCGCCGGCGGCTTTGGTATCACCGAGGCGATCTATAGCGAGTTCGTCGAAGCGGGCGCCGACGCGGTCACGCTCGGCAATCACGCGTGGGATCAAAAAGAGGCGCTGGTTTTTATCGAGCGCGCGCCGCGCCTCATCCGCCCGATCAACTATCCCGCCGGCACGCCCGGCCGCGGCACCGCGCTAATCGCGGCCAAAAATGGTGCGCGCGTGCTGGTCGTCAATGTCATGGGCCGCGTCTTCATGGACCCGCTCGACGATCCCTTTGCCGCAATCGACCGCGAATTGCTGGCGTGTCCGCTGCAGCAAGGCGCCGACGCCATCGTCATCGACATGCACGCCGAGACGACCAGCGAGAAACAGGCGATGAGCCATTTCTGCGACGGCCGCGCCAGCATCGTTGTCGGCACCCACACCCACGTCCCGACCGCCGACTTGCGCATCCTGCCGCACGGCACCGCCTTCATGAGCGATGTCGGCATGACCGGCGACTATGACTCGGTGATCGGCATGGCCAAGGACGAGCCGCTGCAGCGTTTCCTGCGGCGCGTTCCCTCCGCGCGCTTCGAGCCGGCGACGGGGCCGGCGACCTTGTGCGGGCTTGCGGTCGAGACCGAGCCGAGCGGGCTTGCGCTCAAGACCGCGGCCGTGCGGCTCGGCGGCTGCCTTGAGCAGACTAAGCCGGCGTTCTGGAGCTAGTCCGAGCGACCTTTATTTCCTAATTGGGCCACCCTATAAATCCACCCATCAATTTAAGCTTTATATAGCGGGCGCGAGAGAGCGCGAGAGCGAGCTATGGCCGGACATTCGCAGTTCAAAAACATCATGCACCGCAAGGGGCGGCAGGATGCGGCCAAGTCCAAGCTGTTCGGCAAGCTGGCGCGTGAAATCACCGTCTCCGCCAAGATGGGTCTCCCTGACCCGACCATGAACGCGCGGCTGCGCGCCGCCATCATCGCGGCGCGCGCTGAGAATATGCCCAAGGACAATATCGACCGCGCGATCAAGAAGGCGGCCGGCGCCGACGGCGAAAATTACGAAGAGACCCGCTACGAGGGCTATGGGCCCGGCGGCGTCGCCGTCATCGTCGAAGTGTTGACCGATAATCGCAACCGCACCGCCGGCGAAGTGCGCGCCGCCTTCACCAAGAGCGGCGGCAATATGGCCGAGACCGGGGCTGTGTCATTCATGTTCGACCGGGTCGGCGTGATCGAATACGACGCCAAGGCGGCGAGCGCCGATGCGATGTTCGAAGCGGCGCTCGAAGCCGGCGCCGACGACGTGGTGTCGAGCGACGGCGGCCACGAAATCTATGTCGCGCAGGACCGCTTCGGTTCGGCGGCGAAAGCGCTGGAGGCAAAATTCGGCGAACCGCGCAAGGCGTCTTTGGTCTGGCGTCCGCAAAACACCGTCGCCGTCGACGACGATCAGGGCGAAAAGCTTTTGAAGCTCATCGAGAACTTGAACGAGCACGACGATGTGCAAAGCGTCTACGCCAATTTCGAGATTTCCGACGCGCTGGTGGCGCGCATGAGCGCGTAGGCACCTCAATCGTCATTTCATGACGATCGGCTTGCCGGCTGCCGGCGTGTTCGGCGACAGCGACAATGTGGCCCAGGCGTTCCAACCGGACGGCCGGCGCGCCGCGTCGAACTCCCAGTAGGCTTTCAGATCGAGATAGGCCGCGAGCGTTCCGGCCGCGAAGGTAAAGCCGATTTGCGGTCCGACGCCAAAGACCCGCGACTCGAACGGGCCGACCCGGTCGCCGGCGCCGCCATCGGCGGTAAGCTGGTCGTAGACATACCCACGGCGCCGATCGCGATTTGTTTGCTCAACGCCTGCGACAATCCCCAGTCGAGGTGCCAGTCGATCCCATTTTGATAATCTGAGCTTGGATTGATCAAATTATAAGTCAGGCCGGTGACCACCGAGAATTCGCGACCGGTCTTGGCGTCAAGATAGGTGTAGCCGCCGCCGCCATCGATGGCGCCGTGGCCGATGCCGACATTGGCGAGATTGCTTGAATTGTAGGCGCCGACCGGAATGTCCCCCGTCAGGAACGCGAACCAATTGTTGTTGCCACTGTTCCAGAACAATTGCGCGATCGGGTCCAGATCGCCGAAGCCGGTGACGGAACTGCTGATGCTGCCTTGCCGCACGGCGACCAGCGAGCCGACGCCGAGCGTCAAGGTTCCGTCGACGCCGACCGCATTTGGGCCGGCCGACGCGGTCATCCCCAGACTCAATGTCGCGCCGAACACCGGCGTTGCGAAGGCGTAGCTCGGGGTGATGCCCACGGTATCGAGGTTCGATCGGTAAGTGACGTCGAGACTGACCATAACGGTCGGGCTGAGCTTGCCGATGGTGATCAGGCGCGCCGCGGCGACGTCGCCTGCGGCGTTCACGGAGGTGTAGTAATTCGCGACGGTGAGCGACCATCCCGGCGACGGGGGAACCGCGGCGAGGCTGCCGAACGTCCCGGGAATCCAAAAACTTACTCCGCCCTGGTCGGCCAAGCCGAGCGTCGGAAAAAATGCGTTGGCAAGCATGACGGCCGCGACAACCGCCGCCCCGCGTTGGAGCAACTTCCAAACTTTGCGTGCTGCCGTTGGAAGCATTGCGATCGTGACGCCCCATCGATCGCCATCGAGGTATGGCGCCGCCGCGCCCGATCGAGATCGTGCACTATAGCCATGCTATCGTCGTGCCAGTATGACCCGCCCGATTCGCATTCTCGGCATCGATCCGGGCCTCCGCCGCACCGGCTGGGGTCTGGTCGAGATTGCCGGCAACCGGCTTACCTTTCTCGCCTGCGGCTCGGTGACGACGCGCGATGCCGATGGATTGGCGCTGCGCCTTCTGGCCATTCATGACGGCCTGATGCGCATTCTTGAGGAATTCCGGCCGGACGAAGCGGCGGTCGAGGCGACGTTCGTGAATAAGGACGCCACGGCGACGCTCAAGCTCGGGCAGGCGCGCGGAATTGCCATGGTAGTGCCGGCAAGAGCCGGCGTGCCGGTCGCCGAATACGCGCCGAACTTGGTGAAGAAAAGCATCGTCGGCGCCGGTCACGGCGACAAGGCGCAGGTGCGCATGATGATCGGCGTATTGCTGCCCAAGGCCGACCCGACCTCGGATGACGCCGCCGACGCGCTCGCGGTCGCGGTGACGCATGCCCACCACCGCCAGAGCGTGGTGCTCAGGGTAGCAGTGCGATGATCGGCAAGCTCAAGGGCGTGATCGATTCCTACGGCGAGGATTCCATTATTCTCGACGTCAACGGCGTCGGCTATCTGGTGCATTGCTCGGCCCGCACCTTGCAGGAACTGCCGCGCGCCGGCGAAGCGGCGACGCTCGCGATCGAAACTTACGTGCGCGAAGATCAAATCCGGCTGTTCGGCTTTTTGACCGACGTCGAGCGCGAATGGTTTCGTCTGCTGCAGACCGTGCAGGGCGTTGGCGCCAAGGTCGCGCTCGCGGTGCTCGGCACGCTTAAACCCGCGGAGCTCGCTTTCGCCATCGCCATGCGCGACAAGGCGATGGTGGCGCGCACGCCCGGCGTCGGACCGAAGGTCGCCGAGCGCATCGTCACCGAACTCAAGGACAAAGCGCCGGCTTACACCGATATCGATCCGGCGCTGGTGCGGCTCAGCGGCGCGCTCGACGAAAAGCGGGCGCCGCAGCCGGTGAGCGATGCGGTTTCAGCGCTGGTCAATCTCGGCTATGGCCAGCCGCAGGCTGCCGCCGCGGTCGCAGCCGCTGCGCGCAGCGCCGGCGAGGGCGCGGAAGTGAAAACGCTGATCCGGTTAGGACTGAAGGAGCTGGCGAAGTGAAACGGCCGGCCAAACTTGGCAAAGCGGACAGGGAACTGATCGCTGCCGCCACCGCAGCGATCAAACAACGCTATCGCGACGACTGGCAGGAAGTGGGCGCCGCGCTGCGCACCCGCGGCGGAAAAATCTTCACCGGCGTCAACCTCGACGCTTATCTCGGCCGCATGGCGGTGTGCGCCGAAGCGGTGGCGCTTGGCCGCGCCGTGGTCGATACCGGCGACGCCGGCATCGAGACCATCGTTGCGGTGCGTCATCCGCCGCCGGAGGAAAAGGATCAGACCATCGCCGTGGTGTCGCCCTGCGGCGCCTGCCGCGAACTCATTTTCGATTACGATCCGAAGGCGCGGGTTATCGTGCCCAATGGCAGGACGGCGGCGGCGGTGCCGATCGCCGATTTGCTGCCCAACAAATACAGCCGAGGGTCGGAACGGTGAGCGGCACCCCCGAGCGCAAGCTGGTTTCAGCGGAGCGCCGCGACGAGGACGCTGCCGAGGCGACGATGCGGCCGCAAAAGCTCGCCGAGTTTGTCGGCCAGGAGCAGGCGCGCAGGAATCTCGCCGTATTCATCGAGGCGGCGCGCGGGCGCCGCGAGGCGCTCGACCACGTCTTGTTCGTCGGCCCGCCGGGGCTTGGCAAGACGACCCTGGCGCAGATCGTGGCGCGGGAGCTCGGCGTCAATTTCCGCGCCACCTCCGGCCCGGTGATCGCCAAGGCCGGCGATCTCGCGGCGCTGCTCACCAATCTCGAGGAACGCGACGTTCTCTTCATCGACGAAATTCACCGGCTCAATCCCGCGGTCGAGGAAGTGCTCTATCCGGCGATGGAGGATTTTCAGCTCGATCTGATCATCGGCGCCGGCCCCGCCGCCCGCTCGGTGAAGCTCGACCTCGTCAAATTCACGCTGGTCGGCGCCACCACGCGCGCCGGGCTCCTCACCAATCCGCTGCGCGACCGATTCGGTATTCCGGTGCGGCTGAATTTTTATTCGGTCGAAGAGCTCGAGCAGATCGTCAATCGCGGCGCGCGCGTGCTCGGCATCGGCGTGACCGCGGACGGCGCCAACGAAATCGCGCGCCGCGCCCGCGGCACGCCGCGCATCGCCGGCCGGCTGCTGCGCCGCGTGCGCGACT
>CAYWNY010000069.1:0-18569 GCA_964459765.1 uncultured Hyphomicrobiales bacterium | reverse complement strand
TCAAGGATTACTGCCCGGTGCTGGAATTCGGCCTGGTCGGGCAGACCATGCATGCAGTCGACGAATGCGCGCCCGTGTCCGATCTCGTCACGCTCACCGCGATCTACCAGCGGATCATCGACAAGTATTTCGGCTAGGCTGTGTGCGTATCTGCGCGGTCATGTCGCCGTCACTTGAGGGCGGCACCCTCGCGCCGGCTGTATGATGCGAACTTCGGAATTGGGCACTAAGTGACGGAGAAACTCTTTGACGACTTTCATGCCCGCGAGCGGTTGGTTTCCCAGCTCGGTTTTTGGGCCGGGCGTCGTCGGAAAGGTCGCGGCTCTTGGGGTTGTCGCGGCGGGGGCGGCGATCTTCGAGGCAGCGCTTATTCCCGGGTTGTTGATTGGTGGCGCTGCGGTGTTGGCGCCGCGCCTGCTTCCCCACGACATGTTGAGCGGTTTAGGCGGAAGACGACGGCGGACGGCGCCGTCCGCAGCGCCAATGCCCTCCGCATCAACAGCGCGTCCCGCGGAGGCGCCCTTCGACACGCGGCGGGCGGTCGTCAAGACCTTCACCTATCGCGTGTTCGTCACGGCTGCTGACTTTGGCGCGAATTATTTCGTGCTCGGTGAACTGGTGACCGCGGCCGGTTTGTCGGGCTTGTCGCTTGTCGCCGGCCCCGTCGCCTATTTCGCTCATGAAGCGGCTTGGCATTATTACGGCCCCAACTCGGCGCGCCATCGCAATCCGCTGGAGGCCACCGTGCATGTGCCGATACCAGGTGTGCCGGAGGGCGAGGAAAACGGGCTGGCGCGTTTCGCTGGCATCAAGGTGAGTCGGGCTCTGGCCAAGACGGTCACCTATGAGGGTGTGACCGCGGTGTCGGAATTTGGCGTCAATTATCTCTTCGTCCGCGATCTCGCGGCCGCAGCGGGGTTGACCGCCTTCAGTATCGCGATCGCCCCTATCGTTTATTACGTCCATGAAAAGGCCTGGGATTATTACGACGCCGCGAAAGCCCGATCGCCGGTGGTCTCGGCCCCGAAGCTATTGCCGGCGGCGCTTTAGCCACACCCGCTACACTCAATATTCCACGCGCATCAGATAAAGACCGTGCGGCGGGGCGACCTGACCGCAGCGGGTGCGATCGCGGGCGGCAAGTGCGTCGGCAACCTTTTCGGCCGGCCATTTGCCGTCGCCGACATGCACCAGCGAGCCGACCATCGAGCGCACCTGATTGTGCAGGAACGAGCGCGCCACTGCCGTAATCCGGACTTCATCGCCGTCGCGTGAAACGTCGAGCCGGTCGAGCGTCTTCACCGGCGATTTCGCCTGGCACTCGGTCGAACGGAACGTTGTGAAATCGTGCTTGCCGGCGAGTTGTTGAGCGGCGTCGTGCATCGCCGCCGCATCGAGCGGGCGCGGCACGCGCCAGGCGCGCAACGCGTCGAGCGCCAAATCGGCGCGGCGATTGACGATGCGGTAAAGGTAATGGCGCTTCTTTGCCGAAAACCGCGCGTCGAAATCGTCGGCGACGCGTTCCACCTTAAGCACCGCGACCGGATGCGGGCGCAAATGCGCATTAAGCGCATCGCGCACCGTATCGACGTCCCAATCTTTGGCGAGATCGACATGGGCGACTTGGCCGACCGCATGCACGCCGGCGTCGGTGCGGCCGGCGCCGCCGACCGCTGCGCGTTGGCTTGTGAAAGCAAAAATTGCGTCGGTCAGAACGCCCTGCACCGAAGCGTCGTTGTCCTGGACCTGCCAGCCGACAAACGGCGTACCGTCGTACTCGATGGTGAGCTTATAACGCGGCATCAGCCGAGCACGCTGCCGCGCACGACAGGCGTGCCGCGCAAAAATTCTTCCGTGCGCATCGGCTGCCGGCCGGCCCTCTGCAGTTCGAGGAGCCGCACCGCGCCGTCGCCGCAGGCAACGGTGAGTTGCTCGTCGAGCACGTTTCCGGGCGCACCGGCGCCGGCACCTAAGGTCGTGCGGAGCACTTTAATGCGAGCAACACCCGGCAACTCGAACCAGGCGCCGGGAAACGGCGACAATCCGCGGCAATGATTGTGGACCTGCCGCGACGGCTTGGTCCAATCGACGCGTGTCTCGTTCTTATCGATTTTGGCGGCATAAGTGACGCCGGCGTCGGGCTGCGGCGTCAGTTGCAATGAACCGCGTTCGAGCGCCGCAAGCGCGACCACCATGAGCTTGGCGCCGCGCCGCGCCAACTCGTCGTGCAAGTCGCCGGCGGTGACGTCGGGTCCGATCGGGACGCGGTCCTCGAGTGCAACCGGCCCGGTATCGAGGCCTTCGGCAATTTTCATCACCATCACGCCGGTCTCGGCGTCGCCGGCCATGATCGCACGCTGGATCGGCGCCGCGCCGCGCCAGCGCGGCAGCAGCGAAGCGTGCAGATTGAAACAGCCGAGCGGGAAGGCGTCGAGGATGGCTTTCGGCAGGATTAAACCGTAGGCGACCACGACCGCCGCGTCGGCGCCGTGCGCGCGCATGGCCGACGCGGCGTCAGCGTCGCGCAGCGTTTTCGGCGTCAGGACGGGGATGCCAAAGCGCTTGGCCTCGCGGGCGACCGGAGTGTCTTGTAGCTCCATTCCGCGACCGGCGGGTTTGGGTTCGCGCGTATAGACCGCAACGACGTCGTGACCGCCGCCGACCAGCTCAAGCAGCGTGGGTACGGCGAATTCCGGCGTACCCATGAACACCAGGCGAAGCGGCAATCACGCCTCCACCGACTTCTTCGCCGTCTTGCCTGTTGGTTTGCCCGCCGTCTTGGCTGCCTTGGTGAATTTCTTGATGACCCGGTCGCGCTTGAGCTTGGAAATGTGGTCGATGAAGAGGACACCGTTGGTGTGGTCGATTTCGTGCTGCAGGCAGGTCGCCAGAAGCCCGGTCGCCTCGATCTCCTGCGGCTTGCCGTCGAGATCGAGATACTTGACCTTCACCAGCATCGGCCGTTCGACCTCTTCATAATAATCGGGGATCGACAGGCAGCCCTCTTCGTGGACCGACCTCTCGCCCGATGCCCACGTGATTTCCGGATTGATCAGCACCTGCGGCTCGTGCGCCTCTTCCTTCTTCGATAGATCCATCACCACGACGCGCTTGGCGACACCGATCTGGATCGCCGCAAGCCCGATGCCGGGCGCGTCGTACATGGTGTCGAACATGTCGTCTGCCAGCGCACGGATGCTGGCGTCGATGCGCTTGACCGACTCGGACACGAGCCGCAGCCGCTTGTCCGGAATTTTGAGGATGTCGCGCAAAGCCATTGTTCACCAACCTGCGGGGCGATGTAAGCGGTGCACAAAGCGCGGTCAATGCGGGTGTTCCGTTGCGTTGGCGCCCCGCCTCGGCTATGAATGTTCTTCATTTGTTCTTAACGCGTGTTCCGCTACTTGGACGCTGCCGGGCGCGCTTGCGTTCAATGCCAGCCTGGCGAATCGCGTATGAGAGAGCGCATGACCGAAGTCGCTTCGCCGATTGCCGTCGTCGCCGTCCTGATCGCCTGTGCCGCGCTTGCGGTGATGGCGATCGTGCTTCGGCGCTCGCGAAAGACTGAGCCAGAGGAAGACGCCAGCCTCGCCGAACTCACGCGCGCGCAGGCCGATGCGGCTTCGCGCCTCGAAGCCATGATCCATCTGCTCGCCAAGGGGCAGACGCAGCTCCAGCATGCGGTCAACGAGCGGCTCGACTCGGTGTCGCACAGGCTCGGCGATTCGCTGGAGAAGACCAAGCAGTCGACGGCCGAGAACCTGCAAAAGCTCGGCGAGCGGCTCGCGGTCATCGACCGGGCGCAGAAGAACATCACCGATCTCGCCAGCCAGGTCACCTCGCTGCAGGGCGTGCTCGCCAACAAGCAATCGCGCGGCGCGTTCGGGCAATGGCGGATGGAAGCGATCGTGCAGGATTGTCTGCCGAAAGGCGCGTACGCCTTCCAGCCGACGCTCGCCAACCGGACGCGGCCCGATTGCTGCGTGTACCTGCCCGACAAGCGCCCACTGATAATCGACGCCAAATTCCCGCTCGAAGGCATTACCGCCTATCGCGAGGCGAAGACCGACGAGGAGAAGAAGGTGGCGGCGGCGCGGCTGCGCGCCGATGTGGGCAAGCATGTCGCCGACATCGCCGATAAATATCTCATTCCCGGCGAGACCCAGGACATCGCGTTCATGTTCGTGCCGTCAGAGTCGATCTATGCCGAGCTGCACGACGGTTTCGACGATCTGGTGCAGAAGGCGTTCCGCGCGCGTGTCGTCGTGGTGTCGCCGTCGCTGCTCATGCTCGCCATCCAGGTGGTGCAGCAGATCCAGAAGGACGCGCGCATGCGCGAGGCGGCCGACCAGATCCGCGACGAAGTCGGACGGCTAGTGAAAGACGTGAGCCTGCTCGGCGATCGCGTGCGCCGGCTGCAGACCCACTTCAACCAGTCGAACGAAGATATCCGCCAGGCCGTCATCTCGATCGACAAGATCGAGGCGCATGGCGAGCGCATCCGTCAGGTCGAGCTCGGCGCACCGATGCCGGCCAATGCCAACGTCGTCCGCGCGCCGGTCTTCAAGCTGGAGGCCGGGGAGTAGCCGCGCATGTCGGCGACGCCCGGCTCGTCCCCCCGCCCCTCTTTCGCCGCAACGCTTGCCGTCTACCTGCAACGGCGCGTGCTGATCGTCATGTTTCTCGGCTTTTCGTCCGGGCTGCCGCTGGCGCTGTCGGGTGGGACGCTGTTGGTGTGGATGCGCGAAGTCGGCGTCAATCTCGGCACTATCGGGCTGTTTGCGCTGGTCGGTACGCCTTACACCATCAAATTTTTGTGGGCGCCGCTGATCGACGCACTTGACGTGCCGCTGCTGTCGCGCCGCTTCGGCCGGCGGCGCGGCTGGCTTCTCTTATCGCAGTTTCTGCTCATCGCCGCGATTATCTTCCTCGGCGCCTGCGATCCGTCGGTATCGCCGCTCATCGTCGCGATCGGCGCGCTCCTCGTCGCCACGGCTTCGGCGACGCAAGACACCGTCGTCGATGCATTCCGCGTCGAAAGCCTCGACGAGAGCGAGCAGGCGGCCGGCATGGCGTCGTACGTTGCCGCCTACCGCATAGGCATGCTGGTTTCGACCGCCGGCGCGCTGTTTTTGGTCAGTGCGCTGCAGGGCTTCGGCCTCGATTATCACGAAGCCTGGACCACGGGGTACGTGCTGATGGCGGCGCTGGTACTTATTGGCGTCGCCACGACGCTGTTCGCCACCGAGCCGGAAAAATCCCACGCCGCGGACGCGGCGCATGCGCGGGAAAATGCGCGCCAGCGCGTTTGGGAAGCCGCTTATGGCGCGTTCTCCGAATTCCTGTCGCGCGACCTGGCCTTTGTCGCGCTGGCCTTCGTCGTCTTGTTCAAGTTCACCGACGCATTGTCGGGCGCCATGACCGCGCCGTTCGTGATCGATCTCGGCTTTTCGCGCAACGAATACGCCGCCATCATCAAGGGCGTCGGGCTTGCGGCGACGTTGATCGGCGGCTTTGCCGGCGGCTTTGTTGCCCGTGCCTTCTCGCTGCCGGCGAGTCTTTTTATCGGCGGCCTGTTGCAAGCATTCGCCAATCTCGCCTTCTCGTGGCAGGCCGTGCTTGGGTACAATGCGGCGTGGCTGACCTTCGCCATCGTTGCCGAAAATTTCACCAGCGCCATCGGCACGGTCATTTTCGTCGCCTATCTCTCGGCGCTGTGCCGCAATCCGCTGCATACCGCGACCCAATATGCGCTACTGACGGCGCTCGCCGCCGTCGGACGCACTTACCTCTCGTCAGGTGCGGGTTTCATTGCCGCGGCGGTCGGCTGGGCCTGGTTTTTCGTCATTTGCGCGCTGGCCGGCCTGCCGGCGCTCGGCCTATTGGCTTGGCTGCAGAAACGCCGTCATTTCGACGGATTAGAGCCCGACGCGAAGTGATTTTCGGGCAGGGTCAGGCCGCAGAAGCCCTCTTCGACTCGCAAAAAAGTCTTTTTGTAAGGATCGGATAGCTATAATCCGACGTTACGCTACGGCTGGCGTCTCTTCACTGGTATCGGTCGCGTTCCCGTCATGGACATGCTTCTGGTCAAGATTTTTGCGACCGCGCTGGCGTTGAGCGAGGTCACCACCCAGCCGCAAGCGGTCAAAACCCATTTCGACCCGGTGCAGGATCGAGCGGAAGTGGTGCAAGTCCTGCGCGACGGCTGCGCGCATATGCGCCAAGCCTTCGATATCGAGTCGATCAACGTCGATGACTTGATCGCCACCGCGCTCGACGACCCGAAGGCCGGCGCCGACGTCAAGGTCTTTCACGGCTTAAATTTTGGCGATCTCAACACCGCCTATCATCAGTTCTGCAAGAACGAGAGCGTCGATAAACCGGTCGTCGATATCGGCGAGGTGATCGCGTTCTACAACAGCGCGGCCGCCGACCTTCCCGACCCGGCGCCGCTCAAGGGCCGCAAACTTCCGAGCGTGACGGAAATCGTCGACGGCAGGGGCGGCAATTACGCCGACGTGTTCCAGCCGGCCAATCGCCGGGTCTGGATACCGCTCTCGACCATTCCGGATGTGGTGCAGAAGGCGTTTGTCGCCGCCGAAGACCGGCGCTTCTTCCAGCATCACGGCGTCGACGAGCATGGCATCATTCGCGCCTTCATCGGCAACCTCGCCGAGGGCGGCCGGCCGCAAGGCGGCTCGACCATTACGCAGCAGGTGGTGAAGAATCTTCTGGTCGGCGAAGACGTGACTTACGAGCGCAAAATCCGCGAGATGATCGTCGCCTCGCGGCTCGAAAATACGCTGAGCAAGGGGGAGATTCTCGAACTCTATCTGAATTCCACCTATCTCGGCCGCGGTTCCTGGGGCGTCGAAATGGCGGCGCGCAGCTATTTCGGCAAATCGGCGAAAGATTTGTCGATTGCCGAAGCGGCGATGCTCGCCGGCCTGCTCAAAGGTCCGAGCTTCTTTAATCCCGACCGTCATCCCGAGCGCGCCAAGGAACGCCTCGCTTATGTGCTTGGTCGCATGCTCGACGATGGGGTGATCTCGACCGAACAGCGCGACCGCGCGCTTGCCGCGCCGCCCACGCTCGTCGCCTTCGATCGCACGCGGCGCGACACCGGTCAGCACTTTGTTGATTTTCTGCGCCGCGAGGCTAAAGCCGACGGCGTGCCGAGCCTCACCGCCGAGGCCTATATCGTGCATTCCACCATCAATCCGGCTTTGCAACGCGACGCCGAGGCGGCGCTGCAGGAAGGGCTCGCCCATTATGAGATCGCGTCCGGCCGTGTGCAGTATCGTGGGCCAGAGGCAAATATCGGCGAGGCGGTGCGCAAACTCGGCGATACCAAGCCGGGCGGATCGACGAGCACGCTGCCGGCATGGCAGCAGGCGCTCCAAGCGGTGCGTCTGCCGCTCTACGACGTGCATTGGGAGCCGGCCGTCATTCTCGACAAGGGCGGCAGGAATGGTGACGGTGTCATTCGCGTTGGTTTAAGCGACGGTCGAGTGCTGCCGGTGAACGCCTGGAACTGGCAGATCAAGCGCAGTCTCAACGTCTACGACGTCGTCTATGTACGCGTGGCCGCTGGCAGGCCGGCGGCCAAGCCCCCGGCGAACGGCAAGAACGCGCCGGGGCAGGCGGCCGCGCCGACCGGCGGCGGACAAGCGGAATTGCGTGTGCGGCCGACCGTGCAGGGCGCCGCTCTCGTCCTGGAAAACAAAACCGGGCGCATCCTGGCGATGGCCGGCAGCTTCTCCTACGCGCTGAGCCAGCTTAACCGCGCGGCGCAGACAGCGCGCCAGCCTGGATCGGCGATGAAGCCTCTAACCTACCTCACGGCGCTGCAATCGGGCCTGCAGCCGAACACGATAGTGCCCGACGATCCGATCACATTCCCGCCGATCGGCCCGTCCGGCAGTTACGGCCGCGATACCATCATCCGCGACTACGGCGCCAACGTGCGCGAACAGGACTATTGGACGCCGCGCAACGCCGATTACGGTTCAGGCGGCGCGCTGACACTGCGCCGCGGCTTGGAGAATTCGGTCAACATCGTCACTGCGCATTTGCTCGATGGCGGCATCAGCTCCAACCCGGAGAAAAGCCTCGACCAGGTCTGCGCGACGGCGGTGGCAGCCAAGATCTACAAAGATTGTATCCGCTATTATCCGTTCGTCCTCGGCGCGCAACCGGTGCACATGATCGATCTTGCCGCATTCTATGCGGCGGTCGCTAATGAAGGCGCGCTGCCGCACCCGCATGCCATCGAATCGATCGAAGCCGGCGGACACACCGTCTTTGAGTATCCGACTGCGCCGCTTCCTTTCATCGGCGCCGCCGACCGCACCGCTTTCTATCAGCTCAAGACCATGCTGCAGGGTGTAGTTGCCCGCGGCACCGCGCGCGCGATCGGGGCGCTGTCGCCCTACGTCGGCGGCAAGACCGGCACGACCGAAGATGCGGTCGATGGCTGGTTCATCGGCTTCACCAACGACGTCACCGTGGCGGTGTGGGTCGGCTACGACAACGGCGACGGCAGGCGCCGTTCGCTCGGCGGCAATGCGACCGGCGCGCGGGTAGCGCTGCCGATCTTTCAGCCGATCATCGAGGCGATATGGGCCGAGGGCATCGCGCCGAAGGCGCCGCTCAACGGACCTTCCAAAGAGGCGCAACGTCATCTCATCGATCTGCCGATCGATTACACGACCGGAAATCGCGTCACCACCGGAGGCCAGGCTTTCCTGGAGCATTTCCGGCTGGATGCCAACGGCCGGTTCAGCGAGACGCAATATCAGCTTGTGTCGCCGGGCTATGCCGATGAGATCGGCGGTCAGACGACCAGCGAAGGTTATTGGGCGGGCACACCGCAGCCCGAACGCTCTTATTATCCGGGGTCGCCCTTGCAACAATTCTTCCAGCAATTCGTGCCGCCGCAGCCGGTGGCGCGCGGCTTTTTTTCGCCAAGGCCCAACTGAATCACCGGCACACCAAGGCATCCGGCATGTGGATACGGCACGGCGTCGCGCTGGTCGGTCTGATATGGTTTTTGTCGACCGCGTGCGCGCAGGACTTCCGCATCGAGGAAGCCAATTCATCGCGCAGCTGGGATGTAGCGCAGCTTAAACCCGGCGTGATCGTTTTCAGCGACGCGGCCGAGGGCGGCAGCGGCGATGCCGCCAATCTGATTGCGTTTGCCGACTGGGCAAAAACACATCCGGTACAGAAGAAATTCCTCGCCTTGTTCCCGACCTACACGGAGCCGACCGTGACCAAGGCGGCAAGCGCGGACCTTCCCGCCGGCCCGGTGCTCGATAAGCTCACCATGTATGTGGCCCAGGCCCGCTTCCTGCTGGACCGCCCGCCGGGGTCGCTCAATTTGCCACGCGACGTGACGTTGGCGTTTTTGGAAAAGATCGATCCGGCGATCAAGCACAAGCTGATCGCGGCGACCGACGTCAACCCGTTGACCGATGTGCAGGGCACCGGCAACGCCAATCCGGATCGCAAATGGTGCACCGGGCGCGCGACGCTGGTCTGCATCGATTCGAGCTATAAGCTCGAAGGCAAGATTCCGCTTGGCGTTTTGCTGGTCAACAAGCTGCGCGACAGCGCCAAGAAGATTTCCGACCACATCGACTTTGAAGGCGAAATCTCGGCGCTGACTCCCGCAGATGTCGATGTGGCCGGGCTGCAGCAATTGACGGGGATCGACACGCCAGTTGCCGGCGCGCTCGAGCAGAATATCTTCTACGTCAACCAGGTCATGAAATTCGGCAAACTTCTGGCGGTGTTTCAGAGCCATCCGACCGACTCCGGCAAGGCCGTCGTCACCGCCTACATGGTGCTGGCGATCAACGAAAGCGTGCTCGACAAGAAGAAGGATTACGAGAAGGTCCCGGTGCTGCGCAATCTGGTGCCGGCGCAGGTGCTGATGGGACAATCGTCCTTCAACTTTGGCGATTCGATCAGCGCCGGATTGCCGAAATACGCCCGCAACGAGATCAGGACGATCGCCGGATTGTTGGCGCATGACGCGCCGGAGCGGCCCTGACGCGCCTTCACGCAAAAGCGCGGCTTTTGTTAGTTTTTCGCCTATAGTCGCCGCATGCCGTATGACTGGGAGTTCTAGAAAAACCACGGCAGTAAAATAGTCGTTTAAATTCAAGCAGTTACCAAACAAGTACTCATTTGTGAATGCTTTTGTTAATATAGTGCCATGAGGATCAAAAGATTCGCGCCCGATGATCGCGGCAATCCACGCGTCAGCGTGTTTCGCCGTGGCGGCAGGTTCTACGCGCGATTTCGAATTAAAAATAAAGCGATCTCAGACGGCAAACTTTACATCACCGAGACACTGAAAACCTCTGACGCGGACGAGGCCAACCAGAAAGCCTTTGAACGGCTGTTGGAAATACAACTTGCTGAGAAAAAAGGAGCGTCTCTTAGCAAATACACGGCAGCAGAAGCGATCGATGAGTTTATTTCCGAATACGACGATAAACTGACGAAGGGTCTATCGGGGCACACCAAAAACACACTGCAACAGTATCGAAAATCGATTTGTCGCTATTGGAAAGAGTATGTCGGCCAAAAGCCGATCGCCACAATTTCGCTGACCGACATGGAATCCTATGAAAATTGGCGAGCAAGCTATTGGCAAACTTGGATAGACGATCAAAAGACGCGAAAAAAGGGAAGTGCTCCAATTCGACTGCTGCCCGATGGTTCAGTCCGACTTCCTTCAAACGCTAAACTGCGAGCAGCTAACAGGACGGTCGGGTGGGAGATCAATTCCTTTAAAAGTTTTCTGCGGTGGGCAAATCGCAAAGGTTATTATCACGGCGACGCAACTTTATTCGTTTTCAAAAATGGTAAGTCGTCGCGCCGCAGCGCTTTCACGCCCCAAGAATACAATCGTATTACCAGCGTCATGAGGCGCAAATCGTGGGTGGAGGTCGGAAAGCATCAAAACGATCCAAGGCTGGCGCGATACCGAAAAATGTTGCGCGCCTATGTTCTTTTTTTAGCCAATACGGGACTGCGGGTTGGAGAAGCCAGACACCTTCGCTGGCAGGACATAACCTTCGCCAAAAACAAGGACGGCGAAGAAACCTGCAAGGTCTGGGTCGCTCAATCGCACTCTAAAGTTAAGAAGCGACGAGAAGTTGTCGGGATGGCGAAAGCAGCAGAGGTTATTAGAGAGTTAGCTTCAGATCGGAGGTCACGAGAGGAGTTTTGCCAGCCTCACGATTTCATCTGGTGCGATGAGTCTGGCCACGTAATTGGAGATTTTCGGGAGGGTTTCAATAATCTTCTAAGAACTGCCAAGGCAGAGGTCGATGCTGACAGGAAGAAACATACTTTGTACTGCTTGCGGCATTTCTACATTACGGAGCGATTACGCGAAGGGATTCCCATTTATGAAATTGCATCCAACTGCGGCACCAGCGTTTCTATGATCGAAAAGTACTATTCCGACGCCAGACCTACGGATTTCATGGATAGGCTAACCAAAAGTCGCTATCCGAAAAAACGGACGCGACAGGACGGTTTGGCAAAACTAGAGAATTGAGCAGGGCAATAGCCCCGAAAAACTCGTTGACGATTCCAGCCACCTTTGTTTCAATAACTGCACGCGCCGGTTGCGCCGCTTTTAGTTTCGGGTTCGCCATGATGAAGCGTTTCGCGCTGCTCGTCTCAATCGCACAGTTGCTCGCTTTGCATTGCTCGCAAGTTCACGCGCAAAGTTTCAATTGCCATTATGCTAAAACGGCAGATGAGGTTTTGATCTGTCAAGATCATCAGCTCTCGGCACTGGACGAGCGCATGGCGGGCATCTATTCGCAAGTCCGTCAAAATCTCTACGGCTCCCAGCGAATTATACTCGAATCGCAGCAAGCGACTTTCAGTGTCCTTAAATTCCTGCTTCCCCTCCGTGTGGAAACCCTATCGACCCAAAACGAACTCGCCATTTGCCAGCGGGTCTGACGGCGTCGCCAGATCGAATCTCATGCAGAATATTGTCTCAGACGATTTCCTTACGGCGTCAGGAAGGTCAAGGCTCAAAGACTGATCGGTCTTAAGATGCAAAGTTACTAGCGCAAGCGGTTCTGTCGGGGTATCCGGCCGCCAACTCATGGCGGTGACGGCCGTTCTACGATGCCCAATGTTAGTGAGCATGTTCGAGTTGGTTGACGTGGTAGAGCGACGAGTAGGCGCACCGTTCATAGCCCTGGCCGCCTCACCACGTACGGGTAGAATGGCCAGGAGGGATCATGCCAGCGCGTTGCTCGGGAGACAGCATTTCATAGAATTGCCGCATCGGATCGCGCATCGCTCGTAGAACAGCCGCGCGGGCGGTCATTTGCCGTTCCGTTATATCGACCAGCTCCGGCAGCTGCACCGAGGCGGCCTCCGATCCATCGGGTAATTCTCTACAGAGTGCGCGCAGCGCTACTAGAGCCGGCGCGATAGCGTCCTCGATTTTCCGCCAAGCGTCCGTCTGCTGGGCTGTGAGCTGGAGCTTACTTTTAATGTAACCGGCGAATCCGACCTGCCGGTCGATCCCGTCGGCGCAGGAGCGTTGAGCGTCGAGCCTGGGTCCAACTGGACTACCGAAGGCGGGAAAGCCGGGCGGGGGTAGAAGTGGCGGAGCATCCCCCATCGACCGACCCCATGGCGGATCGAAGTTCTGAGTGAATTCGATCGCGGGCCTGACACTCCTACCGTCCCCGGCAAACGGGGAACCAGGGAAATCGGCACTCCCGGTGACCCGATCGAGCCAGACGACCTCTACCAACGGGGGACTAGGGTCTTCCATTGAAAAAGGTGTTCCCCCGGCGGACCCAGAAGTCAGGCCGGCGGCGAGG
This sequence comes from uncultured Hyphomicrobiales bacterium, assembly GCA_964459765.1. Taxonomy (GTDB): domain Bacteria; phylum Pseudomonadota; class Alphaproteobacteria; order Rhizobiales; family Xanthobacteraceae; genus BOG-931. Next base: position 5,694 of record CAYWNY010000069.1, on the reverse strand, counting down.
AGAACGGTGTGAACAATAGCCTTCATGGTGGATCTCCACGTGCATCTCCGCGGTGAGAGACCAGATTGCTACCGCTCCATTGCTGACAAATGTCCCAATTATTGGAAGTTATTGCTCAGAGGTATTACGCTTAAAGCGCCCAGCATAGTGTAGCCAGTCAAATTCTGGAGGTCGGGATAACCAATGGAAACAAATGGAAACAAGAAAATGCGAGCTTCTGGGGAGCCCTTCGGGCAAAAAGCGTTGTGATCACAACCCCACATATTCTACTCGTCGAAGACGACCGCGAGATCAGTACGCTCGTGTCGAAATTCTTCCGCAGTAACGAGCTACGGGTTTCAACCGCGCGCGACGCTCGGGAAATGGACCGTATTCTGAAAGACAGCCGGATAGATCTCATCGTGCTCGACGTGATGTTGCCGGGCGAGGATGGACTCGCTATCTGCCGCCGCATTCGATCGATCTCCGATATGCCGGTGATTATGCTAACTGCCAAGGGCGAGGAGATTGACCGCATCGTCGGGCTCGAAATGGGCGCGGACGATTACCTGACCAAGCCTTTCAATCCCCGGGAACTGCTTGCCCGCATCCGCGCTGTCTTCAGGCGCGCAGGTATGAGTAAACTGGCTACGGCTCGGCAAAAAAGCGTTTTCGCGTTCCAAGGTTGGCAGCTCGACACCAACGTTCGGCAACTGCACGATCCGGATGGTGTCAGAGTTGCGCTCACCGGCGCTGAGTTCGAGCTCCTCCTTACCTTCTGCGAGCGCCCGCGCCGGGTCTTATCTCGGGATCAGCTGATCGATCTTACCCGCGGCCGTGCGGCGGCGCCCTTCGAGCGCAGCATCGACGTTCTGGTGAGCCGTTTGCGTCAAAAGCTCGAGAAGGATCCGCGCGATCCAATCATCATTCAAACGATTCGTGCTGGAGGCTATATGTTTGCGCCCGAGGTAAATGCCGCGTGAGCAAGCTCCGGCGGATGATGCCAAATCGGATCGCCGGCCAAATCGCGGTAGCGATGGTGGGCGCGCTGCTCTTGGCGAGCGCTGTTTCAGCAAGCGCGGTGTTCTTTTTGCTTCCGATTCCTGCGCCCATGGTTGGACAAGCTTCAATCGCACAATTCGCACTCTTGGCTCAATTGTTCGAGGCGTCTAACTCAAGCGAGCGGGTAGATTTGGTACACGCTGCCCAGGTCAGTCTTCCCGGACTCGCAATTGCGAGTGAACCAGTCCGAGCCGAGCACCGGATCTGGAATGATCGACTGGCGCGGACACTCATGAACGAACTAAGCGCAGAATATACAGTCTTTGCGGTCTCGCCGACAGGACAGCAGGGCGACGGCCAACCGCGCCTTGCTATTCAAGTACCCAATGGCACGACGTTACTATCGCCATTTCCGGCCCGTCCACCGGTATCGGCTGCAGGACCTGGTTTAGTCTCTGTGCTAATTTTTCTAGTTTGTTCAATAGCGCTACTGTCGTTGTGGGCCGCAAGGGCATTGACGGCGCCACTGACGCGCTTTGCGGATGCGGCTGAAAGGTTTACGGGCGACAGTTTGGAAGAGCCGCTGGGCGACGAGGGACCGCAAGAGATCCGTCGTGTTGCGCGTGCCCTCAACGAGATGCGTTCTCGGGTACGGCATCTTGTGGAACAGCGGACTCTGATGCTGGCAGCTGTCAGCCATGACCTACGTACGCCAGTCACCCGATTACGGTTGCGCGCCGAGGAGATCGAGCCCGCCGAATTGCGCCAGAAAATCCTTCTGGACCTCGGGACCATGCAGAGCGTGATCCAGTCCGCCCTCTGGTTCCTGCGAGGAGAGACCCGCCGCGCGCGCCGGGTTCCTGTCGACATGTCTAGCCTTCTCCAGACGGTATGCGACGGATATATCGATATGGGTAGGATCGTGAGCTTCACCGGCCCCGCACATCTCACGGTCCAGGGCGATCCGGAGCAACTGACGCGCGCGATCGCCAATTTAGTTGACAACGGCTTCAAATTTGGAAACTCGGTTGTTGTCCGGCTAATAGCCGCTCCCTCAGGCATCGTTGTCGAAGTTGAGGATAACGGACCTGGCATTCTCGACGCGGAGAAAAAGATTGCGGCGGAACCCTTTTATCGCGGGGACGCGTCCCGCAACCTCGCCGATTCTGACAGCTTCGGTCTCGGATTGTCAGTCGCCCGATCAATCACCGAAGGGCATGGTGGGAAACTTGCTTTGCTCAACGCTGAACCTGGTGGGTTGTTGGTGAGGATTACGCTTCCGACAGAGGCAACCTCCGACGACGGCGAAAAAGGGTAATTTTGTTCTACAGGCAACCGCGTCAGGCGAGCAAATTTCGACCCGTGGTCGACAAATGACCAGCGACCATTCTACCGCCTTCAGTATCCGACAGACGCATCGGATCACGCATATCTATTCCGATCTCAAAAGTCCTGACGAACAAACACATTGGTAGCACGTTTAGAAACGATATTAAACGCAGTAGACCTCTTCCGACACGGAGAGGCCACCTAAAAGACGTGAACCGCATCCAATTCACGATCCTCTCGCCCATGTACATCCCCGTAAGTGAGGCAAGAGAGGAGAATATCAATGCCTTCTGCACTACACCGTGTGAGCAAAGGGTACAACGAGATCGATTTGAGCTATTGGCGTGATCCCACGCTTGCTGAATTGCTATCCGACCCCCTCGTAAAGGCAATGATGAAAGCGGACGGCGTTAGCCGCCGCAAGCTTGAGGAGCTTGTGAACAAGGTGATGGCTCAGCGCATGGCGAACAAATTGATACGATCAACGCCACGCGGCGCGAAAGCGGGTTAATCTCCGAACATCCTTCGGATTCGCGGCTCAGCGGTCCTTTATTCTCCGTAGTGCGTGAAATCCCTACCTGCTAGCGTCGCCCGCTCATACGGCGTCTTTGCAAGGTCTGACCTGCCACTGAACTTTCACCCAGCGGCGATTAGAGCCTCGGCTGAGTGGCAGGTCAGGTCAGACATATTTAGAAACAATAAATCGCTTTAATTGTTGATCGATTGAGGTATTCCAGGTGCCGGCGGTGACATACGCCATCTAAATGAACAGCCATTAAAAAATACGACGTGCGTGGATGAGTTAGAGCAGGATGAGAATGAACCAACGCTGCCAACTGAGCTCGTTGTGATAGAGCATCGATTTTATGGGACGTTCTGTTTGGGATGCGCCGGGGCGCTAGTAGGAGGCAATTTTGCAATCGCCAATTCCGTAGCATCGACAGCCAAGGCCCTCCGCCTATGCGCGGTGTTCGATAATACTGGCGACTTAAGCGATAAGTGTGAGATTTCTGGTACGTCCGTTAAAATATCGCTCGATACCCTCAAAACGAGGCCCGAGAAATTTGCGCATATGTAGCCAAGACTATTGCTCTGTCGGGGGGCACATTTGATCGTGGATGGCGATTGATGATCTTTTCGCCGACTATTAGGCGCAGGGCTATTGCTACTTGTGATCTTAAATGACCGACGAGCTGCCGACATCGCTGCAGGAATTGCGTCTCGTCGATCCCTCCGGTAGCGCGATCGCCCAGCACAACGTGGCCATAGAATGGTCGTCGGAAGCACCCATCGGACGAACCGCGTGGTCCAAATTACGCTAAAAGTCTACATTGCCCGTCGAAGGCACGCCATCTTACTGGCGTGGCTGCAGGTAGGAATCTGTCGATCAATCGCTTGCACAATTTGTCTCATTCTTGCGGCTTGCACGGCAGTTCCGCGTACTGAATTTACCGCTCAAGAGCAAAAGATCGCCCAAGTTTCTGGTTTTATTGGCATCAGGACTTGGGGAGACGGCACTTTCAAGGACTTCAAACGGGACGGTGTTACGCCACCCTCGACCGACTCACCTTCGAGTCAATATTTGGCCCTATCGGGTGGGGGGGCGGGTGGAGCATTTGGTGCGGGCGTCCTCCTAGGTTGGACAGCGAGCGGAGCACGCCCCGTCTTCGATCTCGTCAGCGGTGTGAGCACCGGCGCGCTGATCGCGCCTTTTGCCTTTCTGGGATCACGATACGATTTTGCACTAAGAGACATTTATACTGGTGACGTGGCAGACAACCTCCTTCAGATGCGCTTCATTCCAGCGGGCCTTTTGGGTTCCGGAATCCTGCAACCGGAGCCTCTGCAGCGCCTCGTCGAACAATATGCGGATGAAAAACTACTAGCAGCTATCGCACGCGAGTACAGTAAGGGCCGTCGCCTTCTCGTGATCACAACGAACATGGATGCCCAACGTTCCGTCGTTTGGGATATGGGCAAGATCGCTGCGAGCGGCCGGCCCGAGGCCCTCAAGCTTTTTCGCAATATCCTGATCGCTGCCGTAAGCGTTCCAGCGGTCCTCCCGCCCGTTCTTATCGACGTGGAGGCGGAAGGACGACATTTTCAGGAGATGCACGCGGATGGCGGCACATCGACTCAGGTGTTTACGGTTCCAGAAGGTTTGCTCGCCGCGGCAAATTCACTCGGAATTCCCCAGAGAAAAGAGGCCGAGCTCTACATTGTAATTAATAATGCGCTCATTCCGGAGTTCGAAGTCACCTCCAACAACACTTTCGTGGTCGGAGACAGAGGCTTAGAGACCATGATTAAGTCTCAGACGCGCAGCATGCTCGATGCGACCTATGCGTTCTCGAAGCGAGCCAGAATTGGTTTTCACGTTGCCTCGATCGATCGTTCAATTCCATATCGAGCGCTAGACCCGTTTAATGTCGATTATATGCGCGCATTGTTCAAGCTTGGTTACGACCAAGCCTTGTCGGGCCAAGTCTGGAAAGGAGCGCCGACATTCGTTGATCGAAGCGTTTCAAAATCACCAACCCACAATGAATTGTCTCCGGATACTGCAACCCTGACTGCGACAAATCGTACGGCGACCCAATTGACCGCGCGGCAGACGCAACCTTAACGTCGCGCCTTCCGAATGAGTATTTCGGCGCCCTTCATGGCCGGTGGCTGGGCGACCACCGGCAGCGTCCGGTGGATCGCCGCTAGGCCGGTTGGCGTGAGTTGCGGCGCTGAAAGAGATTCCGATCGTGTCGATAGTCACCCTCGTGCCTAGCCTATTTCGCTTGATGCGATACGGTGCGTACCCACCCAAGGTCGGCTGTGTGTGAGGTCATCGAACTTTCCTGGGAAGCGTGTTCACGCCGTTCGCTCGTCGATGCTGATTTCTCCTGCGCCGAACGCGATGACATAGACGAAACCGCCGGCCATGGCCAGGTTCTTTAAAAAATGGATCATGTTCGGCATGTCACCGGCGGGCAAGTGAACGCCGAAGGCGGTGACAAGGCAAAAAAGAGCGAGCAAAGTGGCGGCCCACCTCGCCTGAAAGCCCACCAGAATTGCTAACCCTCCCAAAACATGGATACAAACCGAGACCCAAACTGCGAAGTCGGGAATGGGCACGTGGACCTTAGCGAAATAACGCGCCGTCCCCCCTGGATCAATTAGTTGCAGGATCCCATCCACGATAAAGATGGCAGATAATAAAACCCGTCCAAGTAGGGGTAAATAAGTTTTGATGTTGTGCACGTAGTCCGTTCCATGTCGCTGGATAAATCGGTTGGTTTCTTAGTGCACAAACCCCTCACGCAATTGAGGACGACGCCTCACTTAGAGCCGATCCGGGAAGTTCTTGAATCTGATGAATCGGATGTGATTCAT
>CAYWNY010000068.1:0-18971 GCA_964459765.1 uncultured Hyphomicrobiales bacterium | reverse complement strand
ACCACCAATTTGGCACATCGATGCCGTCAGGGGGCCATCCACCCCATCAGTTGGCAATCATAATCACCGTACGTCGCTTTTTTTGTCACGGCAGCATTGCGGCGTACGCAGAACCAAAAACGTCGATGCCGCTTCGATGGAGTACCGCGCACCTGATAGCTACGAGGCGTGGCGAGCATCGAGTGCGACATCGACCCTGCCTCAGACAAAGTGGTCAAAATAGAACAGACTCTATTCCGGTTGGACCGGCAAAATTGCAACGTCTTGATCCGGCGTCACGCTGAAATCCAGACGGCTCCGGTTGCCCACCCCACTGCCCCAGCCCAAGGCAACCGGAGCGCTTTTTTTGGGAGTTTGGTCAACTCGGTCGACAGTGATCAAGCCGCCTTAGTCCGAATACGCGTGGAACTTTGCTGCACTGCGTGCATTGGTAGCGTGCCGGGAAAAGTAGAGACATCATGAAAATTGCGCAGATCGCCCCGCTCGTCGAGAGCGTTCCTCCCCTTCTCTATGGTGGCACTGAGCGGATCGCCTCCTACTTGACCGAAGAACTTGTCAGGCTTGGCCACGACGTAACTCTCTTTGCAAGCGGCGACTCCATCACCAGCGCCGAGTTGGCGACCTGCTCCGCTCGCGCGCTTCGCCTTGATCCTACTGTTCGCGACATCATTCCGCACTTCCTGCTAATGGTTGATAAGGTGCGCGAACGGGCAGAGGAATTCGACGTCCTTCATTTTCACATAGAGCTGTTCCATTTCCCGCTTTTCCGCTCGCTGGCAGCTCGGACCTTGACCACGCTGCACGGCCGACAGGATTTGAAAGATCTCAAACCCTTCTATTCCCGCTTCGGCGAAATGCCCTTGATTTCGATCTCCAACGATCAGCGCAAACCATTGCCGCACGCCAATTTTGTTGCAACGGTCCACCACGGTATTCCAGTTGACCAGCATGCGCCGTCGTTTGAGCAAGGCAGCTACCTTGCCTTCCTAGGGCGGATTTCGCCGGAAAAGCGCCCGGATCGCGCGATCAGAATAGCGCGTGCGGCCGGCATTCCGCTGAAGATTGCTGCGAAGGTCGATAGGGTCGACGAAGACTACTTCCGCAACCAAATACTACCGCTCATCGACGGCACGGACGTGGAGTTCATCGGGGAGATCAACGAACGTGACAAAACGAAATTCCTGGGCGGGGCAGCCGCGCTATTGTTTCCAGTAGACTGGCCGGAGCCGTTTGGACTGGTGATGATTGAAGCCATGGCGTGCGGCACGCCGGTGCTCGCATTTCGTAACGGGTCGGTTCCTGAGGTCATCGACGACGGTATCACCGGCAAGGTGGTCGAAAGCGAGCAAGAAGCCATCGCGGCGCTGCCGGCAATCTTGTGTTACGATCGCCGTGCGGTGCGGCAACGGTTTGAAGAAAGATTTAGTGCCACAAGAATGGCTGAGGATTATGTCAGTGCTTATCGCCAGTCGTTGAAAGCACGCGCGTCCAACGGCAAAACGCAGAGCATTCGGCCGCGTCGGCTCGACCTTAATGGTGGTTCCGGACTAACTCCCGTATCGATTGAAACACCACGTCTGGCCTTGTTCGAGGCCGGCCTGGATTCCGAGGGTCCAGCCTGAGAAACAGCGAATTGCGCGCGGACTTGTAACGCGGAAGCAACGTCCGCTTTCGGCGAGCGGCGAACATAAAAATTATAACCGCCGCGGGCGCTTTTGACCCCAGAGCGGGCTTTTCCGTCCCCTATCCACTGAACCCGCTGCCTGCGACCGGTGGGATGAGCTTTTCTGCTCAGTGTCCCGACAGACATGAGCCTAGCCTTCGCAGTCGGTACGCAAACGCGAACCAAGTGCGATCGAATGGCGGCGAACACCTCATCGAATTGGCCCCGCAATCGGATTTTGCTGGCGCTGCCCGCCCGCAATCTCAAACGGCTTATGCCGGAGCTTGAACAGATCCACTGCGAACGCGCGCAGGTGCTGATGAACGCCGATAGTGCGCTCGACCATGTGTTCTTCCCCGATAGCGGAGTCATCTCGGTAGTGGCGGTTTATGCGGACGGCAGCATCATCGAGATGGCAACGGTCGGAAGGGAGGGTTTCTCTGATGTGCAAGCCACCTTCGGCGCCAAGCGTTCCTCAATCCAGCTTCTCGTTCAAATCCCAGGGACTGCGGCAAAGATGTCGCGCATGGCGTTTATGCGGGCCATGCAATCAATGCCGCCGTTCCGACGCGTCATGGACGCTTACGTCCAGGCGTTTCTCGAACAGGTTATGGTGTCGGTTGCGTGCAATGGTGCTCACAGCCTCAAGCAGCGGTTGGCGCGTTGGCTGCTCATGATGCGTGATCGCAGTGACGATGACACGCTGCCAATCACCCAAAGCCTGCTCGCCGAAATGCTGGGTGTGGAGAGGCCGACCATCACGAATGCAGTGCGCGAGTTCGAACGTGTCCGTTTGATCGAACAGGGGCGGCGGCAAGTTACCATACTGGATCGGCGGGGCCTCACAGCGGCATCTTGTGAATGTTATCAGTTGGTTCGGGCGCGCCTGGCTTTTCACCTTCCCAAAACATACACGTGATGGTGTCACTCTCCGGGTATGGTAATGTAGATTACCGACACCATCCCTAAGTTAAAGTAGGATCGCGGTTCGCAGGGTGGGCAGCGCAGCCGGCCCTCCGACAGGATCGTGTTTTTGCTGTGGAGGATGAGTGCGGTCATTAGAATGTTGGCCCGGCAATGAAACCCAGAGCAAAGCTGTCGTTCGATCCCAAGGCGTTTCTCTCCAAAATAAACGGCGGGCAACGCGTTTCCGACTATCAGAAAGGTCAAATTGTCTACCGGCAGGGCGATCCTGCAGATTCCGTTTTCTTTATCCAGAGCGGCAAGATCAAGAAGACCGTCGTTTCCGAGCAGGGCAAGGAAGCCGTGGTCGCGCTTCTAGAGGCCGGAGATTTCTTCGGTGAGGGCAGCTTAGCCGGAGAGACGCTGCGCCTGGCGACTGTCTCCGCTCTGACGAAATGTATAATCACGCGAGTATCAAAGGCAGATATCACGCGCGTGATCCACGAAGAGCCAGCGTTTGCCGAGCTCTTCATCGCACATCTGTTGGCCCGCAACAGTCGGGTCGAGGAGGACTTGGTCGATCAACTGTTCAATTCGAGCGAGAAACGCCTTGCACGGACGCTTCTGCTGCTGGCGAATTTTGGCAAGGAAGGTCGGCCTGAACCGATCATAGCAAAAGTCAGCCAGGAGACGCTTGCGGAGATGATCGGAATGACGCGTTCTCGTGTAAGTTTCTTCATGAACAAATTTCGCAAGCTTGGCTTGATTGATTACAACGGCAGCATCGAAATCCACAGTTCATTGTTGAATGTCGTTCTGCGCGACCAACCGCAGATTAAGGGGTGAGGCGCTTGACGATCTTGGGAGCGACGACTGCCACCAGGCTCGCAGATCGTTCGGAAAATTTGAGTCTCGCTGTGAGTTAGAGCGCAGTCTCAAGAAGACGTGACGCCCGCTGTTTAGCGCGAGTATATGCGAACGTGGTTCAGCGTTAGTCATACGCTATCCGACGAAGACACCGCGTTCACAAGGTCCAACGCCAATCGCGGACTTCCGGCATATCTTCGCCGTGCTCGCTGATATAGAGCTTGTGGCGCTCCATGGCCGTCCAGTAACGCGCGGTTGCCTTGCCCAATTGATCGCTAAATCGCGGAACTCGCTGGACGGCATCGAGCGCGAGCTGATAGCGGTCAAGATTATTCAGCACGACCATGTCGAAGGGGGTCGTGGTGGTGCCTTCCTCCTTGTAGCCGCGCACGTGGATATTGTCGTGATTGTGCCGCCGGTAGGTCAGCTTGTGGATCATCGCGGGATAGCCATGGAAGGCGAAGATCACTGGCTTGTCTGTCGTGAACAGCTCGTCGAAATCCTGATCTTCCAGGCCGTGCGGATGCTCGGACTGGGGCTGCAACACCATCAAATCAACCACGTTGACGACGCGGATGCTGATGTCGGGAACGTGCGCGCGCAAGAGGGTCACAGCGGCGAGCGTCTCAAGGGTCGGCACGTCGCCGGCACAGGCCATGACCACGTCGGGCTCTCCGGCATCGTTGCTGGCCCACCGCCAAATGCCCGCACCGGCGGTGCAATGACGAACTGCCGAATCGATATCGAGCCACTGCCATTCCGGTTGCTTGCCGGCGATGATCAAGTTGATGTAATTGCGGCTGCGTAAGCAGTGATCGGCTATGGACAGAAGGCAGTTAGCGTCGGGTGGCAGATAGATGCGCGCGATATCGGCCTTTTTGTTTGCCACATGATCGATGAAGCCCGGATCCTGGTGGGAGAAGCCGTTGTGATCCTGGCGCCAGACGTGTGACGTGAGCAAGTAGTTCAGCGATGCGATCGGCTTGCGCCAGGGGATCTTCCTGCTGACCTTGAGCCATTTTGCATGCTGATTGACCATCGAATCGACGACGTGGATAAAGGCTTCGTAACACGAGAAAAAGCCGTGGCGTCCCGTAAGCAGGTAGCCTTCAAGCCAGCCTTCGCATAGATGCTCGCTCAGCACCTCCATCACGCGCCCCTTGACGCTGAGATTGATGTCGACGCCTTCGACTTTAGCCATCCAGTCCTTGCCGGAAACGTCGTAGACGGCGTCCAACCTGTTCGATGCTGTCTCGTCAGGGCCAAAGATCCGGAAATTCTTTCTGTCGAGATTTAGCTTCATCACGTCGCGCAGGTAAATTCCGAGAACCCGCGTTGATTCTGCCTCGACGCTGCCTGGCCTAGGCAGCGCCACGGCATAATCGTGGAAGTGGGGCATCGCGAGGGGCTGCAACAATTCCCCGCCGTTGGCGTGCGGATTAGAGCCCATGCGGCGATGGCCCGTCGGCGCAAGTGCCGAGAACTCGTCGCGGAACTTGCCTCGTTCATCGAACAATTCATGCGGTTTATAGCTTTTCATCCATCCTTCGAGCTGCGCGAGGTGTTCGGGATTTTTAAAATTCGCGATCGGAACCTGATGAGCGCGCCAAGTTCCTTCCACCGGCTTGCCGTCCACGAACTTTGGCCCAGTCCAGCCTTTTGGCGTGCGGAACACGATCATGGGCCAGCGCGGCCGTTTCACCGCGGCCGGAGAGAAACGCGCCGCCTTCTGGATCTTGTGTATCTCCGCAAGGATCCTATCAAGCGTGCCGGCAAGACTTTGATGCACGACGGCGGGGACGTCGCCTTCCACAAAATGCGGTTCATAGCCGTACCCGCGGATCAGGTCGGTCAATTCCTGGCGGTTGATGCGCGCCAGCACCGTCGGATTTGCGATCTTGAAGCCATTGAGGTGAAGGATCGGAAGAACCGCCCCATCGCGCGCGGGATTGAGAAACTTGTTGGAGTGCCAACTCGCGGCCAGCGCACCGGTCTCCGCTTCGCCGTCGCCGATGACGCAGGCCACGATCAGATCGGGGTTGTCGAAAGCCGCGCCATAGGCGTGGAGGAGCGAGTAGCCCAGTTCTCCACCTTCGTGAATTGAGCCGGGAGTTTCCGGCGCTACGTGACTGGGGACTCCATAAGGCCAGGAGAACTGGCGAAAGAGCCGACGCAATCCATTCCGGTCGCGCTCGATTGCCGGATAGCGTTCCGTGTACGACCCTTCCAGATACGTCATTGCCACGATGCCCGGACCACCATGACCCGGACCGATGACGTATATCATGTTCAGATCATTCTCCTTGATCAGGCGGTTGAGGTGGACATAGAGAAAGTTCAATCCCGGCGTCGTGCCCCAATGGCCTAATAGGCGCGGCTTGATGTGCTCCAGCCTGAGCGGGGTTTCGAGCAACGGATTGTCTTTTAGATAGATCTGCCCAACCGAAAGATAATTCGCCGCACGCCAATAGGCGTCCATTTTCGCCAGCAGATCGGGCGTCAAAGAGGATGGCTTCTCCGCCGGCGGGTCAGGCGACAGCGTCGCAGGCATATCCTCCAGCGGATCGGGCGACAGCGTGGCGGGCATCGGCGGCTCCCTACGGGTTCGTCCGCGCGTTCCGGACGAATGATGTCAGAGATGTCTGTTTGAGCGGCTTCGCGCCTTCGACCATATTCAGCGCTGACAAGATCTGGTCCACGATCTCGCGCGGCCGCGGCTCGATCGAGACGACGATTGGATTTTCGTCCGATCCAGGTTCCTCCAGCGCTTCGAATTGGCTGTGAAGCAGGGTGCGCGGCATGAAATGTTCATGACGAGTGGCGATACGGCGCGCGATCAGCGCCTCGTCGCCCTTAAGGTAGACCAGGCGGACGTCGGCACGATCGCCGATCAGAACATCGCGGTAGCGGCGCTTTAGCGCGGAACACGCGACGACGTCATGTCCGCCCGAACAACGCGTCTTGTCGATCCAGGCGGCGACCGCGTCCAGCCAGGGCCGCCGATCCTCATCGGTGAGCGGAATACCGCTGTGCATCTTTTCGACGTTGGCTTTAGGGTGGAACCAATCGGCGTCCTCGAACTCCCATCGGAGGCGTAACGCCAGCAGGGCCCCGACGGTCGACTTCCCGCATCCCGAAACGCCCATCACGATCACCGCCCTGGCAGCGGGCAGTGAAGTATCTTTCGTGAGCTGGTTTTGCATCGACATCATTTAGCTCGCTCTGACGCCGCGGCGCGATCCGTAAACCAATGGAGTTGCCCGACCGGGCGAATGACGCCCGCAGGAATCGTGCGATCTCCCGCCCGGGCTCGGGCGACGACCTGCCGCTTTTCTCGTTCGGTAACGACGAACGCGACATCGCGGCTACTGTCGAGTGCGGGGTAGGTCAGCGTGATGCGCGCCTCGGCTTTTGCGCCGACGACAGCGACCACCCACCGTCGGGTCTCTTGCAGCGCCGGATGACCGGGGAACAAAGAGGCGGTATGTCCATCGTCTCCGATGCCAAGCAGCGTGACGTCGAAGAGCGGCCGATCGGCAGCAAGCTTGTCGGCGCCGTAGAAGCGTTTAAGCGTTGCCTCGTAGGCATTGGCGGCTTGGTCGGGCGATACACCCTCTGTCGGGACCGCATGGATATTGCAGGCTGGAACGGCCACCCGCGAAAGGAAGGCGTCGTGCGCCATGCGAAAATTGCTGTCGGGATGATCGCGCGGCACGAAGCGTTCATCGCCCCAGAACCAGTGCGCACGATTCCATGGAAAGCGGGACGCGATTTCCGGCGTGGCGAGACATTCATAGAGACGCCGGGGTGTCGAGCCGCCTGACAGGCTGACAGCGAAGGTGCCGCTGCTCGCCTGCGCGAGGCCGCAGAGCCATTCGGCGACATCGTGCGCGAGCGCTTCGTCATTCTCGAATATGCGATTTTCAGACATCACAGCTTCCATCATCGCGCTCATCCTTACGCCGCATCCTTGTGCCGCGATCGGCCACTTCGAATTCGCGCGATGGCCGCAGCATAATCGCTCGAACCGAATATTGCCGATCCGGCGGCAATCGCGTTGGCACCTGCTGCAAAGGCCAATGCCGCAGTTTCGTCATTCTGCCCGCCGTCCACCTCGATCCAAGGTTCGAGCCCCTTTGCTTCGCAGAGCAGCCGCAGCTCGCGGATTTTCGGCAACATTTCCGGCAGGAATTTCTGTCCGCCAAATCCGGGATTGACGGTCATCACCAGGACGACATCGCAGAGATGCAGCACGTGCTCGACGAACGCGATGGGACTTGCCGGGTCGAGCACTGCGCCAGCTTTCTTACCCAGCTCGCGAACGCGCGACAGGGTCCGGTGGAGGTGGACCGTCGACGACGGCTCGGCTTGAATGAGGAGATGATCGGCTCCGGCTTCGGCAAAATCTCCAAGATAGCGTTCAGGCTCAACGACCATCATGTGTATCTGCAACGGCTTCGCGGTCGAGCGGCGTACCGCGTCCGCAATCGCAGGGCCAAAGGAGATGTTCGGCACAAACCTGCCATCCATGATGTCGATATGTATCCAATCGGCGCCGGCCTCATCGACGGCGCGAACCTCTTCTCCGAGCCGCCGTAGATCGGCGGCAAGAATGGAAGGCGCTACAATGATCGGCTTCATGACGCCCTCGGCACAGCCGAGCTGATGCGTGGCAAGATGAATCGCTCGATCGCCTTGGCGAAACCTTCATCGTCATAGGAGTCAGTCACGAGATCGGCCAGTGCTTGCACCTCCGCGCAGGCATTGCCCATGGCGATGCTCAGCCCGCTTTTGCGAAACATCAGCACGTCGTTCGGCATGTCGCCGAGCGTGGCGATCTCGCTGGTCGGGATCGAGAGGAGTTTCGATAAGGTTGTAACGACGGTTCCCTTGTTGGCGTCCGGGTGGGTGACGTCGAGATAATAGGGTTGCGAACGGGCCGCCGACGCATTTGCTCCGAGCGCGTCATGAGCTTCCTTTTCGCAGCGCGCGACTAGGTCGTGATCGTCGCTTACGCCGACAATCTTGACGGCGCGGCCGAGCACGCCCTCGAAGTTCTCGACCATCGTCGGAGCGAACTTGACGGTCCATTGTTCGCGCGCGACGTGGGGCGCGTTGGGGTCACGGACGAACCAATCCTTGCCGCTATAGACCCAAGCATCCATGCGGTTTCCGAGGATGACCTCCAGCGCGCGCTTTGCGGCATCGGCGGCAAGCACATGCTCTTCCATGATGGTCATGTCGGGCTTGACAAAGATTCCGCCGTTGAACCCGGCAACCGGAGTCCGCAGAGCCAACGGACCGATCAGCATCGCCATACCGCGTGGCGGACGGCCGCTGGTAATCGCAAAGGCGATTCCTGCGGTGTGGAGTGCTTTCACGGCCGCCCCCGCGCGCGGCGTCAGCACTTTTTCCGCAGTGACGAGCGTGCCGTCGACGTCGGCCAGAACAAGCGAAATTTTCGTTGCGGCGCGAGCGGGCCCTACCATTCGCGGCCTCGTGCATTCGCCGCCGCAAGCCGCGCATGCGAATGGCCGCCGCCGAGAATGAACCGCTCGATCGCGTTAGCGAAGCCATCTTCGCTATTGCTGTCGGTGACGAAATCCGCTGCATGCTGCACCTGCGGGCTGGCATTGCCCATGGCGATGCTCAGGCCACTCCGCTCGAACATCGCGACGTCATTACCGCCGTCGCCGATGGTAGCTATTTCGGCCAACGGAGTTCCCAATAGTTTTGCAATCTCCAGTAATGCGACACCCTTGTTGGCCAGCGGGTGGGTGATGTCGAGATAGTAGGGCTGCGAACGCGCGACGGTCGCTCGATCGACAAGCGCGGCACGCATATCGCGCTCGCACTGTGCGAGAAGATCGAAATCAGCACTGACGCCGACGATCTTAGCGGCGGTATCGAGCGCGGGTCCGAAACCTTCGACCAACGTCGGCGGGAATGCCACCGTGCGTTCCTCCAACGCGGCGTAAGGTCCGTTGGAACGGCGCACCAGCCAGTCCTGGCCACTGAAAATCCACACCTCCGCCCCGCACGCATTGAGCATGTCGACGGCGCGCCGAGCGACCTCAGGCGACAGAAGATGCTCGGCGATGACCGCAAGATCGGGTGTTGCCAGCACCCCGCCGTTGAAGGCGCCGAACGGCGTCGTGATGCCAAGGGTCCTGAACAGCGTGCCGAGACCGCGGGGCGGCCGACTGCTGATAATCGAAAAAATGATTCCGTTAGCGCGCAGCCGGGTCACGGCCGCCTCGGCGCGCTTTGTCAACATCTTGTCGTCAGTCACCAACGTACCGTCGACATCCGAAATCACGGCCGAACATTTGAACGGCAATGGGTGCATGCGACTCATCACGATCGTCCATCGTCATCGCCGTGGACACTCCGCCAGCCTCGGCCATCTCGCGCCAGAAGCGCGTCCGCTTCATTCGGTCCTGAGCTTCCTGCCGGATAGGTCGGTAAATCCGCGGCACCACACTTGGCCCAAGCATCCAGCACCGGCTGCACGATGCGCCAAGTCTGTTCCACCATATCGGCGCGCATAAATAATGTCGGGTCGCCGATCATGACGTCATAGATCAGCGTCTCGTATCCGACATTCGGTTCTTTCGGGAACCAGTCTTCGTAGCGGAAGTCCATTTTCACGGCGGCAAGATCCACCACCGGCCCAGGACGCTTGACTTCGAACTGCAGGGAGATTCCCTCGTCCGGCGAGATGCGCAACACCAGCCAGTTAGGCCGCAGCGTGTCGACGGGCGTGCCGTGGAACGCCGCATAGGGCGCCTGCTTGAAGCGGATCGCTATCTCGGTGTTTCGTTGCGACATGTGCTTGCCGGTGCGCAAGTAAAAGGGCACGCCGGCCCAACGCCAGTTATCGATCTCGAGGCGCATCCCAACAAAAGTCTCGACACTCGAATTTGGCGCCACATGGGGTTCTTGCCGATAGGCCCTGGCTTCTTTCCCTAGCACTGTGCCGGCGCCGTACTGGCCACGCACCGCGGCTGTCGGCTTGACGGCGGGGATCGCGGCCAAAACTTCAGCCTTTTTTGAACGGACCGCGGCGGCATCGAAGCCGGTGGGCGGCTCCATGGCCACCATCGAAAGCAACGTGAACAGGTGATTGGGGACCATGTCGCGAAGCGCACCGGTCGCCTCGTAGAAACTGCCGCGCTCCTCCACGCCTACCGTTTCCGCCGCGGTGATCTGCACATGATCGATCCGGTCACGATTCCAGATCGGTTCGAACAACCCGTTGGCGAAGCGGAACGCCATGATGTTCTGGACCGTGTCCTTTCCGAGAAAGTGGTCGATCCGGAAGATCTGACTCTCATGCAGCGTGCGCAGAATATTAGTGTTTAATTCGCGCGCTGAATCCAGGCTGTGACCAAACGGCTTCTCGATCACCACGCGGCGCCAAAACCGACGCTTGCCGCGCTCGTCTTCGTCCTGATCGGTGAGCTTTGCCTTGGCGAGTTGCTCGACCACGGTGCCGAACAGCCGATCGGCCACCGCGAGATAGAAGATGGCGTTGCCCCGGGTGCCGTGGGTCTTTTCGACCAGGTTGAGAGTGTTGCGGAGCTTTTCGTACAACTCGGGCTTCGCCAGGTCGCCCTGGACATAAATCATCTTCTCCGCAAGCCGCTTCCACACATCCTCGTCAATGTGGTCGACATCGAACTCCGCGGCGGCATCACCGACAAAGCTTGTCAGCATGCCGTGAAGCTCGGCGCGCCAGCTTTCCGCGGTCCCTTCCGCCCGGGCAACACCGATCAATACGAAGTGCTCAGGCAGCACGCGGGTGCGCAACAGATTATAGAGTGCCGGCACCACGAGACGCTTGGTCAGGTCGCCGGTCGCACCGAAGATCACCATGGCGCAGGGGTCGGCTGGCTTGGCCTGGCGCCTGGGCGGGCGCGCAATCGCTTTCGTTGTCTGCGGCGGTATGGTCGGAGGCTTATCGAGCATGGTGCTACTCGGCCGCGTGCTGCGCCGCTAAGTGAGGCCGCGAATCCTTCGGCTTTGACTGCGGATCGATCGGCTCTTGACCCTCGACGTGCCCGCCGAAGCCGAAGCGCATGGCCGAGAGTACTTTTTCGCCGAAAGTATGCTCCTGCCGGGAGCGGAAACGGGCGTAGAGCGCGGAGGTGATTACATCCGCCGGCACCGATTCCTCGACCGCGGCCTCGACCGTCCAGCGACCCTCCCCCGAATCCTGGACGTATCCAGAGAAATTCTTCAACTGTGGATCCTTCGCCAGCGCGGCGGCGCCGAGATCGAGTAGCCAGGACGAGATGACGCTGCCGCGCCGCCAAACCTCGGCGATATCCGGGATGTTGAGCGTGAAGCGTTCGTCGTCAGCTAGTTCCTTCGAGTCCTTGTTGCGTAGGATGTCAAAGCCTTCGGCGTAGGCCTGCATCAATCCGTACTCGATGCCGTTGTGCACCATCTTGACGAAGTGGCCGGCGCCGGACGGACCGGCGTGAATGTAGCCGCGCTCGGGGCGTGAATCGCCTTTCTGGCGCCCCGGTGTGCGCGGGATATCGCCGAGCCCGGGAGCGAGCGCTGAGAAGATCGGATCGAGGTGATCGACTGCCTCTTTCGGGCCGCCGATCATCATGCAATAACCGCGCTCGATACCCCAGACGCCACCCGATGTGCCGCAATCGACGTAGCGAATTCCTTTTTTTGCCAGCTGTTTTGCGCGGCGGATATCGTCTTTGTAGAAAGAATTGCCGCCGTCGATAATAATGTCGCCGCGCTCCATCAGAGCGCTGAGACTTTCAACTGTTTCCTCGGTGACCTGGCCTGCCGGCAACATCAGCCAAATCGCCCGCGGCTTGTCCCCGAGCTTCTTCACCACGTCGGCGAGCGACGCAGCGGCTGTGGCGCCGTCCTTTGCCAGCGCCTCACGCGACTTGGATGAGCGCGCGAATACCACGACGTGGTGTCCCGCCTTCATCAGGCGGCGAGACATGTTGCCGCCCATCTTGCCGAGTCCGATCATACCGATCTGCATTTGTTTCACTCCCTGTGGGAACTCATTATTCGAGCGCCGTAGCGATCGCGCGAGTAAGCTCCGCCAATCCCGCATCGACATCCTTGAGATGGACGCGCAGCGCGCGGCGGCCACGTTCGACCAGGACCTCGAGGTCGCCGCTTGCCTGCGCCGCCTTCACCACGCCGAAGCTGTATGAATGGCCGGGCACGTCGATATCGGCCGGATCGTCGCAGGTGATCTGCAGGAAAACGCCAGAATTCGGCCCGCCCTTATACGCCTGCCCGGTCGAATGCTGGAAGCGAGGCCCGAAGCCGAGGCATGTTGCGGCGCGGGTTTTGTCGCGGATGCGCGTGCGCATGCCGGTCAGGATCTGAGCGCTCGCGTCGTCGCGCTGGACGTAGGCGAGCAGCGCTACGTAATCGCCGGATTTTGCGCCCGCACGCACGCGACCGAAATGACTCTTTAGATGGCCGGTCAGCGTATTGTGCCGACCGAGCTCGGCCGCGTTGCGCGGATCGGCATAGAGGGCGATACCGTTCTCGCGGAAGATCGGCGTCTCTGCCGGCAAGCAATGTGATTTCTCGTAGTCTTCAGTCAGCGCGCGCGTCTTGTTTTTGCTTGCCTCGACATCCGGCTGGTCGAACGGGTCGATGCCGATGATCGCGCCTGCCACTGCGGTCGCAATCTCCCAGCGGAAGAATTCCTGCCCGATGTGCCATATATCCTTCACGCTGATCCGTGCGACCGGATGGCCGGCCCGCTCCAGCGCTTCAACCGCCTGTCGTTGCGATGGATCAATTTGGCCATCCAGCTCCAGGTAGGCGAAAAACCGATCGTTCCCGTAGCGCTCTGGCGTCGTGAGCGGTTCACCCGCCAGCGGGATCAGCCCGCGTCCGTGCTTGCCCGTACTCTCCGCCAGAAGCTGCTCCAGCCAGGCGCCGAGATCGGCGATCCCCGGCGAGGCAATGATCGTCATCTTATCGCGGCCAAACTGCGTTGCCGCCACGCCCATGGCGATGCCGAGCTGCACGCCCGGATTCTCCACCGGCGGCACATCCGGGCCGCAGGCTTGCTCCATCGGTTGCGTGGTTTTGAGAAACCGCTTGACGTCGATACCCATTGCCGCAGCCGGCACCAGACCGAACTTCGACAGCACCGAGTAACGGCCGCCGATCGAAGGCACACCGTGGAAGATATGGGCGAAGCGCAGCTCCTTCGCGCGGCGCTCCAGTGAGGACCCTAGATCGGTCACGGCGACGAAGTGTTCGCCGATTTTTTCCTTATGTCGCACGGTGCCGACACGGTCGAGGAAATACTCCATAAAAATATTCGGTTCGAGCGTGCTGCCGGACTTGGAGGAGACGATAAACAGCGTCCTGCCGAGATCGATCGCCCGCTCGATCGCGCTAATCTGCGCGGGATCGGTGCTGTCGAGCACGTCGAAGCGCGGCCAGCCCGACTGCGGCCCGAAAGTTTCGCTTAAGACTTCTGGACCGAGGCTCGATCCGCCCATGCCGAGCAGCACGAGATCGGTGAACCCGCCCTTCTTTATCTCCTCCGCAAAACCTTGCAGCCCGCCAACATCGGCCAGCTCCTGCTCTACGATGTCCAGCCAACCAAGCCACTTGTCCTCATCCATCCCGGTCCACAGAGTTTTGTCGCCGGCCCAAAGTCGTCGAATGCGCCCGTTTTTGCGCCAGACCTCCATTTCTTCATCGAAGGCGGTCTTAAGCTCGGGAGAGCCCAGCCCGATGACGAAGCGTGCACGATCGCCTTCGCGTAAAGTGCGGCGCCGCCGCGCGATAGCGCCGAACAGCTTGTCGAACGAGTCGGCGAATTGCTGCACGCCCTCGACGACCAGTTCTTCCGTGATCTCCGTCAGCGAGATGCCGCGTTGCTCCAACTCGGCGAGTGTCGCGCGGGCGCCCGCAACGTCTTGCTCTATGACGTCGGGGATCGCCGCACCATGGTCGCGGAATGCGTCCATGGTGGCCGGCGGGATCGTGTCCACGGTGTCGCGGCCGATGAGGGCCTCGACGTACATCGTGTCCTTGTAGGCCGGATTTTTGGTGCTCGTGGACGCCCAAAGTAGACGCTGCGTCTTCGCGCCCGCCGAATCTAGGCGCTGCCAGCGCGAGCCGGAGAACAGCGCCTTGTAGCGAACGTAAGCAAGTTTCGCGTTGGCGATCGCCACCTTGCCTCGCAACCGATCCGCCAGCCGCTTGTCATCGAGCTTGTCCAATCGTTTGTCGACAGCGGCGTCGATACGACTGACGAAAATGCTTGCGACGCTACCGATCTTAGCAACGTCACCGCCGGCGTGCGCCAAATCCTCCAGTCCGCAGATGTAGGCTTCGGCGACTTGCTCGTAGACGCTCACGGCGAAGAGCAAGGTGATGTTGATGTTCAGTCCGCGACCAATCAGCTCGCGGATCGCCGGAATACCGGTCGGGGTCGCAGGCACCTTCACCATCAGATTGGGGCGCTTCACCGCCGCCCAAAGCCGCAACGCCTCGGCCACCGTGGCTTCGGTGTCGTTGGCTAAATAGGGCGAGCATTCCAGGCTGATGTAACCGTCCCTGCCCTGCGTCTCATCGTAAACCGGTCGCAGCACATCGGCAGCGGCCTGGATATCGGCGATCGCCAGGTGCTCGTATATTGCGGAAATGCTGTGATCGGACCCGGCCAGGAACTGTTTCAACGCGTCCGCATATTCGTCGCTCTCGCCGATTGCCTTCTCGAAGATTGACGGGTTCGAGGTAACACCCTTTAATCCGTCGCGTTCGATCAGATTGCGCAACTCGCCCTTCTCGATCAGGCTGCGTTTTAAATAATCCAGCCAGGGTGACTGACTGCAGGCTTCGAGCTGCTTCAGCGGATTCATGCAGTCGGCCTCTTTAACTTCCGCGACGTTTTGGACTTGGCTACCTGTTCCTTGGCTGCGGCGAGAACCTTCTCCGGCGTGAAGGCGAATTTCGTCATCAGATCCTTGATCGGGGCGGACGAGCCGAAGGTGTGCATGCCGATTTTGGCGCCGTCAGCGCCGACGTAGCGATCCCAGCCGATCACCGAACCCTCCTCGACCGAGACGCGCGCCGTAATGTCGGGCGGCAGCACACTGTCGCGATAGGCCTGATCCTGCAGTTCGAACAATTCCCATGACGTCATACTGACGACGCGGGCCGCAATGCCTTCCTTCTCGAGCGCCTCATAAGCCTGTAGGCAGAGGGCCACCTCGCTGCCAGTGCCGATCAATACTACGGCTGGTTTGCTGCCTTCGGCATCGGCCAGGACATAGGCGCCCCGCGCGACGCCTGTCGCCGAGGCGAAGCGCGCGCGGTCGAAGGTCGGGAGCGGTTGGCGCGTTAACACCAGGCAGGCGGGCTGATGCTTCAGCCTCATAATGACTCGCCACGCCTCGACAACTTCATTGGCGTCAGCAGGCCGTAGCGTGATGAGGCCGGGAATGCTGCGGAGCGCTAGGAGCTGCTCGACCGGTTGATGCGTTGGGCCATCCTGCCCGACGCCGATTGAATCGTGCGTAAAAACGAAAATGACGGGAAGTTCCATCAGCGCGCTTAAGCGGATGGGCGGCTTCATATAGTCGGAGAAAATGAGGAAGGTCGATCCAAAGCTGCGAATCTTGGACAATGCGAGTCCGTTGGCGATCGCGCCCATGGCATGCTCGCGGATGCCGAAGTGCAGATTGCGGCCACCGGGTTTGTCAGCTTCCAGATCGCCGGCGCCCTCGAATGTAAGCCGCGTCTTGGTGGACGGGGCGAGATCTGCGGCGCCGCCGATCAGCCAGGGATAATGCGAGGCGATGGTATTGAGCACCTTGCCGGATGAATCACGCGTGGCAAGACCCTTGGCGTCGGCGGCGAAAACCGGAAGCCCGACATCCCAGTCCGCCGGCAATTCGCGCCTTTGCATGCGCTCGAACTCGTCGGCAAGATCAGGATATTTTTTTCGGTAGGATTCGAACCGCGTAAGCCAGGCCTTATGCAGACTTTGCCCGCGTCGCCCCATACCGTCACGGAAGTGGTCGCGCACGCCGCTTGGGACGAGAAATTTGGCATCCTCGGGCCAGCCGTAGCTCCTTTTGGCGAGACGTATCTCCTCGACGCCGAGCGGCTCGCCGTGGGCGGCACTGGTGTCATGCTTGTGCGGCGCGCCGTAACCGATGTGGCTGTCGACGATAATGAGCGTTGGCGTATCGTTGGTCTGGCGGAAAATCTCGATCGCCTCGGCCAATCGCTCTTGATCGTTGACATCGCCGACGTGCTGCACGTTCCAGCCATAGGCAAGGAAACGCGCCGCAATATCCTCGCTGAAAGCCAGGTCCGTGTGCCCTTCGATTGTCACGCGGTTGCTGTCGTAGAACCAGCAAAGATTGCCGAGCATCTGGTGGCCAGCGAACGAAGCCGCTTCGCTCGAAACGCCCTCCATCATGTCGCCGTCGCCGCATACGACGTAGACGTCGTAGTCGAACATCGTGAAGTCTGGGCGGTTGAAATGCTTGGCCAACCAGCGGCCGGCCAGCGCCATGCCGACGCCGTTGCCGCAACCCTGGCCCAGAGGTCCGGTTGTCGTTTCGACGCCCGAGGTGAGGTGATATTCGGGATGACCCGGACATTTACTGCCGAGTTGCCGAAACTGCTTGATGTCGTCGAGCGAGACAGCGGGTTCGCCGAGGCGCACGTATTTGGCATTCACCGCTTTCACGCCGCTGAGATACAGCATCGCGTACAGCAGCATGGAAGCGTGGCCGTTGGACAACACGAAGCGATCGCGATTGGGCCAGATCGGATCCGCCGGATCGAACCGTAGAAAGTTTTGCCATAGGGTGTAGACCAGCGGCGCCAATGCCATCGGCGTGCCCGGATGCCCGGAATTGGCCTGTTGCACGGCGTCCATTGCCAGCGTGCGAATGGTATTTATGCAAAGCTGATCGATCGCGGAATCCGGCTGGGTCCCCCAAGCGGGTGCGTCGATACGTCGGGTCTTCGCCGATTTTGCTGGCATGAGGAGAGTGCTCGGGGTCTGAGACGCGCAATTCACCGGCGTGGGGAGACGCGCCCTAGGCATAACCCTTGGATGAAGCAGAGGGTTCCAGCCGAAAGATCAATAACTCGGCGTCTGTTTGCTCAAAACCTTGTGACTTGCCGCCGGTGAGCAATATTGCTCAGTAAATCACTGGGCGGGGGTGGATCATCTCATCGGCTAGATGATTTTATCCAGACAGCGGAAATCGCCAGAGGTTTTCACGGCGGATTGGCAGTGCACAACAACGGCATCGCCAACTAAGCCGGCTCCTAGTTTTATGTTAACCACCCGCTCTCGGCTGAAACCACATGCGGTGAGGGCCCTTTCGCATAAACGATCGGGGTCGCGTTCACCGCCCTGCGTAAGTGCAATGATCTTAGTGGCAACGATCTCTCCAACGATCCGATTGGGACGCCCAAAACCGTGAATGTTTTCTATTGCCTTATTGTAGGCGTCAGACATCACCTTAATGTCCGCCGGCTCAAACACTCCTTTGTTGATGAACGTAATTATCGAGGCCATACCGCACTCCGCTGGCTGCCCGGAGCCACAACAATCACATCTGAGCAGCAAGGAATCTGTTCAAAATTGAACACATTAAACCCCTATGACGCGCAGTCGCTGCGTAGCTGTGACGACATGCGGAGTTCGGACCCTCCGCCCCTTGATTGTAAAGGCTCGTTGCATGCCGCTGCGTATTGAAGACTACGCGCTTATCGGTGACTGCGAGACGGCCGCGCTGGTCGGTCGCGATGGCTCCATTGATTGGCTGTGTTGGCCGCGGTTCGATTCTGACGCCTGTTTCGCGGCTCTCCTTGGCACGCCTGAACACGGCCGGTGGCTCATTGCCGCACAGGACGGGACGGCCCGGGTAACACGGAAATATCAACCCAACACGCTGATCCTTGAAACGCGATTCGAAAGCGCAGACGGAACCGCAACGCTCGTCGATTTCATGCCCGGACATCAAACAGGCTCCAGTATCGTGCGACTGATTATTGGCGAGCGCGGGCGTATCGCCATGAGGACCGAGCTGGTGATCCGCTTCGGCTACGGAGCGACGGTACCGTGGATGACAAAACTCGACGACGGGACGCAAAGAGCCATCGCCGGACCCGACATGGTGCTGTTGCGAACGACCGCTCCGCTGCGTGGCGAAGATTTTAAGACCGTCGGCGAATTCACCGTCGGCCCCGGCGAAATCGTACCGTTCACTTTGATCTATATGCCGTCGCATTTATCTGTTCCTGCGGCAGAGAATCCGATCGACCAGCTGCGCGCTACGCAACAGTTCTGGCGGGACTGGACTGCTAAAAGCCAAGCTTCTGGTCCGTGGGAGGACATCGTGAACCGCTCGCTCATCACGTTGAAGGCGTTAACCTATGGGCGCACCGGAGGGATGGTCGCCGCGCCGACAACGTCGCTGCCCGAACACATCGGCGGTTCTCGTAATTGGGACTACCGCTTTTGCTGGCTGCGCGACGCGAC
>CAYWNY010000067.1:0-19116 GCA_964459765.1 uncultured Hyphomicrobiales bacterium | reverse complement strand
CTCGCCGCGCCATGCGCCCGATCTACGTTCCGATCAAGAAGGACGTGGCCGCGCTCAAGCGCGCCCTTGCCCAACAGAAGCGCCTTGTCGCGCAACTGACGAAGGACAACGCCCGCCTTATGGCCGAAGCCAACGCCAAGTTCGCGGCCGTGCCCGCCGCTTCGGAAGAGGACCTCAAGGGTGCCCGAGTCAGCCAGCGCTCGATCCGCAGCCAGCGCAAGCGTCTTGGACTCTCGCGCAAGGCGTTCGGCAAGCTCTTGGGCGTCAGCGCCGGAGCCGTGGTCACTTGGGAGACCGGGAAATCGGAGCCGCGAGCAGCCGCCAGAGCAACGCTCGTCGCCATTCGCAAGATTGGGAAGCGCGAGGCACGACTAAGGTTGGAGGCGATGGGGCCTAGGGCGAGTTCCCAACGTTCCGGTAGCATGAGTTCCTTAGAGTTGTCTGGGATTCCCGTGTGGAAATTAAACCGATAACAACGGAGCGCTCATGGCCTCGGAAGAGGATATCAGTCGCGATCCGCAAGCTCGGCCAGCGCGACGCCCGCAAGAGGCTGGTCGCGCTGGCCGACGGGAAGGTAAACCATAAGCTGTAGTACGGACGCAGTCTTTCCTTTTTGCTAACATTTTTCCGGCATTCATTTTCGTGCCTCTGGAGGCTGTTCCAATGATGCTTCCCCGATTCCAAAGCGCTACCCTGCGTTTCCTCGGGCTGGCGGTGATCTGCCTGATGGCGCGGGTTCCAGGTGCCGCGCAAGATTGCTTCGCCCGCAGCACCAGGCGAAGACGGCTGATCGTCCCATTTGCTGTACCCGCGAATGAGGGCGCCCTGGTCGCGCGCGGTGTGAATCCAATCGATCCACGGCCGCCGTTTCACCGCATCGACCGGGCCGGTGGCGCCGAGCACGATGACCGCCATGCGGTCGCACCAGGCGTTGAACATCGCCATGGAGGCGTGCTGCAGCCCGACATTGGAATGCACCGCCGCCGCGATCGCCTTGCCGGTGACCTTGGCATAGCCGTGCGCGATGGCGACCGCGGATTCTTCATGCACGCACAGCAGCATCTGCGGCGCTGCGTTGCCGAGATAGTTGACGATGCTGTCGTGGAGGCCGCGATAGCTCGCGCCCGGCGTCACCGCGATGTAGGGGATGTCGAGCGCGCGCAAAGTGTCCGCCACCACGTCGCTGCCGAAGCCGGGCGCGTTGGCGCCGGCGGCAGTCGGGCGTTCAAGCGCGGCGATGGTGCTGTCGGCAGGCTGGTCGGCTCCCCGCGTGGCGGCGGGTTGAGAGGGGGGCATATGCGGCGTTCCTCGAGTTCTTACTTATCGGGTCCGGATCGAACCGGATCACGAGCCTTGACGCAAGCGCGCTAACGGCGTGACGCCCGGATAGCCATCCGCCGGTTGCAGGCCTGCTTTGCGCTGATAATTGATCACGGCTTTCCGGCACTCTTCGATTCAGCCTGCTCGGTGCCAGCACCCGCGCCAACAATAGCACCCGGTGGCGGCGAATTGGATGCGCTTCCGGCAACCGAGCGGCCGCGGCCGCCGATCAGCCGCTCGTAGGCCGAAACCAGCGTCATGTAAGGGTTGACGTACAGCCAGCCCTGCCGCGTCAGCACCTGCAGGTCGAGGTGAAGATGATAGGTGGTTCCGCCCTCGCGCCGGCCGTAATCGCCGACCGGACCCAAAACGTCGCCCTCGTGCAGTTCGCGCCCACTCACGAGGCCGGCCAGATCGTACATGTTCGGATTCATGTGCAGATAACGAAAGCGCAAACGCTCGCCGGGTGCGTCCACGATCAGATAAAGCGCTTCATCGCCGGGATGGCGCAAGACCATGCCGTCGCGCACGACGACGACGTCATCCTGATAGGGCTCGCAGCGGTCGGCGTCCTCGTTGCGCAGCTTGCAAGCACTCGGCCGGATGTCTTCGCCCTGATGGCCCAATCCGGCTGGGCATTGGCTGACTTCCCAATAGCGGTGCTCGCAAAAATTGTCGCGCCAGGGATAGGCGTAGTTTCTGGTTTCATCGTTGTAGAGCGGCACGTCATTCACCCGGCAGCGGTAGCTCTGGTCCCGGCCGTGGCCACCAAGCGCAACGCGGCCGGTCAGATCGCAATTGCCCCAGTTCATGAACGACTGCGAGTTGATGTAGGCGGGCGCATGCGCCATCGGAAAACGTATTTTGGCGTACACGGTGGTGTCGGCTCTGCCGCCTTGGCCCTTCATGCCGGTGCCGGGAAGGATGTCGCCGGGTGCATTGTAGGTGAAGTCCGGCGCGGCGGCGTCGGGCTGTTCGACCGGCGATGCCGCGGTCTTCACCGGCACGACGTTTGGCACGCCGCCGACAACGGCGAGGTCTTTGAGGAAGCGCACGGCGACTTGGTCGGCCTCGCGGCAGGCGAGCTGTCGCGCGCTTTTTGGTCCGTCGTTGCAGGCAATCGAAACAACATACGGGATGTTGAAGCGGGTGAAGATGTAGCGCAGCCGGCTTTCGAGAATGACCCGGCGGATGCCGGGAAAATCCTGTTCGAGCGACGGCACCGGCGCGCCAGGGTCGGCGAGCGGACCGTCAAGCTCGTAGACGATGGTCGAAGCGGAAATCTGGATATCGGCGCTGCGCGCGAACACCACGTCTACGCCGTGCATGTCTTGCGGCCGCACAGAGAAGGCGGCGTCGTAGCCGGTCGGTCCGGGATAGAAAAGGGTCGGCACGTGAAAGTCGAAAAAGTATTTGCCGTCGTCGGCCGTCGTGCCCTGCGCCCGGTCGCGCACATATGCCGCCATATCGAAAGGCAGCAGCACCGGCACGGGGCTCGTTGCGCCTTCCGGCAAAATCTTTGCGGTTGCCTCATTGAGGCGGACAAGCGCGTCCGCGCCATTCGCATCTGCCGCTTCCGCGGGCGGCGGCAATTGATCGAGCGGGCCCAATGCCGCACGCGCCGCGGTCCAATCGACCTCGAACGACGCGACACGTGGACTGGTCATGACGACCGTGGGAGAAGCGGCAGAGGCGGGGGCAGAGGTGGAAGCCTCCGCAGCCTCGGGCGGCGCCGGCACTTGCGATGCGGCCTCGGGAGCTACTTGCGGCTTTCCCTCCTGGGCGAGGGCTGGAGCCGCAAGTAGCCAAGCGAAGAAACATCCGGCCGTCAGCGTCGCAAGCGTGCCAAACGCCATAGCCAGGACTCCAGGATCACCGGTCGGCGGCCTGCATTTCGTCGGCGCCGTGGAGCTTTTTGACGATCGCCTCAAGGCTATTGGCGAAGCTCCCGTGATCGAAATTGAGCGGATCGTCGTGGCCGTTGGGAATGTCGGCGTCGAGCGCGGCATGAAACGCCGGGATGAGCCACTGCCCGGCGCGAACGCTGGCGACGGTATAGACCAGTGCCAGGCGGTCGTATTGCGCGGCGGTAAAAGCTGGATCGGGGCTTTGCGCGTCGTTGCGCCGGCCGCGGCCGGCCGCGGCGCGCCGCGGCTGGATCAATTCGACGTGCAGGAACAATCCTTTCAGCGCGCCAGAGAAATTCGCCGCTTGCTCGAATTTGGTTTCACGCCAGGGGATGCCGAGTTCGTGGCTGAGCAGCATGCCACCGCTGCGATTGATGACCACATGCGCCTTGCCCCAACCGTCGCCGCATTTGAAGTCGGCGAGATTGTTGATCTTAGAATTGTCGTCAAGGTCGTCGGGAAACGAGCGCCGGCCGTAGCTTGGACCGCTGGTATCGTGGATGACGAAATAGCGCGCCGTCGGCGCATCCACAGCGTCGTTGTTGGCGCGTGACAGCGGCTGCCACAGATAGGCGGCGAAATCCCATTCCAGATCGAGCTTCGACAAAAACGTACTCAACGCCTCGCGCGTCGGCAGTCCGGTGTCGGTGCCGATCCGCTCGGCGAGCGCGGCCGGCAGGCCTTCGAGCGGCGCCGCGAGATTGCGCGATTGATCCATGCCGCGCATCAGGCATTTGGCTTGTTCGGCTGGCGTGCCTTGGAAACTCATGGCCGCGACGTTGAAGCCGCACGACCCCATAGTCTTGATGAAGAACGGCGGCCGGAAGTGACCCGGTTTGCAGTCGGCGCTCAACGCCGCTTGCGCCGAGACGCCGAGCGCGGCGGCGAGGCTTGCAGCGATCAGATATCTGGCCTTCTTGAAGCTCACGCGCCGATCCAAGGTTCGATCGTGTCTAATATCGGCACCTTCATCTGCGCTGCCAAGCACTGCCGGTGCGCTGGTCCGCAAAAAGCGCACAAAAACTTTCACTGCGCGGCGGATTTGCGGAATGCGGCTGCTGGCGATGAACGATTGTTCAGATGCGGGCGGAAAAACAGCGCCACGCCTTCGTGCCCGGCGCGCATGGCGGCGTTGAATTCCGACGGGTTGGTGGCTCTTACCGCCGTCCGGCGACCGGTCTATCTTATTTAAAACCCTCACCAAGGGCGTAAGCGGAGGACTTGGCCGAGGGAATTTGCAAAGGGAGTTCGCAATGGATCAGGTGCTCGAAGCGCGTCCGTCGGAGACACTTCCGGCCATCGAGGCGACGCTGAATTATCTCGCTGACACCGGCGAAAAGATCGTCACCGAAGCTGGGCCGGGTGGCACCGCCGACATGCGCGGCGGTAAGCTTGACCCGCGCCGGATGGTCATCCGCAACGGCCGCCCGCCGGCCAAAGATTTAGTCCTCGACCGCGAGGGGTTCACCTTTAACCGTCATGACACCAAAGTCGGCGACTTCTATGACGAAGCGCAGGTGCGCGGCATTTACTTTCCGGAGATGGAAGCGCTGGTGAAAGCGCAAAGCGGCGCAAAGCGCGTCGTCGTGTTCGATCACACTCTGCGCACCGCCGACGAGGGCTTGCGCGAACAGAAAAAGATCCGCGAAGTCGTGCCGCGCGTGCACAATGACTACACCGAATGGTCGGCGCCGAAGCGGGTGCACGATCTGTTGCCAGATGAGGCCGATGAGCTCTTGAAGCGCCGCTTCGCCGTCGTCCAGGTGTGGCGGCCAATCCGGCTGCCGGTCGAGACTTTCCCGCTGGCGCTGGCGGACGCGCGTACGCTGTCGTTTGACGATTTCATCATCACCGAGCGGCGTTATGTGCACCGCGTCGGGCAGACCTATTCGGTCAGATATAATCCGGACCACGAATGGTTCTACTTCCCGCACATGCGGCGCGAAGAGGCGATCGTGTTCAAGGTGTTCGACTCGGAGAAAGACGGCCGCGCCCGATGGACTGCGCACACCGCCTTCGATGATCCGACGTCCCGGCCCAATGCGCCGCCGCGCGAGAGCATCGAAATCCGGACGCTGGCGTTTTTCTGACGGTCATTCCCGGGCGCGCCGTTGAGGCGCGAGCCCGGAATCCATAATTCAACGGTTGGGAAATCCAACCTCCAGGACCAAATCTCCAGGACCAAACGGAGCCGTCAGCGAGTATGGATTCCGGGTTCGCGGGGCAAGAGCCCATGCCCCGGACTGACGGCTAATCCTTCGCCCGTTCGACGTAGGAGCCGTCGGCGGTCATCACCACGATCCTGGTGCCGGTGGTGACGAACGGCGGCACCATGGTGCGCACGCCGTTGGAGAGAACCGCCGGCTTGTAGGACGACGCCGCGGTCTGGCTTTTAATGGCCGGCTCGGTCTCGACCACTTCCAGTGTCGCGCGCGGCGGTAGTGCGATGGCGACCGGCGTGCCATCGTGCATGCTCAAAGTGACTTCCATCTCCGGCGCCAGATAGGCGGCCTGGTCGCCGATAATGTCAGTCGGCACCGTGACCTGGTCGTAGTTCTCCATGTTCATAAAGTGGAAGCCTTCGCCGTCGTGGTAGAGGAATTGGTACTTGCGGTCCTCGACAAAGGCGCGTTCGACCTGCTCGGTGGTCTTAAAGCGCAGCGCCAGCTTTACGCCGTCGGCGATGCGCCGTACGTCCATCTGCGTCACCGGCGTGCCTTTGCCGGGATGGATATTCTCGGTGGAGACGATGACCCCGAGCTTGCCGTCGATTTCGACGACATTGCCTTTCCGGAGCGAACTGGCGATGACTTTCACGGTTTCCTCGGCGATCTGACAAAGAGCGATTTGACAAAGACTCGCGGCGCACCATACCGATCTTGCGCCCAATCGCTACTTATTTCCGCGGCTTCCTGCGGACAAGGACATGCCGGATCAAAACCCGCCTGCCTCGCCCTTTTGGGCCCTGCATATCCACGCCGACCGGCGGGCATTCCTGTTGGCGCGCAACCGGATTGTGGCGGCGTTGCGGTCCTATTTTGCCGCGCATGATTTCACCGAGGTCGAGACCGGCGTGCTCCAGGTGTCTCCCGGTAACGAGACCCATTTGCATGGTTTTGCAACGACGCTCTTTGGGTCGGACGGCTCGACGGCGCCGCTTTATCTGCGCACCTCGCCCGAGCTTGCTTGCAAAAAGCTTTTGGCCGCTGGCGAGCGGCGCATCGTCGAGTTTGCGCGGGTCTTTCGTAACCGGGAGCGGGGCGCACTACATCATCCGGAATTCACACTCGTTGAATGGTATCGGGCCGGCGAACCCTACGAGGCGTTGATGACCGATTGCGCCGCGATATTGCGGGTGGCCGTCGACGCGGCCGGGTGCAAAACCCTGTCCTTTCGCGGCCGCACCGCGGATGCATTTGCGCAGCCCGAGCGGCTAAGCGTGGCGGAGGCGTTCGACCGCTTCGCCGGCATCGATCTGTTGGCGACATTGCCGGGCGGCGACGAAGACCGCGATGCATTTGCGCGGGCCGCGCAGATGGTCGGCATCCGCGTCGGCGACGACGACACGTGGGGCGATATTTTCAGCCGTGTGCTGGTGGAAAAGATCGAAGGCCGCCTCGGCATCGGCCGCGCCACCATTCTCGCCCGCTATCCGGCGCAACAGGCGGCCTTGGCAAAGGCCGCGGCCGATGATCGGCGTGTCGCCGAGCGGTTCGAGCTTTATGCCTGCGGCGTGGAGCTTGCCAACGGCTTTGCCGAACTCACCGATCCGGTCGAGCAGCGTGCGCGGCTCGAACGGGAAATGACGGAGAAGCAACGCATCTACGGCGAGCGCTATCCGATCGACGAGGATTTTCTTGCCGCGCTTGCTAAAATGGCGCCGGCTAGCGGCATTGCGTTAGGGCTCGATCGCCTGGTGATGCTGGCCACCGATGCGTCGCGCATCGAGCAGGTGATATGGAATCCGCTGCCATGAAATCGCAACCTAAAATCCGCAGCGCCGACGATCTGTGCGCACAAGCGCTCGTGCCCCGCGAGAAACTCGGCGAGCTAGCGGAAGTAGCCGCGCGGTACGCGGTCGCGATCACGCCGGCGGTCGCCGATCTGATCGATATCGCCGACCCCAACGATCCGATCGCGCGGCAGTTCGTGCCCGATGCGCGCGAGCTCGAAACGCGGCCGGAGGAGGATGCCGATCCGATCGGCGACGAGCCCTTCACGCCAGTCGAGGGCGTGGTGCATCGCTATCCCGACCGCGCGCTTCTCAAAGTCGTCAATGTGTGTGCGGTTTATTGCCGCTTCTGTTTCCGCCGCGAGATGGTCGGGCCGAGGCGGGGAGGGCTGTCGCCGAAGGCCCTTGCCGCGGCGCTCGCCTATATCGGCAACCATCCGGAAATCTGGGAAGTGATCCTGACTGGCGGCGATCCGCTCGTGCTATCGGCGCGCCGGCTGCAAAACGTGGTGCGCAAGCTTGCCGCCATCCCGCATATCAAAGTGATCCGCGTGCATACCCGCGTCCCGGTCGTGGCGCCGGAGCGGATCACGGCGTCGCTTGCGCGCGCGCTGCGCGGGCGCGGCAAAGCAACCTTCGTCGTGCTGCACGTCAATCACGCGCGCGAAATGACCAAAAAGGCGCGCGCCGCCTGCGCGCGGCTGATCGATGCCGGCATCCCGATGCTGTCGCAATCGGTGTTGCTGCGCGGCGTCAACGACGAAGCGCAGACGCTCGCCGCGCTGATGCGCACTTTGGTCGAGTGCCGGATCAAACCTTATTATCTGCATCATGCCGATCTGGCGCCCGGCACCGCACATCTGCGCACGACCATCACGGGCGGGCAGGCGTTGATGAGGGCGCTGCGCGGCCGCGTCTCGGGCCTATGCCAGCCGGCCTATGTGCTCGACATCCCCGGCGGCTACGGCAAATCCCCGATCGGCCCGAATTATCTGAGCGAGGACGGTCGTACCATCGAGGATTTCAACGGCGCCCGGCATGCCTATCCGCCGCGCCGCTAAAGCCGCTTTCGAAATTTTACGCCGATCAAACTTTACGCGGATGGTCGCCTTAGGCCGCCACCCGCTGCAGCGGTGGAAAGAAAACGGCGGTCTCGAACGCATAGCCACAGGCATCGCACGACCAGGCGTGGCGCACGCAACGTTCGTTGAAATGTTCCGACCAATCGGGCGCCAGCAGCCAAGCGCTGCATTGCGGGCAAATGTTTTTGTCGAAGGTGATCAAGCGCGAGCCAGTCGATCTCTTGTTCATTGCCATGAACTTCCTCCTGCTCTCGTTTCCTCGCTTCCCCACCTTGCCGTCTTCGAGCGTTAGACGGTGGCTGTGGCATCGCAGTGACCGAACTGCGTCCGCGGACGGACAAACACGCGAATGTTCTGCGAAGGATGCGAACGGAACTTTCCGCTATTAGCTAAAGTTTATGGAAGAACGCCGGGTTGAGCCCTGAGGGATAAAGCGATGAAAATTTTGCGCTGTGCCGCTTACGCATCGGCCGCGTTGCTCGCGTCGACGATTGCTGCGACCGCACAACGGCCGCCTACCATGTCGTCAGCACCGGCGCCCATTCTCAACCCGAGCGGTCCGTCCCTCGTGCCGCAGCCGCCGCCGGTTCCGGTCTCGCCGGCAACTCCCGGGCCGGCGCCTGGATCGAATCTCGCCGGCACCAGCCAGGTGGCCAATCCGCATCGCAGCGTGTTTCACGCCCATCGTCGGCCCGGGCCGAGTTATTATCCGTCGCGCCCGTAACGGCCGCATACGCTCGTCGCCGGTGCTGTCCATCGCGGAGCGGAGTTGCTAACGTCGCGCCGCGATGGAAATGCCCGCGATTGCCGGCCGCCGCGGCCGGATTTTCATTTTCGGCTTCCTGTCGGCGATCGGGCCGCTTTCGATCGATATTTACCTGCCGGCGCTGCCGATGTTGCGGCAGGCTCTCGGTGCCGACGAAGCGCAGACGCTGTTTACGCTATCGGGTTCTTCATCGGGTTCGGCGCCGGCCAGTTGGTGCTCGGGCCGCTGGCGGACCGCTTCGGCCGCAAAGGGCCGCCCCTCGCCGGGCTTGCTCTTTACAGCGTCGCGTCCGTCGCTTGCGCGCTTGCGGGAAGCATGCACTCGATCGTGCTGTGGCGATTGGCGCAAGCCTGCGGCGGCGCCGCCGTGCCAACTGCCGTGCAGGCCATGGTGCGCGATCTTTACGACCGCAATCAGAGTGCGCGTGTTCTCTCGCTCAACATGATGGTGACCGCCTCGGCGCCAATCGTGGCGCCGCTGATCGGCGGTCAGGTGCTGCTGTGGTTCGATTGGCGCGCAATCTTTTGGGTGCTGGTCGCCTTCGGCCTGGTGTCGCTTCTTGCCGCGCTGACTTTACCGGAGACGCTGACGCCCGAACGGCGCAACGCGGCGCATCCGCTCGCCATGGTGCTCGGCTATTTCGAATTTTTGCACAGCCGCCGTTATCTCGGTTACCTCGCTTGCTCTACGTTTTATTTTTGCTGCCTGTTCGCCTTCATCGCTGGCTCGCCGTTTGTCTACATCGAATATTTCGGCATCTCGCCGCAGCATTACGGGTTTCTGTTCGGCGTGAACATGCTGGGCATGGTGGCCATGAGCACGGTCAATGGCCGCATAGTCGTGCAACGCGGCGCCGACCGGCTGCTGCGCCTTGCGTTGTTCGCCGGCGCTGGCGCCAGCCTGGTGCTGCTGGCGACCGGCTTGAGCGGCTTTGGCGGCGTTGTCGGCATCGCGGCGCCACTTTTCGTCGTGTTGGCGCTGCTGACCGTGGTTGCGTCCAATGCGGTCTCGGGCGCGCTTTCCGTATTTCCCAACCGCGCGGGCGCCGCCGCGGCGCTTGCCGGCGCGCTGCAATTTGGCGCGGCTGCGCTCATCAGCGCCGCCGTCGGCTTTTTCGCCAACGGTACGCCGCGGCCGATGATCGTCATTATTTGTCTCGGAGCAATCGCCGCGCTGCTCGCCAATTTGTTGTTGCTGCGAACCGCACGCGCATAAAGACGGTTTGTTCGCTGCCTTACAAAAATTTAACCAACGCGGCGAGCGAATCCCCTGCAAGTGTGCTGCGCATCACATCGTCGCTTCAGCAACGCGCGTAATTCAGGCGCCACTGAACAACCCAACCAAGAGGTGATGTCATGCGGAAGATTTTGACGACTGCGGTTGCGGCGGTAGCGCCCGGTGCGGCGGCCGTCGGAATGTCGACCTCGGCGGAGGCGCGCTGGTACGGACATTACTGGGGCCCCGGCTCGTTCGTGGCCGGCGCGGCGGTCGCGGCGGCGGCGACAGCGCCTTATTATTATCGGCCTTATGCCTATTACGGCTATTACGGGCCGGGGTGCCGCAACGTGTGGAACGGATATTACTGGGTGCGCGCCTGCTATTGACCGGGCGAGGTGAATCAAGAAAGAGGGTCCGCCGTGACGGCGGGCCCTTTTTCGCTTTGAGGGGGCCTTCTCGCCACGCGATTGCCGAAATTTCCGGCAATCAGCGGCGCCGCCGGGGGAATGAGCAACGCCAGTGAATACCTTGAAAATTCCTCATTTGGGTCTGGCAATCGGCCCAAACATGCGTTTGAATTTCACCCGGGCGTTTGAAAATATTAAGAGGGTGTAAATGCTGGCTCTGCGCGACCTGATGCGTCCGATCGGCGACAACAACACACTGCAACCGGTATGCCCGATTTGCTCGCGGGCGCTGCGATTGACGCGGACCACGCCGGCGACCGCCGAGGCCACGGCGCTGAACACTTACGGCTGCGTCGGCTGCGGCGTTTGGCTGACCGAGGCCGAAGAGGCGATGACGCCGCCGCCCAGGCAAGGCACCGGCAGACGCTAGCCGTCACCGACGTGCGCGAGAGTGGCGCGCCCTACGGGAATCGAACCCGTGTTTCCGCCGTGAAAGGGCGGCGTCCTGGACCGCTAGACGAAGGGCGCTTTACCACGCGCAAATGGCGCTGGGGCTGAGGGCGCGACATATAAAGAGGATCGCCGGCGCCGGCAAGCAACAGCGCATGATCCGGAAAAAGCCGCCAACTCACCAATGTCCGGTGTTGGGCATCGAGGTCCAAGGCTCCTTCGGCGGCAGCGCCGAGCCTTGTTGCAATAGCTCGATCGACTGCTTGTCGGGAGAGCGTACGAACGCCATCATGCCGTCGCGCGGCGGCCGGTTGATGGTGACGCCGGCTTTCATCAGCTTCTCGCAGGTCGCATAAATATCGTCGACCTCATAGGCGAGATGGCCGAAATAGCGCGCTTCGCCGTAATCCTCGCCTGCGTCCCAGTTAAAGGTGAGCTCGACCAGGGGCGCCGCCCGGTTCTTCGGTCCTTTGGCGACCAGTTCCCCGTCGCCAGGCGCCGCCAGGAACACCAGCGTGTATTTGCCCTTGTCGTCGTCGAACCGGCGCACTTCCGCCAGGCCGAGCTTGTTGCAATAAAAGTCGAGCGCCGCATCGAGATCGCGTACGCGCAGCATTGTGTGCAGATACCGCATGATGGCACCTTGGGTTAGGCTTGAGATTGACCGTGAGTTCTTCGGTAACTTAGCGCTTTGGGCATGATCCGGACTCATGCGCCGACGATTATGTAGGACACACTGGTCGCGGGGTAGGAAGGATGCTTGCACCCGATCTCGATGGCGCCATGGCGCGTTTGGGAGAGATGGTCGGCCAGGCCGACGTGGTCTTGCCGTTCACCGGGGCGGGCATTTCGACCGAATGCGGCATCCCGGATTTCCGCTCGCCCGATGGGATTTGGACCAAGAATCGGCCCATCCCGTTCGACGAATTCCTGGCGAGCCAGGAGGCGCGCAACGAATCATGGCGGCGGCGGTTCGCCATCGGCGACGAATTCGGCAATGCCAAACCGGGTCGCGGCCATCGGGCGCTGGCGAGCCTCCACCGCGCCGGTAAGGTGCCCGCGGTGATCACACAGAACATCGATAACCTGCACCAAGCCTCTGGCATCGCGCCGGAACACGTCGTCGAGTTGCATGGCAATACGACCTATGCGCTCTGCCTCGATTGCGAACAGCGCTACGAAATCTCCTGGGTGCGCGGCCGTATGGAGGCGGGCAACGGCTGCGCGCCGGATTGTCCGGCCTGCGGCGGCTTCATCAAGACCGCTACCATCTCGTTCGGGCAGGCGATGCCCGATGCCGCAATCCGGCGGGCGCAGGATCTGACCTTATGCTGCGATCTGTTTTTGTCGATCGGTTCGTCGCTCGTGGTGTGGCCGGCAGCGGGATTTCCCTTGATGGCAAAAAGGAATGGCGCGCGTCTCGTGATTATCAATCGCGAGCCGACCGACTTCGACGACATCGCCGACCTGGTGGTGCGCGAGGACATCGGCACGGTGCTCGCGCCGTTCGTTGAAACCGCGTCATCCACTGTTTTTCACAGGCTCTGACGCTTTTGACGTGGTGTTGCAATTTTGTGCTTTCCAGTCGGATGGCCGGTGTTATCTTCGATTCAAGAGATTCGTGAAGCGCCCGCGCGGGGGCGTCAGCACAGAAGCGGCGGCCACGGCGTCATGGCGTCCGACGGAATTGAAACAAAGTCGAGCGGCATCGGAATCGCACCGGACGTCGATTTCGGCGACGAAGCCACGGCCCGGGTAATCGAGATGTCCGGTGTGATTAAATGGTTCGATGTCGCCAAGGGTTACGGCTTCATCGTTCCCGACAACGGCATGGCCGACGTACTCCTGCACGTGACCTGCCTGCGCCGCGACGGTTATCAGACCGCCTATGAAGGCGCGCGCGTCATCTGCGAAGTGCTGGCGCGACCGAAAGGTCTGCAAGCGTTCCGCGTTGTCAGCATGGACGAATCAACGGCGATCCACCCGGCGCAGATGCCGCCGCCCCGGACCCATGTTACTGTCACCCCGACGAGCGGTCTCGAACGGGCGCAGGTGAAATGGTTCAATCGGCTTCGCGGGTTCGGTTTCCTCACGCGCGGGGATGGGACGCCGGATATCTTTGTTCATATGGAAACGCTCCGCCGGTATGGAATTACCGAGCTGCGGCCGGGGCAGTTTGTTCTGGTTCGCTTCGGACCCGGGCCCAAGGGTATGATGGCCGCCGAAGTGCGGCCGGAAACCGGCCCGCTTGGCCCGGCATCCCACTAATCTTTGGTCGTCTGGTGTTCGCGCGGTCGGCGGCTCGCGCCGCGGCGCTCGTGATCGTTGCTGCTTGGCTGGTGCTGCAAGCACTCCAGGCGTTGGCTGCCGGCGAAGCGACGCTCGAGATCGTCAGCAAAAACGGCGTTCACCCCTTCACCGTCGAACTTGCGTCCAACGACGACGAACGGGCGCGCGGGCTGATGTTCCGTAAGGAATTGCCGGAAGGCCACGGCATGCTGTTCGATTTCGACCGCGAGCAGCCGGTGTCGTTTTGGATGCACAACACGCTGATCTCGCTCGATATGATTTTCATTCGCGGCGATGGACGCATCCTGCGCATCACCGAAAACACCGAGCCGTTTTCCGATCGGCTGGTTCCCTCCGGCGGGCCGGTGCGCTTTGTGCTCGAAGTGGTCGCCGGCACCGCGCACAAGCTCGGCATTACGGCGGGCGACCGGGTCGAAGGCCCGATCTTTAAAGGGGGCCATTGAGCGGTCGGCACAAATCCGCTCCGCTTGCTGGGATCGTGCGAACAATGTATCCAACGGCGCGCTAGTGTGGCGGTTCGGAAGTCCGCATCATTGTTGCCGCTCACTCAGTCCATGCGGACTTCTGAACCAAAGCCGCACTAGATCACTGGATTGCTAGTGTCTTTTCGATTCCGAAGTTCGCTAACGCGGACGCCACACAATCAAGCGAACTTCGGAATCGAGACACTAGGCGGGGTATAGCGCAGCCTGGTAGCGCGGCAGTTTTGGGTACTGCAGGTCGCAGGTTCGAATCCTGCTGCCCCGACCATCCGACTTCGTTGCGCTTCGTCGGGACTAGTCGCCGGCCGAGTGCAGTGAAGCGACGTTTTAAAGTTTGATTGGAAGGCACCATGACCGCCCGCATCTACAATCCGGCCCGCAGCGCGATGCAATCCGGCAAGGCCAAGACCAAAGAGTGGATGCTTGATTTCGAGCCGGAACGACCGCTCACCATCGACCCGCTCATGGGCTGGACCAGTTCCTCCGACATGAAGCAGGAAGTGCAGCTGTCGTTCGACAGCAAGGAAGAGGCGGTGGCTTATTGCGAGCGCAACGGCATTCCCTACCAAGTGTTCGAAACCAAGCCGCCGGTGCGGCAGGCGGCGTCCTACTCCGATAATTTTGTGTATTCGCGCCGCCAGCCGTGGACGCACTAACAAAAAATTGCGTGGTGGTTTAAGCCGACAACTGCCGGCCTTGCGAGGCGGCGCGCTGCCGCAGCAGTGAGATGAAGCGATCCTCGGGCATCGGCTGGCCGAGCAAAAATCCCTGACCGTAGTCGCAGCCCATGCTCACTAGAGCGAGCGCTTCGGATGCCTTCTCGATGCCGATGCCGACGGCGAGGCTGCCGAAACTGTGCGCGAGATCGATCACGGTTTTGCACAACGGCGCGTTGACCCTGTCGGTGCCGCAATCGGTGACAAAGATGCGGTCGAGTTTTAGCTCGGCGAACGGCAGTTCCTTCGCCCGCGCCAGCGAAGAATAGCCGCGACCGAAATCGTCGATCGCCAAGTAGATGTCGAGCGGGCGCCACTTTTTGGCGAGTTCGACCGCCAGCGGCAAATTGGTGACGATCTGCTCTTCGGTGACGTCGATGATCACCCCCGGCCATTTTTCGAACTTCGGCTTGTAGGTCTGCACGATGTCGGCGACCGGGACCTTGACCAGCGCCTCGATCGGAATGTTGACGGCAAGCCGCATGTTGACGCCGAGCCTGCCGAAGTTGAGGTTGTCTTTGAGCCCTTGCTCCAGCGCCTGCTCGGACAGCGTCACCAGGCCCGCTTCGAGCGCGCCCGGCATGAACGCGCCGGGCAACACAATGCCGTATTGCGGATGGCGGGCGCGGGCGAAGGCTTCGACGCCGACCAGTTGTTTTTTGCGCAGATCGATCTTCGGCTGATACCAGAATTCGAGCCAGTTGTTGCTCAAGACGTCTTCGAGCTTGAGCCGCGTCGCAAGCGCCGGCGGATGTCCGAGCTTGAGTTCTTGCAGAATGCGCAGGATCTCGCTGGTCTCGAACGGCTTCTTGAGCGTGTTGAGCATCTGCAAGCGTTGTTGTTGGCCGATGCTTTTGACGTGTTCGAGCACGGCCGAGCCGCGGTTCGACATCAGCTGCACATAGCCGCCAAAGACCTTCTTGCCGAGCGCGACCACGCACTCGATCGAGTCGGTGGATTCAAGCGCGATGTCGAGGAAGACGATGTCAGGCATGCGCCGGTTGAGCGCGGCCCGAAAGGTGGCTCCGTCGGCGAATTCTTCGGTGTCGAGGCCGGCCCCGTGCAGGACCAGCGATAGAAAGTGCCGGATGCTGCCGTCGCCGTCGACGATGAAGCAAAGAGGGACGCGACCACCGCCCGATTCCGTCCGACGCGCCGGGCCGGAGCCCGTTGACATCGGCTCCGCGGTTTCTGCGCTCATTATCACTTGTCCCCAACCTCAGCGAGCGGCCATGATTGGCCGAAATTGTTAATCGATGGTTCCCACCACGGGCTGGGTTGTTATGCAAGGCCGAAGTGCAGCCGACGGATTGAGACTCCGGGCGCGCACGAAGTCGTGACCTTGCGGTGCAGCGCGCCGGTTCGAATTGTGATTGGCTTCCGCGGCGCTGCTTACCGTACACCTGACCGAACTCGTTGCCGCGATGAATCGCGGGGCATTTTCGGAGGAACCGATGAAGACGTTATGCGTACTCCTGTCCGTCCCCTTGCTGGGCCTGGCGATAACCACGGCGCGGGCCGCCGAACCGGCGGTCGTTATTCCGCCGCCGGCGCTCGACCAGCCGGCCGCCGCCACGGCGCAGACCATCGTGCTCGCCGGCGGTTGTTTCTGGGGCGTGCAGGGGGTTTTCGAGCATACCAAAGGGGTGACGCAGGCCGTGGCAGGGTATTCCGGCGGCAAAAAGGAAACTGCGCATTACCAGATGGTTGGCACGGAGCAGACTGGCCACGCCGAGTCGGTAGAAGTGACCTTCGACCCACGGCAGATTTCCTACGGCAAGATTCTGCAGATTTATTTTTCAGTTGCGCACAATCCGACCGAGCTGAATTATCAAGGTCCCGATCGCGGGCCCTCGTATCGCTCGGCCATCTTCTATGCCAACGACGAGCAGAAGCGCGTAGCCGAGGCTTATATCGCCCAGCTCAATCAGGCCCACGTCTTTGCCGAGCCGATCGTGACTACGCTTGAGCCGCTGAACGGCTTCTATCCGGCCGAGGACTATCATCAGGATTATTTGGTCCTGCACCCGTCCGCGCCGTATATCGTCTACAATGATCTCCCCAAGGTCGCGAATCTCAAGCGCTTGTTTGCCGCCGACTACCGCGACATGCCGGTCACGGTGATGGCCGCGAGCAAGCCGGGCCAATAGACCCTCCGCCGGTCGTTCCGGGGCGGCGCTGCGGCGGCGCGGCCGGAACGACGATTTGCTTGCGTCTCTAGCCAAGCAACCCCACGCTGCAGTATCGTCCTTAGAGAGGGCGGGCTTAAAAGGCTCCGCCCCTTAAGGGGATGCAGGGAGGGGAGACAGCCATGGCCGTGGCGAGCACATATCCGTCGCTATCGGACGCCGAACACAGCGCGCAACTGCGCAAGGCGGTGATCGCTTCGACCATCGGCACCACCATCGAGTGGTACGACTTCTTCCTCTACGGCACGGCGGCGGGCCTGGTCTTCGGCAAGCTCTACTTCCCCAACCAGGACCCGCTGTCGGCGACGTTGCTGGCCTTCGGCACCTACTTCATCGGCTTTGCGGCACGGCCGGTCGGCGCGGCGATTTTCGGCCATTACGGCGACCGTATCGGCCGCAAGGCGACGCTGATCGCGACGCTGCTCTTTATGGGCATTGCGACCTTCCTAATCTGCTTGGTGCCGACCTATTCCTCGATCGGCATCTGGGGCGCCATCATCCTCACCGTCCTGCGCGCGCTGCAAGGCATCGGCGTCGGCGGCGAATGGGGCGGCTCGGTGCTCCTGGCGATGGAATGGTCGCGCACCCAGGGCCAGCGCGGGCTGGTCGCCTCCTGGCCGCAATTCGGCGTTCCCGCCGGCCTGTTCTTGGCAAACCTCGCCGTGCTCGCGTTCAGCACTTGGTCGGGCGATCAATTCCTGGTCTGGGGCTGGCGCATTCCGTTCGCGCTCTCGATCATCCTGGTCGGCATCGGCTTGTGGATCCGTCTCGGCATTCTGGAAACCCCGGTGTTCCAAAAACTGTTGGACGAAGACAAGGTCGAGAAGGCGCCGATCGTGGAGGTGTTCAAGAAGCAGCCGCGTGAGATCCTTCTCTCGGCTTTGGTGCGGCTCTCAGAGCAGGCGCCATTCTACATCTTCACCGCTTTCATCTTTGCCTACGCGGTCGGCACGCTGAAGATGGATCGCAATTTCATCCTTTTCGCGGTGATGACAGCGGCGGTCGTGTCCTTTGTCACCATCCCGCTGGCGGGCCACATCTCCGACCTCATCGGGCGGCGCAAGATGTACCTGATCGGCGTGGTGGCGACCGGCCTGTTTGGATTTCTTTATTTCGGCATGGTCGATACCGCGATCCCGTCGGCGGTGTTCATCGCCATCGTGCTGTCGTTGATCCCGCACGACATTCAATACGGACCGCAGGCGGCGCTGATTGCCGAATCGTTCACGCCGCGGCTGCGCTATAGCGGCGCTTCGCTTGGCTACCAGTTCGCTTCGATCATTGCCGGTGGGCCGGCGCCGCTCATCGCGACCGCATTGTTTGCCACCTATAAGACAGGTTACGCCATCGCGATTTACATCGCCGCCTGCGCGGTGATCAGCGCGGTGGCGGCTGCCTTCATGCCCGATTACACCGGCAAGGACATCTCGGTCGAATACGACGAAGAGTGAGAGGATTTACTCGCAGATTGATTGGACGACCTAAATTGCTTTCGTGGATTGAGGTACATCCCTGTAGGGAGGGGCGTCAGCCGGCCGCTTCCGGATTTCACCAAAAATACCCCCACCCCTACCCCCTCTCCGCAAGGGGGAAGGGAACGTGACCGAGACGCGGCCGCGGCCGTTCTACCTGCAGCTTTGGTTCCTGGTGCTGATCGCGATGGCGATCGGCATTGCGCTCGGCCATTTTTATCCAAACGCCGGCGTGCGCATGGAGCCGCTTGGCGAAGCCTTTATCAAGACGATCCGCGTTCTTGTCGCCCCGATCATCTTCTGCACCGTGGTGCACGGTATTGCGTCCATGGCTGACATGGCCAAGGTCGGCCGCGTCGCGCTCAAGGCACTGATCTATTTCGAGGTGCTGACTACGATCGCGTTAATCATCGGGCTGGTCGCGGTCAACGTGTTTGCGCCCGGCGCCGGCGTGAATGTCGACCTCAGCCACGTCGACACCGCGAGCTTCGCCGGCTACCTGGCGCAGACGCAGAGCCGAACGACGACGCAGTTTCTGCTCGGCATCATTCCCAACACCTTCGTCGGCGCCTTTGCCGAAGGCAATGTGCTACAAGTCCTGTTCGTCTCGGTCTTAAGCGGATTTGCGCTGAGCGCCATAGGCAAGTCCGGCAAGCCGCTGACCGATCTGATCGGCACGGCGGCGCAAATGTTTTTCGGCATGGTCGCGATCGTGATGTGGGCGGCGCCGATTGGCGCCTTTGGCGCCATCGCCTTTACCGTCGGCAAGTTCGGCGCCGGCTCGCTGGTGTCGCTGGGCAAGCTGCTGGCGAGCTTCTACCTGACCTGCCTGATTTTCATCTTCG
>CAYWNY010000066.1:0-19244 GCA_964459765.1 uncultured Hyphomicrobiales bacterium | reverse complement strand
ACAAGATGAAGCAGCAGCAGGCGATGATGGAGCTGTACAAGAAGGAGAAGATCAACCCGATCGCCGGCTGCCTGCCGATCGCCATCCAGATCCCGGTGTTCTTCTCGCTCTACAAGGTCCTGTTCATCACCATCGAAATGCGCCACGCGCCGTTTTTCGGCTGGATCAAGGACCTGTCGGCGCAGGATCCGACCAACATTTTCACCCTGTTCGGGCTGATCCCGTTCGATCCGACCGTGCTGCCGATGGTCGGCAGCTTCCTGCATCTGGGCATTTGGCCGTTGATCATGGGCGTCACCATGTGGGTGCAGATGAAGCTCAACCCGCCGCCGCCGGATCCGACGCAGGAGATGATCTTCAACTGGATGCCGCTGATCTTCACCTTCATGCTGGGAAGCTTCCCGGCAGGGCTGGTGATCTATTGGGCCTGGAACAACACGCTCTCCGTCGCCCAGCAGAGCGTGATCATGCATCGCAACGGCGCCAAGATCGAACTGTTCGGCAATCTCAAGCGCACCTTCGTCAAACCGAAGCCGAAACAGCCGGCGGAGTAGGGGCGCCGCCCTAGGTTTCCGGCAGGAACTTTTCCGCCCGTTCGGTGAGCTGCACCGATAGCACTCGCTGGCCAATTCCCGCGACAAAGCCGACCAATAATGCGACGCTTATCGACTCGGTGAAGTCGGCGA
The DNA here is from genome assembly GCA_964459765.1 of uncultured Hyphomicrobiales bacterium. GTDB lineage: Bacteria > Pseudomonadota > Alphaproteobacteria > Rhizobiales > Xanthobacteraceae > BOG-931. The sequence goes on along the minus strand of CAYWNY010000066.1, from coordinate 18,558 downwards.
AATTGGTGTTGCCGACTTTAATGGTGATCAGGCCAAGATGCAGGAACAAGGCAAATACGACCGCAACCAGAGCTACGAACAACATGCGGATGACCGGCTCAAGCTGAATGTCGGGATAGTCGGGAATGGTGCCGAACGAAATTTTCCAGCGCGCGGCGGCCGCGGAAAACCAGGCCCCGGCCGTCGCGCCGATCAGGACGCAGCTGTATCCTTTGACGATCGGCCAGTGGTAGGCGCCGACGATGGCAAAGCCGAGACCCAACACGCCGCCGATTGCGGCCCATATCGCCAACGCGCGGAGATAACGATAAACGAGTGGTGTGGCGGCGCGTCTGACGATGTCGGCGCGGATCTGGTCAAGCGCTTCGGCGGCGAGCTTCGTATCCACGTTGTCCGCCACGCAACCGGCGCGCCCCGCCTGGGTCACCCGCCTGATGAATTCGGTGAACACTGCATCGCCAATGGCCTTATCGTCTTTTAGAAGCTGCAGAACATTCCGCGCTTCGTAAACGTCCTGACTGATCTTGCGCTGGTCTTCCGGCACCGGACCGCGGAAATCGGGACGCGGGCGCAGATTGAAGGACGCAGTCATATCGTCGTTTTCGTATTCGAACGCGGGCGCGGTCGCGGCGGGTTCATCAACCATGGCTAGACCCATCAATGTCTACAAGCAAAGCGCGAATTACGCAGTTGACAGCGTAATTCCCGCAAAGCGTGTATCTTATAACAGAGCGCGCCGATCTGGGAAGGGGCCTTCCGGATTGTGGTAAAAGGCTCGCACGCGCTCCCGATCTGCAACTGGCGTGGCAATCGCATGAAAGTTTATTTGGCTGGGCCGGACGTTTTTCTGCCTGATGCGCTCGCGGTCGGCCGGCGCAAAAAGGCGCTGTGTGCGCAATATGGTTTCGAAGGGCTTTTCCCGTTCGACAACGAGGTCGATCCGAACGCGACCGGCGAGAAGGTCGATCGGCAAATCTACCGTGCTAACGAGGAGATGATTGGTCGCGCCGATCTCGGTATCTGCAATCTAACGCCATTTCGCGGCCCCAACGCCGATGCCGGCACCGTGTTCGAGCTCGGTCTGCTGGTTGGACTTGGCAAACGCGTTTTCGGCTACACCAATGCCGGCGACGATTTTCTGGAGCGCTGCAAGCGAGCCGATCCGGCCGCGACATTCGATCCGGTTGCCAAAGTCTGGCGCGACTCCCATGACATGACAATCGAGAATTTCGACAACGCCGATAATCTGATGATCGACAATGCTCTCGTCGAGCATGGCGGGTATCCAATCGTGCGCCACTCTGCAGCGCCGGGCCGGCTCTTCGACGACCTGACAGGTTTTGAAAAATGCCTGCAGCTTGCTCAGCAGGCGCTCGCAAAGTCGGTCTGATCGGCGCTAAGCCGCCACCCGAATGAGCGCCTTGCCGAAATTCTTGCCCTGCAGCAGGCCCATGAAAGCTGCGGGCGCATTCTCAATGCCGTCGGTGATGTCCTCGCGATAGCGGATGCGGCCGTCGGCGAGGCCCGCGGAAACCACTTTCAAAAAATCGGCGTAATGCGCGTCGGCGAATTCGGTGTTGATGAAGCCGCGCAGCGTCAGGCTCTTGGTCAGGATCGCGCGCATGGTGGCGGGCAAAAGGTTCGGGCCGGGCGGGGCACCGGAGGCGCTGTATTGGGCGATCAAGCCGCAGACCGGCACACGCGCGTAAGTGTTCAGAAGCGGCAGGACCGCTTGCCACACCGCGCCGGCGACATTCTCGAAATAGACGTCGATGCCGTTCGGGCAAGCGGCGGCGAGCTTTACGGGAAAGTCGCTCGCGCGATGGTCGACGCAAGCATCGAAGCGCAATTCGTCCACCACATAGTGGCATTTCTTGTCACCGCCGGCGATGCCGACGGCGCGAGCGCCTGCCATCTTGGCGAGCTGCCCGACCAACGATCCGACCGGGCCGCTCGCCGCCGACACGACGACGGTTTCGCCCGCCTTCGGCTTGCCGAGAACGTAGAGGCCCGAATAGGCAGTAAATCCGGGCATACCAAGCACGCCAAGACCGGTCGTGATCGGCGCGACTTTCGGGTCGAGTTTGCGCAGGTTCGGGCCGTCCCAAGCGGCATGGGTGCGCCAGCCGGTATGCGCCAGCACGATGTCGCCTTTCGCATAACCGGGCCGATCGGACGCGATTACCTCGCATATGCTTTCGCCGCGCATCGGCTCGCCGATTTCCACCGACTTCGCATAGGATTTTGCGTCGTCCATGCGACCGCGCATATACGGGTCGAGCGACAGATAGAGCAAGCGCAGCAGAAGACCGCCCGGCGGCAGCGACGGCATCGGCACCGCTTCGAGGCGGAAGTTCTCGGCCGTCGGCGGCCCGCTCGGCCGCGACGCCAGCACAATTTGTTTCATCACCGTTTCAGCCATCATAAGTCTCCGCGAGTCCCGCGCGCGCCTAGTGCAGCGGATCGGACCGCTAGTCTAGCGCACGGGCGAGCGGAGACACAAAGCGCGGCGACGCTTTTTCTAAGCGGCGCGAACCCGCGTAAAGAAGGTCGCAACCTTGGATTCGAGATCGTTGGCGCGCGCCGACAGCCGCTCGGTCCAGGTGGCGATGTCGCCGACAGCAGCGGCGCCGCGCATCACTGCCTCATCGACGGAGTTGATCTCGACCGAGGCGCGCGCGGTGTGACCAGCAGCGTCGTGAATGCTTTCGGCGATGCCGCGCGTCGTCATGCTCTGTTGCTGCACCGCCGACGCGATGCTGGTCGAGACCGTGGTCAGTTTGACGATGGTGCCGGCAATCGCGGAGATTTCTTCCACCGAGCGCTTGGTCGCTTCCTGGATGGCGGCGACTTGCTGGGAGATATCGCCGGTGGCGCGCGAGGTCTGATTGGCGAGCGTCTTCACCTCGGCCGCAACCACTGCGAAGCCCTTGCCAGCGTCGCCGGCGCGCGCCGCCTCAATCGTCGCATTGAGCGCCAGGAGATTGGTCTGCGCGGCGATGGCGGAAATGGTGCCGACCACCGAGCCAATGCGCTCGGCGGCGTCGTTGAGCGAGCCGATCACGGTCTGCGTGCGCGCGGTGTCGTCGACCGCCGACTGCGCCATGCCAAGGCCGCTGGAGGCCTGTTGTCCGATTTCTTGGATCGAACCGGAAAGTTCCGCCGTTGCCGTCACCGTTGCTTCCATCCGCCGCGCCGTCTCAGTCGACGCGGAAGAAGCCGACGCCATCCGGGTCTGCGCCTCGTCGGCGACGTGCCGCAGAGTCGAACCGGTCATTGCCAGCGATGCGGAAGCTTCCTTGATTGCCGCCAGCACCTCGCCGATGGCGCCGTCAAAATCGGCAATCGCGGCGTCGATCGCGCCGCGCCGGATCTTCGCCGCCTGTTCCGCGGCCTGCCGGTGCAGCGTCATGGCATTGGCGACGTCGAAGCTTAACACTCGCGAGATGACCGTGGCCTGCTGCGCGAGCTTTTTCGCGGAGAAGCGGTTTCGCTGGGCAAGGAGGTCCAGCGCCGCGACAAGCATGAAACTTCCGGCGGTGCTGCGCATGCGCGCATCAAGCCCGATCGCCGCTTCCTCACGCACCGTTTGGCGGCATGCTTCGGCGTACTGCTCATCGAGCTTTCCGCCCAGCAGCGCCTGGAAATGCGCAACCTCGAGCTTTTTGATTAATTCCTTGTTCGGCGGCACGGTCTTGGCGATGTTCGGCAGCCTGATGAGCGCTTCCACGACTTCATCGATGACGCGTGCGATGTCGGGGGCGATGCTCGGCCAGGCCGCGGCCAACAGCGATCGGGTGCGCTCGTCGATCCGATAGAGCGCGAGCCGAGCTTGGAATGAGGGAACAAAATCGGTCGGCGCCATGGCGGAAGGCGATCCTCAAGCCGGCCGGCATCGTGGCGGAGAATGGTTGCTCAAGTGTGAACTGCGCGAAGCCGCAAGCCGCGGCAAACGAGAACGGGAGGCCCCTGGGGCCTCCCGTTGCCGTAACGTGCATTGGCGCCGGTCAGCTTCTGCCGACAATCTCCAGGTCGACAGGGGCTAGGCCGGAAAAGCCCAAGGCGCGCGCGGCCGCCGGCGTCAGATCGATCACCCGGCCGCGAATGAACGGCCCGCGGTCGTTGATGCGCACGACCACCGAGCGTCCGGTGTGCTGGTTGGTGACGCGCACCAAAGTTCCGAACGGCAATGTCCGGTGAGCCGCGGTCATACCCGAAGCTCGCGCCGTTTCGCCGTTGGCAGTGAGTCCCCCCGAATAGATTGAAGCAATTCCACTTTGCGCCGAAGCGCTTATCGGTAGAGCGACAGTTGAAGCAGCAATAACGCAGGCAAACGCAAGTTTAGCCAGGCTGTGACAAGCCATGATCATCCTTCGTTCGTTGTTGACGATAGTAGTTAATCGGCTCCCCCCGAAGAGAGCCGGCTGGCTTGTTGACTAGACATTGTGGAAAATATGCGTCGTGAAAGAGATAGATTTAGCTAAAGCTATACGGGTTCCATCAACTCACGGAAATACTTGGTAATAATAGGTGATCTACTTACGTCCGAAGCATGAAATTACGGGCTAAATGCGCGGGCAGCACGAATCCTGCGCTCAAAAAAATGCGGCGGGGCATATGCTCCGCCGAGACGATGACTCGTGGTCAGCCGACCAGAATTATTCCGCAGCGATCGCGGTCGGCAGGACGTGGTCCTTGAATTGATCGCGTAGCGCGGTCTTGAGGATCTTGCCGGTGGCGGTATGCGGAATGCCGCGAACGAACACGACGTCGTCGGGCATCCACCATTTGGCAATTTTACCTTCGAGAAAGCCGAGGATGTCTTCCTTGGTGGCCGATTGCCCCTCTTTAAGCACGATGATGAGCAGTGGCCGCTCGTCCCATTTGGGATGGCGCACGCCGATCACCGCGGCTTCCGCCACTTTCGGGTGACCGACCGCGAGGTTCTCCAGATCAATCGACGAAATCCATTCGCCGCCCGACTTGATCACGTCTTTCGACCGGTCAGTGATCTGCATGTAGCCATTACGGTCCATGGTGCCGACGTCGCCGGTGTCGAAGAATCCGTTGCGATCGAGAATTTGGATATCCTCCTTGTAGTAACCCTTGGCGACGGCAAAGCCGCGCACCTTGATACGGCCGAAGGTCTTGCCGTCCCAAGGTAAGCTCATGTCGGCGTCGTCAGTGATCTTCATCTCGACGCCGAAGGGCGTGTAGCCCTGCTTTTGTTTGATGTCGTAGATCGCCTCCGCATCAAGCTCGGCGTGTTCGGGCTTGAGCGTGCCGACCGTGCCGAGCGGACTCATCTCCGTCATGCCCCAGGCGTGGAAGACGTCGACGTCGTAATCCTCCTTGAAGGCCTTGATCATGGAGCGCGGCACCGCGGAGCCGCCGATGACGACTTTCTTGAGATCTGGCAGCTTGCCGCCGGTCTTCTCCAGATATTGCAGCAGCAGAAGCCACACGGTCGGCACTGCGGCGCTGAAGGTGACCTTGTATTCGGTCAACAGTTCGCACACCGAGGGGCCGTCGAGTTTGGCCCCCGGCAGGACCAGCGAGCAGCCGGCCATCGGCGCGCTGAATGCGAGACCCCAGCCGTTGGCATGGAACAGCGGCACGATCGGCAACACCACGTCGCGCGAAGACACGCCCATTGCATCCGGCTGCAACGCCAGCATGGTGTGCAGGACGTTCGAGCGATGCGAATACAATACGCCCTTGGGATTTCCGGTGGTGCCGGAGGTGTAGCACATGCCGGCGGCGGTATTTTCGTCGAACGATCGCCAGGCGAAGTCGCCGTCGGCTTCCTTGAGCCACTCCTCGTAGGCGACGGCGTTGCGCAAAGTCGTCGCCGGCATGTGCGCCGCGTCGGTGAAGACGATGTAACGCTCGATGGTCGGCAGGTGGTCGGCGAGTTTTTCCAGAAGGGGCACGAAGGTGAGATCGGTCATCATGATGCGATCGCCCGCGTGATTGACGATCCAGGCAATCTGTTCGGGAAACAGCCGCGGATTGACCGTGTGATAGATCGCGCCCACCCCCAAGATCCCGTACCAGCTTTCGAGGTGCCGCCAGGTGTTCCACGCCAGCGTGGCGACCCGGTCGCCGAGTTTGATGCCCTCGCGGTCGAGCAGCTGCGCGACGCGCAAGGAGCGGGCGCGGATTTCGGCGTAGTTGGTGCGATGGAACGGACCTTCGATTGAGCGCGAGATGACCGGACGCTCGCCGTGAACGTTCGCGGCATGATCGATGACGCGATGACACAAAAGCGGCCAATCCTGCATGAGCCCGAGCATTGAAAACCTCCTAGACTTGCTCTGTTTTGTTCTTGCTTGTTGCTGCAGCCCGGGGCTGCCCACAGCGCAATCTAGCCAAGCGGAATGCCGATGAAAATGTCAATAATTCAAATGAGCTGCGGGCGAGGCCGAGCCTCTTGAACTGTAGCGCATAGCCCGCGTAAAGCTTCACCTTGGGCAGCGTTAACCTCCACCGCCATTTGTGCCGGACCAGTAGCGTGAAGGCTCTCATCCTTATCGCGGCGTTGCTCGGCGGGGCGGGGTTCGCTGCGGCGCAGGATAAAGTCCAGCCGCCCGCGACTGCGGACAAGACCCGGCACCCTCCGCCTCTGCAGTTAATCCCTGCGCATCCGCCGCGTGCGCACGGGGGCGCAGCCGCCGCTCCCGGAAGCGTCATTCCGGAGCAATTCGCGCCGCCGCAGGAAGCCTACGCGTCGTTCCCTGAGACCAGTACCGCCACTGCGGCGGCGGCGGGAAAACCCTCGGCCTGTCAAACGCGGTTGGCAAAATTGGCGGGCTTTCGGCCGCTGCCGATGCTCGTGGGCGCGGGCGAGTGCGGTGCCACCGATGCCGTTCTCCTCGACAGCGTTTTTCTGCCCGACAAGACCAAGGTGCCCTTAAGCCCACCGGCGACCTTGCGCTGCTCGATGGCGGAACAGATTGCGTTATGGGTACGCGACGATGTGGCGCCGGCCGCGCTCAAGCTCGGCTCGCCGCTACGCGGCGTCGACAACTACGACTCCTATGAGTGCCGCGGCCGCAATCGGGTGCGCGGTGCGACGTTGAGCGAACACGGGCGCGCCAATGCGCTCGACGTGCGCGGGTTCAACCTCGCCGACGGCGAGATGATCAAACTTACGGACGTCAATGTTGCTAGGGAGTGGCGCGAAAGCTTGCGCGCCACGACCTGCGCGCGGTTCTCAACAGTACTCGGTCCCGGCTCCGACAGCGCTCATGAAGAGCATATCCACGTCGACCTCGCCGAGCGCCGCAACGATTACAAGACTTGCGAATGGGAGGTACGCGAGCCGGTCAAACAAGTGGCTAAGCAGGAAGCTAAAACAGAGGCTGATGAGGCCGACGCGACGGCGACCGCGCTTGTCGAGCCGGTACCATTGCCGCGCCCGCGTCCCGTCGCTGCGAATGCGGCCGACGAATTACGGCCGCATTCCAAAAAGGCGCCCTCGCAAGCGGCACCGCAGCTTTGAAATCCTAAGCCGGCCAGTGGGGCGGATTTGACATTCGCTGCCCACTTGGCCGCAAACCCGTAAAGCGAATGTCAAATCCAAAAGCTCCACTGGGACTAACCTTGCTATTGGTCCCTTGGTTCTAACATTCGCACAAGAGCCTACCGAACCGGGATGCGAATGTTAGAATCGGACCACTAGTTATTTGCCAATCATCACATCGGACGCCTTGATCACCGCCCAGGCTTCGTCGCCGGCCTTGAGGCTGAGATCGGCGATCGCTTCATTCGTGATCGATGCCGTGACGATGACGCCGTGCCCGAGATCGACGCGGACATGCGATGTGGTGGCGCCCTTGGTTACCTCGACGACTTTGCCTTTAAGCTGATTGCGGGCACTGAGTTTCATTGTCGGCTCCTATGAAATGGCGTTTATGAATGCATTTGCCAGGGCGCATATAGGCGCGATTGCCGCCGGCGAAAAGGGCGCTGACCGCGCGCGGCGCGAAACCGGCCCTTGAATTAAAGCATCAATTACGACCGGTGATTGATTGTCGTGACCCGCCAGCCGGAGCCTTGTTGGCCGTGGTAATGATCCAGCCGGGTGAGCGAACAATTATCGATCATGAAGGCAAAGCCACCGCGCGGCGGCAGCCCGAGCGCGATGGCGATCGCCGCGCGGATCGTGCCGCCGTGCGCGACCGCGACGATGTCGCCGCCCCGATACGCCGCGTTAGCGCGTTCGATTGCGGCGCGCACACGCGTAACAAGATCGAGGAAGCTTTCGCCGTTCGGGGCGCGCTCTTCGGCTTCCGCGTACCAGAAGGAGTCCGGCTCCTGCTTGCGGTCCATGAGAAAAGTGCGGCGGTCGAGACCCTGCCAGTCGCCAAGATGCTGCTCGGCCAGATCCTGGTCCTGTTTTAGTTCCTGCGCGTTTTCGAAATCGCCGGCCGCCAGGATTGCCCGCGCAGTCTGGTGCGTGCGCGCCAAATTGCTGGTCAGCCAGACCGCCTGGCGTGGCAACAGCGCCGCAAGGCCGGAGAAAACGCGCGTGTCGCTGCAATCGCACGGCAAATCTCTTTGTCCGTAGATGCGGCCGTCGTCGACACGCACCGGCGCGTGGCGAATCCACCACCAGCGCGTGCGCACAAAGCCGTCCTTTGCGGCTTTGCCGGCGACAATGTCGTCTAGAGTTGCGGTTTGCGACAAAGCTCGCTCCCGGACCTGCGCATGCTACATTCTGATTAGGGTCTGCCACGGTTTCCCTCAAGCGCAAATGCTTACGCCGCCGCTCATCTTTGACGGCGGCGGCGAAGCGGCCACAATAGAGCTGCAAATCGCCGCCAAAGAGCCGGCGACTGAACTGTCGACGCGTGCCTACGACCAAAGGATTTTTATGCCGCCGCTCAGCAATCTCGCCGCCCGCGACGTCGAAACTTTGGTCCATCCCTACACCAATCTCGCGAGCTTTCGCGATACCGGCCCGCTGATCATAGAGCGCGGCAGAGGCGTGCACGTCTACGACACCAACGGCAAGGCCTATATCGAAGCGATGGCGGGGTTGTGGTGCACGGCGCTCGGCTACGGCAATGAGGAGCTGGTCGAAGCCGCCGCCGCGCAAATGCGCAAGCTGTCCTTCGGACATCTGTTCACCGGCAAGAGTCACGATCCGGCTATCGAGCTTGCGGAGAAGCTCAAGGAGATCGCGCCGGTGCCGATCTCCAAGGTGTTTTTCTGCAACTCCGGTTCGGAAGCCAACGACACCCAAGTCAAGCTCGTCTGGTATCTCAACAATGCCCGTGGCAAGCCGCAGAAGAAAAAGATCGTCAGCCGGGTCAAGGCCTATCACGGCGTCACCGTCGCCGCCGCCTCGCTCACCGGCCTACCGGGCAATCATCGCGACTTCGACATTCCGCTGCCGGGTTTTCTGCACACCGGCTGCCCGCATCATTATCGCTTCGCGCGCGACGGTGAGAGCGAAGAAGAGTTCGCGTCGCGGCTCGCCGACCAACTCGATGCGCTCATCGTCAAAGAAGGCCCCGACACGATTGCGGCGTTCATTGCCGAGCCGGTCATGGGAGCGGGCGGCGTGATTGTGCCGCCCAGGACCTATTTTCAGAAAATCATGGCGGTTTGCGCCAGGCACGACGTGTTCGTCATCAGCGACGAAGTGATCTGCGGCTTCGGTCGGCTCGGCACGTTGTTCGGCTGCGAGAAGCTGGGCTTCAAGCCGCAGTCGATTTCGGTTGCGAAGGCGCTGTCGTCAGCCTACCTGCCGATCGCCGCGGTGATGATACCGGAGCTGATGTATGAGGCGCTGCTGGCCGAGAGCAAAAAGATCGGCGCTTTCGGCCACGGGTTCACCTATGGCGGGCATCCGGTTTCGGCCGCGGTTGCGGTCAAGACGCTGGAAATCTACGCGCGCGAGCGCGTCATCGAAAAAGCCGCCAAACGCGCGCCGCTGTTCCAGGCGCGGCTGCATGCGCTCAACGATCATCCGTTGGTGGGTGAGGCGCGCGGCCTGGGACTCATTGGCGGCATCGAAATGGTCGCCGGTAAAGGCAACAAGCTCTCGTTCGACCCGCAGCATGGTGTCGGCGCGCGCGCGGTCCGCTTCGCCGAGGAGGAAGGCCTGATCGTACGCGCGGTCGCCGGCGACATTTTGACGCTGTCGCCGCCGCTCGTGATCAACGCGACCGAGATCGAGGAATTGTTTGACCGGCTGACCCGCGCGCTCGACAAGACGTTGGATTGGGTGACGCGCGAAGGCCTCAAGGTGCCGTGACGGCCTATTTACCGTGTGGCCGTGAACCAGAGCCGGCGGCCGCCCAGGGCGGAAAGAAAAATGGCGCCGACCGATGTCGGCGCCATGCCCCCATGCCCCCGCTGACAGATTTTCGCGAAGCTTCGGTCAGTATGCGCCCGACGTCGAGCCGCCAGCCATGTGCGAATTGAACGGTCCGTCATTCTGGTGCATCGCCAGCACGATGACGAGCGTGCCGACTTTGACCCGATTGTAGAGATCGATCACGTCCTCGTTGGTCATGCGGATGCAGCCCGAGGAAACCGCCGAGCCGATGTATTCCGGCTGATTGGTGCCGTGAATGCGATAGAGGGTGTCGTGATTCCCCGAATAGAGATACATTGCGCGCGCGCCCATCGGATTATGCGGGCCGCCGGTGACATATTCCGGCAGCGGGCCAAGCCGCACTTGCTCGCTGGGCGTCGGATGCCACGCCGGCCATTCTTCCGTGCGGCCGACCTTCGCGATGCCGCTCCAGGCCTGCGCCTCTTCGCCCACGGCGATGCCGTAGCGGACCGCTTTGCCGCCCGGCTGCACGTAGTAGAGGAATTTATTGTCGCTATCGATGACGATAGTGCCGGGCGCTTCCTTGCGGTGGTAGTCGACCATGTGCCGCTGGTAGGTCTCGGTGACCGACGCTTGGTTATACGGCAGGTTGGACATCAAGTCCTTGTCGCGCTGCTTCCAGCCGGCCTGGGTCGAGGGATCGAGCGTCCCGCTGCCGGCCAGGTCCTGTACGCAACCGCCCAGCGCAAAGGCGACAATCAAAAATGCTAACGCACGCATGGCCATGAGGTACCCACTCTTCCGCCCGCACCAGCCCGTGAATCTGCCCCGAAGTTTTCTACCGAAATCATCTTGCGCAATCCAGCATTCCAAGCGCCTTCGAGCAAGGTCGGTGCCGAGTGTTGCAGGAATGCCGCAGTGCACCCTTGTTATTGCTCGAAACTTCCGCGCGGCCGCTCCACTTTGCTTTGCCAAGCTTAACCAAGAGTTTACCAGGTTCCGTGTCTTCTGGTCGTTACGCGGATTTGGCGGACAAAGTCACGCCGGTGGACCGTTTGTCACCCATTTCCGCCGCACTCGCCGCCTACCACCGCGCACGTCGCGCACGACAAGGGAACGGGGTTCATTCAATGAAAGACGTGACTGCCGCATCGGCCAACAACAGCAACGCTCACCCATCTTCCGACGAACACACCGCACTGCATCTGTGCTACCGGCAAATCGGCATTTCCGCCGTCGCCGCCGCGGCCCGCTATAACGGCGAGGCCAAAATTCCGGCGCTCGCTCGGATCGCGGTCGGCCCGGACGAGCCGACGCTCTACTGACGGCTCGTAACAAAGGGGACCTCAGGTCCCCTTTTTGTTTTCCAGATTACGGCGCAGACGCATTGCGCTGCCGGTCGCGGCCGTGACAAAGCTTGGCGCGTGAGCACGAACACCGCCGAAGCCGACTTCTCCAAAGCGGAGATCGAAGACGGGCGGCGACTATTCGCCGCTGAGTGGAAGTTTCTGATCGCCGCGGGGTCGATCAAGTCGCTGCCGGCCGCGCGCGGGCTCGAAGTCGCGTTCGCCGGCCGCTCCAATGTCGGCAAATCGAGCCTCATCAACGCGCTGACCGGGCGCCGGGCGCTGGCCCGGACCTCAAATACCCCCGGCCGGACCCAGGAGCTGATTTTCTTCGGCGCTTCGACCAACGATCTTATCCTGGTGGATTTGCCCGGATATGGCTACGCCGCTGCGGCCAAAAGCAAGGTTGCGGCATGGAGCCGGCTAATCGACGATTATCTGCGCGGTCGCGCGGTCCTCGGCCGCGTCTATGTCCTGATCGACGCCCGCCACGGCCTTAAGAAGGGTGACGAGGCGACGCTCACCGCCCTCGGCCAGGCGGCGGTCAGCCACCAGATCGTTCTGACCAAATGCGACCAGGTCGATGACGCCGAACTCGCCGACCGGATCGACGGATTAAAGGCCGCCATTCGCAAAATGCCGGCCGCCTTCCCGCAGTTGATCGTTACCTCGGCCCGCAGCGGTTCGGGCATCCCACAGCTGCGTGCCGCGATTGCGCGTCTCGTCGCCGAACGCGCCTAGCGCATTGTCGTCATCCCGTCACGCCGCTACATAGACTTCGCCGAACGGACGGCGGCGAAGCGGAAGACACGCGCGATGAGCCAGAACAACCAAGTGAGCCCGGAGGTGCAAGCCCAAATCCTCTCGGAGGCGCTGCCCTATATGCAGCGCTACGACGAGGAGATCGTCGTCGTCAAATACGGCGGCCATGCCATGGGCGGCGAGCAAGTCGCGCGCGAATTCGCCCGCGACATCGTGCTTCTTGAGCAGACCGCGATCAATCCGATCGTGGTGCATGGCGGCGGCCCGCAGATCGAAGCCATGCTCAAGAAGCTCGGCGTGCAGCCGCATTACGAGGCGGGATTGCGCGTCACCGACGAGAGTACGCTCGAAGTCGTCGAGATGGTGCTCGCCGGCTTGATCAACAAACAGATAGTCGGCTTCATCAATGCCGCCGGCGGCAAGGCCGTTGGTCTGTGCGGCAAGGACGGCAACATGGTGATGGCGCGCAAACTCACCCGCAGCGTCATCGATCCGGGGTCGCATATCGAGAAGGTGATCGACCTCGGCTTCGTCGGTGAACCGGACAAGGTCGACACCACGGTGCTCACGCAGATCCTCGGCCGCGAGCTCATTCCGGTCCTCGCGCCGGTCTGCGCCGCCGCCAATGGCGGCACCTTTAACGTCAACTCCGACACCTTCGCCGGCGCTATCGCCGGGGCGCTGAAGGCGAAGCGCCTCATCCTTCTGACCGACGTCCCCGGCGTGCTCGACAAATCGAAGAAACTGATCAAGGAATTGTCGGTCGCCGAAGCGCGCAGCCTGATCGCCGACGGCACCATCTCAGGCGGCATGATTCCCAAGGTGGAAACCTGCATCGATGCGCTCGAACGCGGCGTCGAAGGCGTGGTCATCCTTGACGGCAAGGTGCCGCACGCGGTGTTGCTCGAACTCTTCACCGAGCTCGGCGCCGGCACCCTCATTCACGGCTAGGCGCGAAAGCCGCCAGGCGGCCACGGCGCGCCAGCCGGCGATCAAGCGCCGCGCCGAACGCAACGGCGCCTGTGCCGAAGCGCCGTGAAGCGGCAACCGCGAAATCGTTGATCGGGCAGAACGCGATCGCGCACAGAAGGGCGACCGGAATTAGTGCGACGCCAACAATCACACGCTGCGTTTCGGCGGCGAAGGCAAGATCGGCGACCAGAGTCAGGCCGCGCGGCGCCAATACATAGATGACCGCGGCCTGCGTCAGATAAAGCGGAAACGAGATCCAGCCGAGGAAGCCCGAGAGGCGGTTCTCAAAGAATGCGCGCAGCGGCCCGCAAAATATGGCGCCGGCCGTCAGACACGTGGCGCCGCCAATATAAACCGCGCCAAACCACGCGTTGGGGAGCAAGAGTAAAAGCAGTCCGATGGCGCACAGCGCCACACCGGCACGGCTTGCTCCGATTGAAAGCGCGCCGCTTCCATAGAGCTCCGCCAGGAGCACGCCGGCGACGAACAGGGCGAAATAGGTTTGCAAGACCGCCAGCGCGAAAAACAGCGCCGCAAAAGCGATCGTTCGCCGGCGCTGCGGCCGCACCCAGGCGACGATCGCGAACGTCATGAACGAGCCGTAGAATTCGTAGCTCATGGTCCACAACGGCGGGTCGTAAGTTTCGGAGTTCGCATAGGCGACGAACACCTTCGCGAGCGAGAAGCTCAAAAGCTGTTGCAGCGACGGGGTGAAGGTCAGGAACGCATCGAGCGGCGGCGGCCGCTCTGCCGCCGGCGGGATGACGGCGAGCAACAGCAGCACATGGGTGATGACACAGATCGCAAAGATCGGGATCATGAGCCGCAGATAGCGCCCGGCGGCGACGCGGCCCAGCGCTTTACCGTCGCCGGTTTCGAGATAGCGGATCGACAACGAAAATCCGGAAATCACAAAGAACACGCAGATCGCGAGCGTGCCGTTGAGAAAGAAAACCTTGGCCCACAATGCGCGGTCGGCCATGACGTTATTCGCCGGCAGCCCGTCGACAAACACATGGTGCAATAGGACGACCACCGCGGCCCAGCCGCGCAATCCGTCGAGAAAGCGAAAGCGACGGGCGCCATCGATTGTTGCGTTGTCGGATGCGTGCATGCCGGCAATGGTGGCGTAAGCGTCGTTAAGGCGGCGACAATGCGCATGGTTAACGGCGCTTCGAATTCGGCGAGCGGACGGACAACGCCGCCTTTACCAATCACGGCTAACACTGATGCCTCGAAGGATTTTGCGGAGGCGCGCTTGGATTTTTCTCCGGGCCTTTCCTATTTTTTTGGTCGGCTCGACAAGGCGTTCCTCGAGCCCGGCTCGCATGTCTCGCTGGCGTCGCTCGTTTGCGCGATGGCGGTTGCGGTCCTTGTCCTCGCCGTGCGCCGCTATCGCAAGGGTCGGCGCCTGCGGCTGCGGACGCTGTGGCGGGCGTTATTCCCGCGGCGCATCGTCATGAGCCGATCGAGCCTCGCCGACCTCGGCTACTTTTATTTCAATCTGTTTCTGTTCGGGATCGTGTTCGGTTGGGCGCTGTTGTCCTACGACGTGGTGAGCCACGGCGTTGCCGAGCTTTTGACCGCGGCATTCGGCGCGCGGCCGCCGACGGCCTTGCCGGCGTTCGCGACGCGTGCGGCGATCACGGCTCTGTTGTTTCTCGCCTATGAGTTCGGCTACTGGCTCAATCATTATCTCTCGCACCGCGTGCCGTTTCTTTGGGAGTTCCACAAAGTGCATCATTCAGCGACGGTCTTGACGCCGCTGACCAATTTTCGCGTCCACCCGGTCTACATGTGCATCTTTCTCAATATCCTTGCGCTGTTCATCGGGGTCGCGAACGGTTTCGGCAATTATGTCTTCGGCCAAATGACGCATGACTATGTTCTATCCGAGAACAACATCATCCTCGTCTTCTTCGTTTATGTTTATGTGCATCTGCAGCACTCGCAGGTGTGGATATCGTTTACCGGTTGGCTCGGTCGGCTGTTCATGAGCCCCGCGCATCATCAGATCCACCACTCGCGCGATCCGGCACACTTCAACAAAAATCTCGGCAGCTGCCTGGCGCTCTGGGATTGGCTGTTCGGCACACTTTATATTCCGGCGGCGAAACCGCAGAAGCTCTCCTTCGGCGTCGAGCCGGATCGGCCCGACGCTCATACTATCCGCGGCGAGTTTCTCGCGCCGTTTGCCAAGGCTGGACTGATAATCCGGCAGCTGTTCGAGAGGCGCACGCCGGCGCTTCCGCTCGCCGCCCCTGAGCGTAAGCAGGCCTGACCGGCTCCGGCTGCAGTTGCGGCGCGTCCGGCCGCCGCGTATGGCTCGTGCTGTTGTTTCACTGAGCCGGACCCATTTGATTCCCCGTTCCATCGTGCCGCTTACGCCCGGGATTGCTGCGGCGATCGCACTCGGCGTTTCCGATGTGCTTGCCAAGGTCATTATCGGCGCGCACTGCGACGTGCTCACCATGCTGTCTTTTCGCAGCGTGGTCGGGCTCGTTTTCATCGCGCTGTGGCTCTATGCCGGACCGCGGCCGCCGACCGACGCGCGCGTGCGCGTTATTTCACTGGCGGTGGGCGCGCTGTTCGCCGTCCTCATCTTCTGCCTGTTCAAGGCGATTGAGGCCAACGATGTGCCCACCGCCGTGCTCACTTACTTCGCTTATCCGCTGTTGACCGGGCTGGTGGCTGCGGCGACCGGCCTCGAACGATTGACCTGGAAAGGCGTCGCATGCGCGGTTGCCGCCTTCGCCGGGTTGGCAACCATGATCGGCGCGCATCCGGCCGGTCTCGCGCTCGCCGGCATTGCCTATGCACTCGGCGCCGCCTTGTGCCGCACGGGCGTCCTGATCGTCACGCGAGCCTTTCTGGTCGGCGCTGACGCGCGGTTGACGACGTGGTACTCGGTTATTGCGCAGGTGATCATATTCGTCACCGTTTCATTTCTGACGCAGACCTGGCAGCCGCCGCAAACCGGCGTCGGCTGGGCGGCGCTGATCGCTATGAGCATCGCGACCACGGCCGGCATTCTTTTTATCTTCGTGTCGACGATGCGCGTCGGTCCGTTCCGCACCGCGCTGATCATGAATCTCGAACCGCTCACGGCGATGGTGCTCAGCGCACTGGCGCTCGGCGACGTGATCACGCCATTACAGGGGCTCGGCAGCGGCATCATGCTTGCAGCGCTGGTTGCCTTCCAACTGTGGAAATGACGCTTGTCGCCGGATTTTGACGCCTCGGGCGGCCGACGTTTCAGAAATACGAGACCAATAGCGCGACGCCGGCGAGCGCCGCAGCAGCCAGCGTGCCGATAAGCGCCGATTGCACGAACGGCAAGGTTTTGCGGATGGCTTTGCGCATCGATTGCCAACAGCCGGCGAGTTGTTAAGACTGATTCGGCGAGCGGCTTCTCCTCTCGCCGGCAAGTGTGGCAAGAACGAGTCGCTCACATTGACAGCTCACATGGACACGCGCCCGCAGCTTCGGGGCTTTGCGCAGGTCGAGACCTGGGTCTTCGATCTGGACAACACGCTTTATCCGCATCACCTCAATCTTTGGCAGCAGGTCGACGTCCGCATCCGCGACTACATCGCCGCCTTCCTCAAAGTCAGCCATGACGAGGCGTTCCGGCTGCAAAAGGATTTATACCGGCGCTATGGCACGAGCCTGCGCGGCTTGATGGAGGAGCATGGGCTCGATCCGGACGAGTTCCTCGAAATCGTCCATGAGATCGATTACTCGCCGCTCACGCCCAACCCGGCGCTCGGCGCCGCGATCGCGCAATTGCCCGGCCGCAAGCTCATCCTGACCAACGGCACGCGTCGCCACGCCGAAACGGTCATGCGGCGGCTTCAAATCGACGAACGCTTCGAGGACATCTTCGATATCGCCGCGGCCCAGCTCGAGCCCAAGCCGCGGCCGGCGGTCTACGACCGCTTCTTCGCCCGCCACGATGTCGATCCGGCAAAGGCCGCGATTTTTGAAGACCTCGCCCGCAACCTCGAAGTGCCGCACGCCCGCGGCATGACCACCGTGCTCGTGTTGCCGCAGGGTACCCGGGAAGTGCTCCGCGAGGAATGGGAACTCTCGGGCCGCGACGACCCCCACGTCGACCACGTCACCGACGATCTCACCGGCTTTTTGCGCGACGTCGTCAGTGCCCAATCATAACGGCCCCGCCAGTGGGCCTTTGTTTAGAGATAGCCGGCAAGCGTGCCGATGTGCCAAGCAACCGGAATGAGCACGGCGATCGTAAGCGCGGCGTCGCGCCGCTGCACCGCCCGGCGCTGGTCATGACCGCGTAACGCAACGAGGCCGCCATAGACGATCGCATACACCAAAATCCAGAAGGCCAGTTGGTAGCTGCCCAGCCAGTAAAACAGGCCGGCGCCGACCGCGATTGCCATTGTAATCATCGTATGCCCTTCGATCGCCCGGCCTTGGATTTCAGATATGCAAGAAAGGGTCCAATATTGTGGCCGCGGCGGTGCCTGATACGCGCGCTGGTGCTTGACATGGCGAAGGCACGCTCCGACAAAACCGCGCCAACAGGGGATCGTTCCATGCCGGCCGCCGACACCGCCATCGCAAGCCGCACGCTCGCCGAGACCATCGACCAAGCCTTCGAGCGTCGTGATGAAATCGGCCCGGCGACCAAAGGCGCGGTGCGTGAGGCGGTCGAGGATGCGCTCGACCTTCTCGATCGTGGCGCGGCGCGTGTGGCCGAAAAGGCGAGCGACGGTCCCGCGAAAGGGACTTGGAAGATTAATCAATGGCTGAAAAAAGCTGTGCTGCTGTCGTTTCGCTTAAACGACATGGGCGTCATCGCCGGCGGTCCCGGCCGCGCGGTGTGGTGGGATAAGGTGCCGTCCAAATTCGACGGCTGGGATGAGGCGCGCTTTCGCGCCGCTGGCTTTCGCGCCGTGCCGAGCTGCGTCGTGCGCCGCTCGGCCTATATCGCGCCCGGCGTGGTGCTGATGCCGTCGTTCGTCAACCTCGGCGCCTATGTCGACAAGGGCACCATGATCGACACTTGGGCGACGGTCGGTTCCTGCGCTCAGATCGGCAAGAACTGCCACATCTCCGGTGGCGCCGGCATCGGCGGCGTGCTCGAGCCGCTGCAAGCAGGTCCGGTGATCGTCGAGGACAATTGCTTCATCGGCGCGCGTTCGGAAGTCGCCGAGG
>CAYWNY010000065.1:0-19295 GCA_964459765.1 uncultured Hyphomicrobiales bacterium | reverse complement strand
GGATGGCGGCGCGGCAGGCCTCGGTGTCGTCGCCGAAATTCGGCGACGACATCGGTAAGCTGTGGCCGATCTCATACGAAGGCCAGTCTGACACCGCGTGCTTCGACAACGCGCTCGAATTTCTGGTCATGGGCGGCTATCCGCTGGCGCACGCGGTGATGATGATGATCCCGGAGGCGTGGGCCGGCAACCCGCTAATGGACGAGCAGCGCCGCTCGTTTTACGAATACAACGCCGCGCTGATGGAACCGTGGGACGGTCCCGCCGCGATCGCCTTCACCGACGGCCGGCAGATCGGCGCGACGCTCGACCGCAACGGCCTGCGCCCGGCGCGCTACATCGTTACCACGGACCACCGCATCATTATGGCGTCGGAAGTCGGCGTGCTGCCGATTCCGGAAGAGGAGATCGTCACCAAGTGGCGATTGCAGCCGGGCAAGATGCTGCTGGTCGACCTTGAGGAAGGCCGGCTCATTCCAGACGAGGAGATCAAGGCGAAGCTGACGCGGAGCAATCCTTATCGCGCATGGCTCGACCGCACGCAGATCGTGCTCGAGGACCTGCCGATGTCGGCGGAAGCGGCACCGATCTCGAACCTGTCGCTGCTCGATCGCCAGCAGGCGTTCGGCTATACGCAGGAAGACCTGAAAATCCTCATGACCCCGATGGCCACGACCGGCGAAGAAGCGGTCGGCTCCATGGGCAACGACGCGCCGATCTCGGCGCTGTCGGACAAGCCGAAGCTGCTGTTCACCTACTTCAAGCAGAACTTCGCCCAGGTGACCAACCCGCCGATCGACCCGATCCGCGAGGAACTGGTCATGAGTCTCGTCTCGATCATCGGGCCGCGGCCTAACCTGTTCGACCTCGAAGGCGCTTCAAAGACCAAGCGGCTGGAAGTGCATCAGCCGATCCTGACCAACGCCAATCTGGAAAAAATCCGGGCCATCAGCGAAGTCGGTCACGATCACTTCAAATCGACCACGCTCGACTCAACCTGGCCGGCGGAAGCCGGCGCCGCCGGCATGGAAGCGGCCATCGCCGCGCTCTGCAAGGAAGCCGACGCCGCGGTGCGCGAAGGCATCATCAACATCATCATCCTCTCCGACCGGCGCGCCGGCGCCGACCGGATTCCTATACCGTCGCTGCTCGCCTGCGCTGCCGTGCATCATCATCTGATCCGCGAAGGCTTGCGCACCTCGGTCGGGCTGGTGATCGAATCCGGCGAGCCGCGCGAAGTCCATCACTTCGCCTGCCTCGCCGGCTACGGCGCCGAAGCGATCAATCCCTATCTCGCCTTCGAGACGCTCGTGGCGATGAAAGGCGACTTGCCGCAGAAGCTCGACGACAAAGAGCTGATCAAGCGCTACATCAAATCGATCGACAAGGGACTGCTCAAGGTGATGTCGAAGATGGGCATCTCCACCTATCAGTCCTATTGCGGCGCGCAGATTTTCGACGCGATCGGCCTGAAGTCCGTATTCGTCGCCGAATATTTCACCGGCACCGCGACCCGCATCGAGGGCGTCGGCCTTGACGAGATCGCCGAAGAGGCGGTGCGGCGGCATCGGACGGCCTTCGGCGACGCGCCGATCTATCGCGCCATGCTCGACGTCGGCGGCGATTATGCGGTGCGCGTGCGCGGCGAGGAGCATGTCTGGAACGAGGCGACGGTGTCGACGCTGCAGCACGCGGTGCGCGGCAATTCGTATGACAAATACCGGCACTACGCCGAAATGATCAACGAACAATCCGAGCACCTCTACACCATTCGCGGCCTGTTCCGGCTCAAATTCGCGCATGAAGACGGCCGACCGGCCGTCGCCACCGAGGAAGTCGAGCCGGCGAAAGAGATCGTCAAACGCTTCTCCACCGGCGCCATGTCGTATGGATCGATTTCGCGCGAAGCGCATACCACGCTCGCAATCGCCATGAACCGCATCGGCGGCAAGTCCAATACCGGCGAAGGCGGCGAGGAATCCGATCGCTACAAGCCGCTGCCGAACGGCGATTCCATGCGCTCGGCGATCAAGCAGGTAGCGTCGGGTCGGTTTGGCGTCACTGCCGAGTATCTCGTCAACTCGGACATGATGCAGATCAAGATCGCGCAGGGCGCCAAGCCCGGCGAAGGCGGCCAGTTGCCCGGCCATAAGGTCGACCGGACCATCGCCAAGGTGCGCCATTCGACGCCGGGCGTCGGCCTGATTTCGCCGCCGCCGCACCACGACATTTATTCGATCGAGGACCTGGCGCAGCTGATCTTCGACCTAAAGAACGTCAATCCCGACGCCGATGTCTCGGTCAAGCTCGTTTCCGAAGTCGGCGTCGGCACGGTCGCCGCCGGGGTGTCGAAGGCGCGCTCCGACCACGTCACCATCGCCGGCTTCGAGGGTGGCACTGGCGCTGCGCCGCTGACCTCGGTCAAGCATGCCGGTTCGCCGTGGGAGATCGGGCTTGCCGAGACCCATCAGACGCTGGTCGCCAACCGTCTGCGCGGCCGGATCGCGGTGCAGGTCGACGGCGGGCTCCGTACCGGCCGCGACGTCGTGGTCGGCGCGCTGCTCGGTGCCGACGAATTCGGTTTTGCCACCGCGCCGTTGATCGCCGCCGGCTGCATCATGATGCGCAAGTGCCATCTCAACACCTGCCCGGTCGGCGTCGCCACCCAGGACCCGGTGCTGCGCAAGCGCTTCAAGGGCCAGCCCGAGCACGTCATCAATTTCTTCTTCTTCGTCGCCGAAGAGGTACGCGAATTGATGGCCGCGCTCGGCTACCGCACCTTCGACGAAATGATCGGCCAGATGCAGATGCTCGACACCCGCGCCCTGGTCGATCACTGGAAGGCGCGCGGGCTCGATTTCTCGCGGCTGTTCAGCAAGCCGGACGTGCCGGCTTCGGTCGCGATCTACAATCGCGAGCGGCAAGATCACAAGATCCACGACATCATCGACCGCAAGCTGATCCGCGACGCGCAAGGCGCGCTCGAGCGCGGCGCCAAGGTCGACATCGCTCTGCCGATCACCAATACCGACCGCACCACCGGCGCCATGCTGTCGGGCGAGATCGCCAAGCGCTACGGGCATGCCGGCTTGCCGCACGACACCATCGTCGCCAGGTTCAAGGGCACCGCAGGCCAGAGCTTCGGCGCGTTTTTGGCCCGCGGCGTGACCTTCGAGCTGGAGGGCGACGCCAACGACTATGTCGGCAAGGGGCTCTCCGGCGGCCGCATCGTCGTGCGCCCGCCGGTCGAAAGCGGCATCGTTCCCGAGCAGTCGATTATCGTCGGCAACACAGTGCTCTACGGCGCCGTCGAGGGTGAATGCTATTTCCGCGGCGTCGCCGGCGAGCGCTTCGCGGTGCGCAACTCCGGCGCCGTCGCCGTGATCGAGGGTGCCGGCGACCATTGCTGCGAATACATGACCGGCGGCGTCGCGGTGGTGCTCGGCCCGACCGGACGCAATTTCGCCGCTGGCATGTCGGGCGGCATCGCTTATGTGCTCGACGAGGACGGCACGTTTGCCTCCCGCTGCAACCTCGCGATGGTCGAGCTCGAGCCGGTGCCGGCCGAGGAGGAGATCAACGCGCGCATCTATCATCAGGCGCGCGACCTCGAGGTGCACGGGCTGGTCGAGGTGATGGCCGATATGAGCCAGTACGACGCCGCGCGGCTCTATTTGTTGATCTCGCGGCACGCGCACTTTACCGGCTCGAGCGTCGCCGCCAAAATCTTGGGCGACTGGGCGACCTGGTATCCGAAGTTCCGCAAGGTCATGCCGGTAGAGTATCGGCGCGCGCTCAACGAACTCAAGGCGGAAGCACAGGCCATGCAGGCGGCGGAGTAGACGAGTAAAGCGTCCAGCAGTTACACCTTTCGTCGCGTCGAAGCGTGCGGCACTTTCAAAGAGTCATCCTTGGGCAAGGTCACCGGCTTTCTCGAATACGAACGCGAAGACCGCGATTACGAACCGGTCGAGCAGCGCATCCGCCACTGGCACGAATTCGTGCAGCCGCTGCCGGAGGCCGATTATCGTACCCAAGCCGCGCGCTGCATGAATTGTGGCGTACCCTTTTGCATGGGCACCGGATCGCTTCGCCCCGGCACGCCCGGCTGCCCGGTCAACAATCAGATCCCGGATTGGAACGACCTCGTTTACTCCGGCAATTGGGACGAGGCGGCGCGCAACCTGCACTCGACCAATAATTTTCCGGAAGTCACCGGCCGCGTTTGCCCCGCGCCATGCGAGGCGTCGTGCACGCTCAACATCGATGAGAACCCGGTCACCATCAAATCGATCGAAGCCGCCATCGCCGACCGCGTCATCGCTCAAGGCTTGAAGCCGGAAATCGCAAGCGCGCCGAGCGGCAAGACGGTGGCAGTGGTCGGTTCCGGCCCGGCCGGCATGGCGTGCGCGCAGCAACTCGCGCGCGCCGGACACGTGGTGCATGTCTATGAGAAATACGCCAAAGCCGGCGGCCTGATGCGCTACGGCATTCCCGATTTCAAGATGGAAAAGACCAACGTCGACCAGCGCGTAACGCAAATGCAGGCCGAAGGCGTCATCTTCCATTACGGCAGTCATGTCGGGGTCAATGTGCCGGCGGATAAGCTCATGGCCGAATACGACGCGGTGGTGCTGGCCGGCGGCTCGGAAAAACCGCGCGACTTGCCGGTTCCCGGCCGCGACCTCAAAGGCGTCCACTTCGCCATGGAATTCTTGCCGCAGCAGAACCGGCGCGTCTCCGGCGAGCCGCCGGCAGACGCCGAGCCGATCCTCGCCACCGGCAAGCACGTCGTCGTCATCGGCGGCGGCGACACCGGCTCTGACTGCATCGGCACCTCGATCCGGCAGGGCGCGCTATCGGTGACCAATTTCGAAATCCTGGCCGCCCCGCCCTTGCAGGAGAACAAGGAACTGACCTGGCCAAACTGGCCGATCAAGCTGCGCACCTCGTCGAGCCACGAAGAGGGCGCCGAGCGCGAATTCGCGGTGCTGACCACGCGTTTTTCCGGCGCCAACGGCCACGTGAAGAAGCTGCATTGCGTCCATATCGACGACAAGATGAAGCCGCTGCCCGGTACCGAATTCGAGCTCGATGCCGAGCTCGTCTTGCTGGCGATGGGCTTTGTGCATCCGGTGCACGAGGGCATGATCAAGAGCCTCAATCTGGCGCTCGATCAGCGCGGCAACGTCGCCGCCGCTACCGATGATTACCGCACCTCGCTCGACAAGGTCTTTGCCTGCGGCGACATGCGCCGCGGCCAGTCGCTGGTGGTCTGGGCGATCCGCGAAGGCCGCCAGGCCGCGCACGCGGTCGACACTTATCTGATGGGCTCGAGCCTGTTGCCGCGCTAGACCGCACTCACGCATTTGCCGTTATAATGCTCTTCCAAGTCATAAAAGAGGGAGGAGAGTGAGATGACCACCGCTGGCAAATGGATTGCGGCTGCTTTCACCGCCGCCGCACTGATCGGTTTGGCGCAGGCGCAGGACTCGCCGTTCCGCAAGGAGATCAAGCGCGCCGACCTTACCGGCACCAATATGGAAGTCATCGAGTCGATCGTCGAAGTACCGCCGGGTCAGGCGTCCGTGCTCCACATTCACCACGGCGAAGAGGCCTTCTACGTGATCGAGGGCGGCAAAATCGAGCTGCCCAACGGCAAGCAGGTCGACATGGTCACCGGCACCGGCGCGATCAACAAACGCGACGTACCGCATGGCGCGTTCCAAAATGTCGGTGACAAGCCGATCAAGCTTCTGACGGTGCACATTGTCGATAAAGGCGTGCCGCTCTACGACGCGCCGCCGAAGTAGCTCAAGCCGCTTCAGCCTGCAGCTTTGCGCGATTGAATTTGCTCGAAGCCCGTCGCCTCGAGGCGGCGAATCTTGGCCTTGGTGCCTTCGCCGAGCCGCCGCTGGTAAGCGGCCACACAGCCGGGCGAACAAAAGCGCATGCGCCAGTAGCGGTGAACTTCGTTGCCGAACTCGCGTCGGCAGTGATCGCAGCGCAGGTTTGGGTCGACCCGGCTGGTTTGCGCCGGCAGTCCGGAAATAAGACGTAGCGCCGCGTGCATGATCCGCTCCTAAGAACCAAGAACCTTGCCCGCGTGCATTGAGGAAACTCATATCGAGCGGCCCGTGTTCCATCGAAAAACCCGGTAAACTTTGCGCGACGCCCGGAACTCAAGAAGGTTTGGTGGATCGGAATGACGAAGCGGAGGTGCAAAGCCTCCCGCTCGATGCCCTATTCGAGCAGCACGGCGCCTTAGAAGCCGCCGCGGTTGTTCACGGCTGCCGGGCCGATCGGCAGCGGCGGCCGCGGCGGGGCGCCGTCGAGCTGCTCGCCGGTGCGGCGCGGTTTTGGCGGCGCCGCGGGCGCCGGCACAACCGCCGCCGGAGCTTGCGGATTTTTCACGTCGTTTGATTTCTTTGCGGCATCTGTTTTGCCGGCATCTGTCTTAGGCGATTCGGTTTTGGCGCTCGCGCCTTTTGCCGGCGCTGCCGCCCCGGCCGGTGCCGCGGGCGCATCCGCATCGCCCGCGTTCGCATCGACCCGCGGCCAGGAGAAATCGTCGGCGCGCCCGGGCGGCGCGGTCAGCGCCTCGCCGCGGCTCAATACCCGCGTAGCGACCGGATCGGCCTCGCGCTGCGCCGGATGATTGGTCGCGCCCAAAAGCTCGCCGCCTTCGCCGCCGCCGGCGTTGACATTGAGCGGCACCACTGGCCCGATGACCGAGCGCGAGCCGCCCTTGCCTTGCTCTTCCGGCCCGGGCAGCGCCACCGGCACCGCACGGCTGATCAGTACACGGCGCAACTCGCGCTCCACATAATGCGCGAGCTTCTCGGCGCCGGGCTTGGTGAAATGCACCCCGTCGTAGGTACGCAGCCGCCGCGTCTGGCCCTCGAAATCCGGTCCCTGCTGGGCGTAATTGCCGCGCTCGTCGACAAAGCCGTCCCAGATATCGACATAGACGATGCCGGCCTTGTCGGCGCGCCCATGATAAAGCTCGTCGAGATAGCTCATGTCGCTCGTCGATTTGGCGCCGCGGACCGCCGGCATGCCGACCCACAAAATCGGTACGCCTTTGCTCTTGAGCGCCGCGATCATCTCATCGATGCGCCTCTCGTAAAGCTCGGCCCACTTGTCGGAATGAAACTCGTAATAGCTGCCGGTCGAGATCGGCCGGCGCTGCGGTTCGTTCCCGGCAATCGACGGCTGCTCGGCGTCGGGTGGAGGTGTCGGCTCCGCGGCTGCCGGTTCGGCGGCATTGGTCCCCTGCCCTTGCGGTGCCGTCGCGGCTTTTTTGTCTTTGTCTTTTGCGTCTTTTTCTTTTGCGTCCTTGTCTTTGTCTTTTGCCGGAGGGAGCCGATCGCGCAACGGCAGGCGGTCGTTGATGCCGAGCATCACCACGATGGCAGCCGGCTTTTCCGTTTCCAGGGCGTCTTTGACGGCGATCGACCAGTCCGGCGAGTCGGGCCGCACGTCATAGCGAACGAGACCGGAATAGGGGCGAATCTTGCGCTCGATACCGACGTCCGGCGTGTCGGCGAATGCCTCCTCCAAGCCGTAGGCGAGCCATTCGGCCAACGAATCGCCAATCACCACGACCGTCTGGCTCGGCGGGGTCTCGACCTTTTTCGGCGGCGGCGGCTTGATGGATTCGGCCGGCACCTGCGGGCGCGGGTAAAACGGATTATACGGATTAGAATTATAAGACGGCGGGTTGTTCTGGTAATATCCGCCGCCACCGCCGAGGCCACCGCGGAAGAAGTCGCGAAACTGCGCGGCGGCGGGCGCGGCAAAAGCGGCGACGCCCGCGACCGCCGCAAGCGGCACCACCAGCCGGAATTTTGCCCTTTGCGCCGCCAAGCTTGCGCCTCTTGTCCCGCGCCTATTTGTCGTGGCCGCTTCATGTTACGGCTGTTTAAGTCACGCACATACTAGCCAAATCGTGTCAGTTTGAGGATGGTTCTGTCGGGCAGCGTTAAGCGAACGGTGCGAGCGTCCGGGAAGTAGGGAGGCAAACATGCCGAAATCAGCGGTCATTGACTATAAGCACGACGATTACGCCTGTGAGGGCTATGCCGTCTGGGACGAAGCCGGCGGCAAGCGGCCGGGCATTCTGGTCTTTCCGGAATGGGTGGGGGTCGGCGAATACACCCATAAGCGCGCTCAAATGCTCGGCGAGCTCGGCTTCAACGCGTTCGTGGTCGACGTCTACGGCAAGGGCGTCCGCCCGAACACGCCGGAAGCCTGCCAGGCCGAGATGATGAAATATGCCACCAACCGGCCGCTGATGCGGGAGCGGGCGCGCTGCGGTCTCGATCAATTGCGCAAAGTACCGAACACCGATTTGGGCCAGCTCGCGGCCATCGGCTACTGCTTCGGCGGCATGAACGTTCTGGAGATGGCGCGCGACGGGCAAAACGAGCTTGCCGGTGTGGTCAGCTTCCATGGCGTGCTGATGACGCCGACGCCGCTAAAACCCAATATATACAAGGGCAAAATCCTGGTGCTGCACGGCATCGACGATCCGGTGGTGCCGGACGACCAGGTGCAAGCATTCTGGAAAGAGATGCGCGACGCCAAGGCCAACTGGGAGTTCGTCGGCTACGGCAACGCGTTGCACACGTTCACCAACTGGCTGATGCCCGAAGACGGTCCGCCGCCGGCGGTTTACAACAAACAAGCCGACAAGCGCTCGTGGATCGCAATGCTGGACTTTCTCGACGAAATTTTCGCTTAACGCCTTGTCCCTCGGCGGCGGACGAAGAATTCCGCTCATTCCCGCGTAGGCGGGAATCCAGTTCTCTTGGCGCCTGCGGTCGCGGGGACGTACGCACGGGAGCGACCGCGCATCACGGCGCAGCGATTTGCATTTGATGTGCGAGCGTCCTTCAATCGCCGACACTGCCTATCGATCTCGTGCGGACGCACGCACGAGCGACGAAGGCGACGCACGGGGACCAAACCACCGCGTCTGCACCCTTGCCGGAGGACGACATGCTTAAAAGCTTGATCCTAAAAAACCCGATCCCAAAAAGCTTGGCCGCCGGATTGCTACTGGTGTCGCTTGGCTGCGGCTCGGCGCTGGCGATGGGAGCTGGCGGCGGTGGCGGTGGTGGTGCGGCAGCCGGCGCCGGCGTCCCCGACCCTTACAAATATTATCCGGTTTGCCGGCGCGGCCGCATCGGCGTCGATTGCCAGTGCCGCATCGCCGGCGCCGAGAATGCCAATGCCGTGTGCCGGCCGGGCGAATATTGCGACACCCGCAACGGCATCTGCGGGCCGGCCTCGCCCCCACGCACGCGCTCGCAGTAGCTTCGCTGCGTTATGCCGGCGTCGCCCCCCATCTGCGCGTGAGCGGACGACCAGCAGAATGCTGGCGTCACTCGCGCAGAATGCATATGTGTGGGTCGCTTGACGGTGAAGGCTTCGTCTCCGAGCCGTTGCCGTGAAGGCGTTTCGCTGAGGGAGGCCTGCTGTGACGACGTCGATGCCGGAGCCCGTTTCGCTTGCCGGCGCGCTGCGGCGAGGTTTTACCATGAGCTGCCCGAATTGCGGCGGCGGGAAACTGTTCGGCAGCTTTCTCAAAGTCGCCGACGGATGTCCGGCCTGCGGTGAGGAGTTCTTCCACCATCGCGCCGATGATTTTCCGGCCTATCTGGTCATTATCCTGATCGGCCATATCACCGTGCCGGCCATTCTGGTTGTCGAAGAATTGTTTGCCCCGCCGCTGTGGCTGCAGCTTGCGGTTTGGCTGCCGGTGATTGGGTTCGGGGCGCTGGCGCTTTTGCAGCCGACCAAGGGTGCGGTGGTAGCGCTGCAGTGGCAGCTTGGCATGCATGGCTTCAAAGCTTCGAAGGACAAACGGGACGCGCTGTTGCATGACACTGGCATGCACCTCGACACGACCGCGGTTGCGCGCTCCGCAGTCGGCGACGACGGCACCTGATCTTCCTCCAGGCTAAGTTGAAGATGTGACAGACCTCCCAGCTGTCGCGGCGCGGGAAAAAATTACTGCCCGCGCAGGCGGTCGAGCACGCTGCTGGAAGCAAAGCCGTCGGGGATTTGTCCGGCGGCGGCCTGGAAATTGCGGATGGCAAGCCGGGTGCGCGGGCCGAGAAGCCCGTCGGGCTCGCCGACATCGTAGCCGCGCCGCGCCAGAAGCTGCTGCATCTCGAAGCGCTCAGCCATCGACAGCGCGCGCTCATCGCGCGGCCACGGCGCGACGAACGGCCCGCCACCATTGAGCCGGTCGGCCAAGTGCCCGATAGCAAGCGCATAAGCTTCCGCCGGGTTGTAGCGCATAATGACGCGGAAATTCTGCAGCATGAGAAAGGCCGGGCCGCGCGCGCCGGCGGGCAGTAGCAGATAAGCGCGGTCCAAAGAGCGCACAAGCGCCTTGCCGTCCACACGGTGCACGCCGAGCGCCTGCCATTGCGTGAGCGTCTTCTGCTGCGAGTGATCGGCAAGCATGTAGTTGAAGTTCGCCGGCAGCGCGACTTCGTAGCCCCAGGCCTCGCCGTTCGCCCAGCCGTCGGTTTTCAGATTGTTGGCGGTCGAGGCCATGACGTCGGCGAGCGAGCCGACAATATCGCGGTGCCCATCGCCGTCGAAATCCACGGCAAAGCGAGCAAACGTGGTCGGCATGAATTGCGTCGGGCCGAACGCGCCGGCCCACGAACCGATCAGCCGCTCCGGCGGCACGTCGCCGCGGGCGAGGATTTCGAGCGCGGCGAGAAACTGCTCGCGGAAATAATCGCGGCGACGGCCGACGCAGGCGAGCGTCGCGGTCGAGCGGATCACCGGCCGATCGCCGCCCTTGGTGCCGTAGTTCGATTCCACGCCCCAGATCGCCGCCAGGATGTGGCGGTCGACGCCGTAGGCGCGTTCGACGGCGGCGAACATTTGCGCGTTTTGCGCAAGAAGCTCGCGACCGCGCGCGATGCGCTCGTCGCTCACCAGCGCATCGAGATAATCCCAGGGCGATTTGTTGAATTCCGGTTGGGCATCCAGCAAATCCATGATGCTGAGATCAGGCGTGAGGCTTGCCGTGTAACGCTCGAAGGCGGCGCGGGCGATGCCATGGCGTTCGGCCATAGGCCACAACCCTTCGAGGCAACTGCTGAAATCGCCCGCCGCGGCGCGGATCGCGTCAGCGCTCATTTGCGGATTGCCGGACGCGCCGGATTGCCCGCTCCACTCCCGGGTTGCGCCAGCCGGAGGCGCCGCGGCGGAAGGGGCGGCCGGCTGCAGCAGCCGGCTCAGCCAGTTATCTTGCGCCAGCTGTTGCGCCACCGCCCCGGCCGCCCCGATCTCCGCCAGCGCGGCAACCACCATCAGGGCCGCGGCCAAGCTCAATTTCGGCATACGCAAAAACATGACGATTGGCATTCCCGTCGGTCGGTGGTGGCGCGGACACGCGCCTGCTATGTAAGCTTTGCTCGATTCTACCGAAACCGATCCACACAACACGGCATTAACGAGGCATGACCTCCATCCGCAAGGCCGTTTTTCCCGTCGCCGGATTAGGCACCCGGTTTCTGCCCGCCACCAAAGCCATGCCCAAGGAGATGCTGCCGGTGGTCGACCGGCCGCTGATCCAGCATGTGGTCGACGAGGCGCGCCAAGCCGGCATCGAGCATTTCATTTTCGTCACCGGGCGCAACAAGAGCGTCATCGAGGATCATTTCGACCGCCAGTTCGAGCTGGAAATGACTCTGCTCGAACGGCAGAAAAAAACGGCGCTGGAAGTCTTGCGCCGCGACCTCCCCGCCCCGGGCACGACGAGCTTCACCCGCCAGCAGGAACCGCTCGGCCTCGGCCACGCGGTTTGGTGCGCGCGCGAACTGATCGGCCACGAACCGTTTGCACTGTTATTGCCCGATGTGCTGGTCCAGCACGAGCGCGGGTGTCTCGCGCAAATGATCGACGCGGCGCGCGAAGTCGGCGCCCGCGCCAATATCGTGGCGGTCGAGGAAGTGCCGCCGGAGCGTGTCGACCAATACGGTGTCGTCGGCGTCGGCGCCCAGCGCGGGCGGCTGTTCTCGATTACCAGCATGGTGGAAAAGCCGTCGCGCGAGCGCGCGCCCTCGAACCTGATCCTCACCGGCCGCTACATCCTGCAGCCGGAGATCCTCGACCTCTTGGCCAAACAGGACCGCGGCACCGGCGGCGAGATCCAGCTGACTGACGCCATGATCGAACTTTCCAAGACGCAGCCCTTCTACGGGTTGAAATTCGAAGGCCGCAGCTTCGACTGCGGTTCAAAAGTGGGCTTCCTCGCCGCCAACGTCTCCTACGCGCTCGCCCGCGACGACATCGCCCCGGACTTCCGGGCCGAGATCAAGAAAATCCTGGGCGAATTCAACGGCGGCTAGCCGGTAGCGGCAAGGCCATGACCGACGACAGCTACGAAGTCTACGCCATCCGTTACGGGCATCATGCGCGGCCCGCCCGCGACAATTATATCGGCGGTGATCCGCACGACATCCTCGAGCCGCTCGATTTCTTCGTCTGGGCGATCGTCGGCCCGGCCGGCACCGTCATCGTCGATACCGGCTTCGATACGGCGATGGCCGAGCGGCGCAAGCGCACCATCGTCAAGCCGGTGCACGAGGGGCTAGCGGCGCTCGGCATCGCGCCGCAGTCGGTTTCGACGGTCGTGATCAGCCACATGCATTACGACCATTGCGGCAACCACGAGCTCTTTCCCGACGCCCGCTATCATCTGCAGGATCGCGAGATGGCGTTCGTCACCGGGCGCTGCATGTGTCACGCGCCGCTGCGCGCGGCGTTCGAAGCCGACGACGTGATCGCCATGGTGCGCAAATTGTTCGCCGGTCGCGCCGCGTTCCACGACGGCGACGGCGAGATCGCGCCGGGGGTAAGCGTGCATCTCGTCGGCGGCCATTCCAAGGGACTTCAGTGCGTGCGGGTGAAGACGCGGCGCGGCTACGTCGTGCTGGCGAGCGACGCCACGCATCTTTATGCGCATATCGACTCTGGCCGCGTCTTTCCGATCACGTACAATATCGGCGAGGTGCACGAAGGCTATGCGACATTGAAGAAGCTCGCGACATCGCCGCAGCATGTGGTGCCCGGGCACGATCCGCTGGTGCTTGCGCGTTACCCGGCGGCGAAGCCCGGTCTCGAAGGCTGGATCGCGCGGCTCGACATCGAACCGAAAGGTTAGCGCTGCAGATGCAAGCCGAGCAG
Organism: uncultured Hyphomicrobiales bacterium; assembly: GCA_964459765.1. Taxonomy (GTDB): domain Bacteria; phylum Pseudomonadota; class Alphaproteobacteria; order Rhizobiales; family Xanthobacteraceae; genus BOG-931. Next base: position 6,074 of record CAYWNY010000065.1, on the reverse strand, counting down.
GAAGCTGGTCGCCGAGTAAGTGTTGCCCGGGTTCGTGGAATTCAGCCAGTCCTGCCGCACCGTCGCGCTGATCTGCACTTCCCGCGTGAACTTATAGACGATGCTGGCGGACACGAACCAGCGAGTGTCGGACAGATCGCCGCCGACATAATCGTCGGTGCCGTAGCCGACTTTGCCGATGCCGATCAGCCAAGCACGGAACGAGTGATCGACTTCGAGCGCGACATCGCGGCTGAATTCGCCCGAAGCGCCTAGGAGGGTGGTTTCGTAAACCTGCGCCGTGGCCGAGAGCTTGGCCGTCGTCAGTCCGGTCGCCTGCCAGATCAGCGCGCCGTCGGCGAACGGGCCGTTGATCTCGGGATAGCCGGGTCCGACATAGGAGCGGTCGAGATATCCGAGCGCCATGTTGCCGGTGAGCGAGCCGAACAGATTGACGGCGGTGCCGATTTTCGCGGCGACCCCGTTCGAGTTGCGCTCCGGATCGTACGGATGTTCGCGGGTATCGATCTGGACTTCGAGGAACGGAATCATCCCGGGATCGATCTCGTAGCCAACATGGAAGATGCCGGCATATTGATTGAAGTTGCGGCCGATGTTGCTCTCCGAGAGGCCGTCGACCAGCTGCGAGGACTGGTACTGGGCGGTGTCGACCGTGCCTTTGATCGAAAACGACAACCGGCCGAACTGCTCGGCGAGGCCAAGCGTGCCGCCGACATCGGTATTGATCGGCAATTTCGCGAGCTCGGCCGGCAGGTTGGGGCTGCCGGGATTGTCGGTATTCACCAGCGCCCGGCCTTGGAGCAGAAACTGGATGTCGCGAGAGACATCGATTCGGCCGTCGATCTTCGAATTCAGGTACGGAACGTTGAGCGAAGGCACGAGATCCTCCGCGTATTGGGTATAGGACGCGGCAACGTCGGCGGTCAGCGAGTGCCGCGTCCAATCGGATTGAACCAGGACTTCCGGCGCGGCAATCAAATAGAGAGAACCTTGACCGCCCGGCACCCGTTCGGCGTTGGTGACGTAGCCGCCGGTCAAGTCGAACGATGGCAGGATTAGAAAAGACCCCGCGCGAATGCCGAGCGCGGCATAGGGGTCGGCAGTCCCAGCCGCCGCGATCGGCAACAAACGCTGCGGCTGCGTTCCCGGCACCAGCGTATTGGGCGGCGGCGCCGTGGGCGGCGGCATGCCGGTCGGCAGACTCGTGCCGGTCGGCAGGCTGTAATATTCCGGCGGTGGAACCGCTAGCACGGCGCCGGGCCGGTTGGACGACGACAGCGGGTGCACTTCCGCCGGCGGATTATTGAGGGGAAGTTCATCGGGGACCGGCGGCAGTGTCGCGCCGGGTCGGGTGGCAGCTCTTTTCGGATAAATGTCTGGCGGGGGCTCCTTCTCCTGCGGCGGCACAATGTTCGGCTTCGCCGGATCGTAGGTCGGCACGGGCGTGAATGTGGTCTGCGGCGGTTGCGGCACGAGCGCGCCGGGCGCTGGCGCCAGCGGCTGTTTTTTCTTTTTCTTGCTGCGCGGCGTGTTCATCGAGTCAAAGCCGGTATCGCCGGCGCCGAATGCGTTCGGGCTGCCGTAAACCGGCGTCGCGCCGATGCGGGTCGGCGCGAATTTGTCGGTGGGCGGCGGCTGGTTGGGTGTGGCCTGGCCCGGCCGGCGAAACCGCGCCGGCGCGTTCGGGTTGCCGTCGAGTGACGGCTGCAGCAGATCGCCGTTTGCCAAGCCCGAATTGGCGGAAAGGCCCGACGCGGCTATGCCCGGCGAAGCGATGGCGCCGACCGTGCCGGCGGTGCTTGCACTGCCGGGCGGCGGCGTGAAAGTTGACGGCGTCAATGGCGGCGTCGGCGTCTGTGCCGCAGTCGGGAGCGGCGCCACGATGATACCGGCGGCGAGCACCAGCGCGGCAAAGCCGGGCGCGCGCCGGCGTGGCCGCAACGACGACCGCCTCGATGCCAATGCGCGCAACTGCGCCGCCACTGTCCGCTTCACCTCGGAAGTTGCCAAAGCAAACCACCGTGCGGGGGCTTAACAGCCGACGCGCTTTGTCTTCCCGTGCGGCAACCGCGCGATTGCCCTCACGGGTCGCCGAGCCGGGCCCCGATGGTTAACGGAATTAGAACGGATATGGTTAACGAGAGGTTGATTGAGGGGCCTTGGGCGCCCTAAACCCAGCCTTTAAGCTCGCGCATGGCGAGCTGCCAGATCATCAGCATGCCGGCCTCGCTGTCATTGAGGCAGGGGATGGCGGCAAAATTCTGCCCGCCATGGCGCTTGAACACCTGGGCATTCTCGACCGCGATTTCCTCCAACGTCTCCAGGCAATCGGCGGAGAAGCCGGGCGTGATCACGACCAGGTTCTTGACGCCCTTTTTGGCCAGCGCCTTCACCGTGTCGATGGTCGATGGTCCGAGCCAGCGGTCGCGGCCGAAGCGCGACTGATAGGTCAACATCAGCTTGCGATCGTCGAAACCGAGCCGCTCGCGCAACAGCTCGGTTGTCCTAATGCACTGGCCTTCATAGGGATCGCCCTTGCGGACATATTCTTCCGGCATGCCGTGATAGGACGCGACGATCACATCCGGCGCGAAGGCGAGGGTTTTGAGCTCCGCCTTGAGCGAGGATGACAGCACCTCGATGTAATAAGGATCGTCGTAATAAGGCGGCATGATGCGCAGCGCCGGCTGCCGGCGCAGCGTCATCAGAAAGCGGAAGACTTCGTCGTTCACCGTGGCGGTCGTCGGCGCTGCATATTGCGGATAGAGCGGCATCACCAGGATGCGATCGCAGCCGCGGTCAATGAGCGCCTTAAGCCGCGAGGCGATCGACGGATTGGCGTATCGCATCGCCCAATCGACGGTGATGTGCTTGCCGAGCGGTTCGAGGATGCCGGCGAGCTTCTGCGCCTGCGAACGGGTGATGGTCTTCAGCGGCGACTCGTTCTGCTCGCGATTCCAGATTTTGCGGTAGTCCTTGACTTTGATCCGCGAGCGCAGCGGCAGAATGATGCCGTTGAGCACGAATTTCCAAATCAGCGTGTCCTTTTCGATCACCCGCGGATCGGAAAGAAACTCCTTTAGATAACGCCGCACCGCTTTCGCGTCAGCAGCGTCGGGCGTGCCGAGGTTTACCAAAAGCACGCCTATCCCAGAGGTCGACGGCATGGCCTCGCTCGCGGTCTTTGCAGCAAGGCCGGGGCCGGATTGCGGCGCGGCGACAGACGGCGCCTGCGGCCCCTCGCCTGCAACGGCGGCTTCGCTCGGCTCGGTCGCAATCGTCGGTGCTACGTTCATCGCTTCAGTACGCCACTCATGCTCGGGCGCCTTATGCGAGGGTATATAAGCGCGCTATTCGGCAGCTTTAAGGAGCGCCGGCGCACCGGAGCGGAATTGGTCGAGCAAGGTCACTTCCTCCGCCTTCGCGGCAGTTAGATGGCGTTGCTTGACGTAGCCAAAGCCACGGATCTTCTCAGGGATCGAGGCGAGCGCGACGGCCACAGCGTGGTTGTCGGGGGTTAGAGCGCCGGTGATGTCGGCGAGCATCGCCTCGTAATCGTCAATCAGCTGGCGCTCGGTGCGGCGTTCGGGCGAGTAGCCGAACGGATCGAACGCGGTACCGCGCAGGAATTTGAATTTCGCGAGCAGGCGAAACGCGGGCAGCAGCCAGGGCCCAAAACTCATCTTGCGCGGCAGGCCGGTCGTCTTGTCGCGGCGGGCGAGCAGAGGCGGCGCAAGATGAAACTCGAAACGCAGATTGTCGCCGTCAAACGTGCCGGCCACCTGATCGAGGAACGCGCCGTCGGTGTACAGCCGCGCTACCTCGTACTCATCCTTGTACGCCATCAGCTTGAACAAATAGCGCGCCGCCGCATCCGCGAATTCGGTCTTGCCCGGCACGCGCGCAGCTTCAGCCGCTCTGACCTGTTCAACCCGGCTGCGGTAGCGCGCCGCGTAGTCGGCGTTCTGGTAGGCAGTCAGGAATTTGACCCGCCGCTCGACCGTCTCTTCGAACGTTTCGGAGAGCCGCCGCGCGTCGCTCGCCGTCGCCGCAACCGGTTTTGCCAATGCCTCGACCGCTTCGCGATCGACGGCGGCGCGGCGGCCCCAATGGAAAGCCGCCTTGTTCATCGCGACCGCCTCGCCGTTGAGCTCGATCGCCCGCTCGATCGCTGACGACGACAACGGGATCGCACCAAGCTGGTAGGCATAGCCGACCATGAACATGTTGCTGCCGAGCGACTGCCCGAACAGAGCCGTGGCGAGCCGCGACGCGTCGATGAAATGGGTCTTGTCCGCGCCGGCATCGGCGGCAATCGCACGCTTGAGCCGCTCGGTCGGCAGCGAAAAATCGGCGTTGCGGGTGAATTCGCCCGGCAGAAATTCGGCGGTGTTGACCACCATCTCGGTCGCGCCGTGCTTGACCGCGGCGAGCACCTTGCGCGTGCCGGTGACGACGATATCGCCGCCGATGACCAGATCGGCGCGGCCGGCGGCGACGCGGATGGCATGAATGTCTTCCGGCTTTTCGGCGAAGCGCACGTAACTGAAAACCGCGCCGCCTTTTTGCGCCAGCCCCGCCATATCGAGCACGCCGACGCCGCGGCCTTCGAGATGCGCGGCCATGCCAAGGATGCCGCCGATCGTGACAATGCCGGTGCCGCCGACGCCGGTGACGATGATGTTGTAGGTCTGCGCAATCGCCGGCAGCTGCGGATCGGGCAGTACCGGCAAATCATGATCGGCGGCGACGCCCTTGCCCTTTTTCAGCTTGGCGCCGTGCACGGTGACGAAGGACGGGCAGAACCCTTTGACGCAGGAAAAGTCCTTGTTGCAGCTCGACTGGTCGATGGTGCGCTTGCGGCCCCACTCGGTCTCCAGCGGCTGCACCGACACGCAGTTCGATTTGACGCCGCAATCGCCGCAGCCCTCGCACACCATTTCGTTGATGATCACGCGCTTGTCGGGATCGGGGAAGGTGTGGCGCTTGCGCCGCCGGCGCTTTTCCGCGGCGCAGGTCTGATCGTAGATCAGCGCGGTGACGCCGGGTATGGCGGCCAGCGAAGTCTGCACTTCCATCAGATCGTCGCGATGATGGACGGTTAATCCCGGCGGCCACACGGTATCGCGCGGATATTTGTCCGGCTCGTCGGTGACGACGACGACGCGCTTGGCGCCTTCGGCGGCGACCTGGCGGGCGATCTGCGGCACCGTGAGCCCACCGTCGTTGGCCTGACCGCCGGTCATGGCCACGGCGTCGTTGAACAAGATCTTGTAGGTGACGTTGGTATTCGAGGCGATCGCGGCACGGATCGCCATGTAGCCGGAATGATTGTAGGTGCCGTCGCCGAGATTCTGGAAAACGTGATTGCGGGTCGAGAACGGCGCCTCGCCGATCCAGTTGGCGCCCTCGCCGCCCATTTGCGTGTAGCCGAGCGTCGAGCGGTCCATCCACTGCGCCATGAAATGGCAGCCGATGCCGGCATAGGCGCGCATGCCTTCCGGCACCACGGTCGAGGAATTGTGCGGACAGCCCGAGCAGAAATAAGGAATCCGCTGCGCGATATCGCGCGTCTCGGCGGCGACGCGCTGCAACTCTTTCAGGCGCGCAACGCGGTGCGCGATGTCGTCGTTGCGGTGGTATTTCAGGAGCCGCTCGCCGATGCAAATGGCGACATCGTTGGAATCGAGGGCGCCCTTGACAGGAAACAGCCAGTTGCCCTGTTCGTCGCGCTTGCCGATGCAGACCGGCTGGTTGACGTTGCCGTAGAGCTCTTCGCGCACCTGCACTTCGATCAGCGAACGCTTCTCTTCGACGACGATGATAAGATCGAGGCCGGCGGCAAATTCGGCCAATTCGCGCCGGCTGATCGGCCAGGGGCAGCCGACTTTGTAAAGCCGGATGCCAAGCTCGTTGCATTTGAGTTCGTCGATGCCGAGTTCGTCGAACGCCTGGCGGACGTCGAGATAACTTTTGCCGGTGGTGATGATACCGATCTTCGGATCGCGCCCGCCCGAGGTGATGGTGTGGTTGATCTTGTTGGCACGCAAAAACGCCAGCATGGCGTCGCGCTT
>CAYWNY010000064.1:0-19384 GCA_964459765.1 uncultured Hyphomicrobiales bacterium | reverse complement strand
CGCCGCAATCGCACTGCGGAGGTCAGGGGTTCAAATCCCCTCGGCTCCACCAGCCTTCGCCCGCTGCGCGGGCTACGGCTTACCAAGCAAGCAAGGAGCCATGGCGCGGTGGGCTAAATCCGACGCGCTGGTTGCGCTTGTTCGCGCCGCGGCAAATGGCTAGGTTCCGCTGAACATCACCGACCAAGTCAGCCATGCGCGCTCTTTTCGACGTCATTCTGATCGCTCTCGATTTGTACATGTGGATCGTCATCGCGGCGGCGATCTTCTCGTGGCTGGTGGCATTTCATGTCGTGAACACCCGCAATCAAGCCATCGCCATGGTCGGCGAATTTCTCTATCGCATTACCGAGCCGGCGCTGCGTCCGATCCGCAACCTGCTGCCCAATCTCGGCGGTATCGACATTTCGCCGGTCATCTTGTTTCTGATCATTATTTTAATTCAGCGAGTGATTGAGCATTACATCTATCCTTACGTCTTCTGAGCGTCGTGGCCGACGAACCGTGGACGGCGACGGCCGACGGTGTCGTCATCGATGTGCGGCTTGTGCCGCGCGGCGGCCGCGATGCGGTCGACGGCATCGAGCGCCGGGCAGACAGCCGCGCCGTACTGAAAGTTCGCGTGGAAGCGGCGCCGAGCGAGGGTGAAGCCAACGCAGCGCTGTGCCGTCTGATCGCTAAAACCTTGGGCGTTGCGTCTGCGCAGGTCGAACTGACGGGCGGCGCCAAGTCACGCGCCAAACGCATTCGCGTTGCCGGTGCGCCGGCGGCGCTGATCGCGGCACTACGGCACTTGTGAACTTTTTAGCTGTTCCAGCCGAAGGCGATTTTGTCGAGCACGCGCGTGCCGAATTTTTCCGACGAGCGAGCGACGGTCTTGCCGCTGAGCGCGCGATAAAACTCGACCGCAGTATCGTTTTCCGACAACGCCCAGACGATCAGCGATTTAAGCCCGCTCTGCGCGAGGTCGCGGCGCGCGGCGGTAAACAGCCGCCGGCCGAAGCCCAGGCCCTGGAATTCCGGCCGCAGATAAACTTCGTAGATTTCGCCGTCATAATGCAGGCTGCGCGCGCGGTTGCGGCCGTAATTGGCGTAGCCCGCGATCTTGTCGCCAAATTGCAAGAGCGCGATGCGGCTGCCTTTGCGGATCGCCGAGTCCCACCACGCTGCGCCCCGGCGATTGATCAGGCGTTCGAGTTCGGTTCCGGGAATAATGCCCTGGTAGGCCGCCCGCCAGGCGTCATCGTGCGCGTCCGCCACCGCGCCGGCATCGCTCGGCTTGGCACGACGAATCTCGATGAGGACGGTGCTCATTGCGTCATCAAAGCAAGCGGGTTCGCGGCCTTCAAGTCCCACGAGTAACGAAACGCTAACGATGTGGATTATTACCGAAACGACTAAGCCGCGCTATCGCCGGAGCACAAAAAATTGTGCTTGCGTCACAATCTAAAGGGCTGTTGCAAGAGCGACACGGTTGCGCGATATTTCCGTCAAGGGTCCGGCGGTCGTAAATCGCAGCGAGCCCTGGCGGTTTGTTGCGTTGTCGTTTTCGGCCCGCCGTTAAGCCGTTCCGAACGATAATCACGCGCGTTCGGCGCCTTACACGCGCTCCGCTTCCTTGCGCCGATCTTCTCTTTTGCGGTCGTTCGGATCGAGCAGTTTCTTGCGCAAGCGCACCGATTTCGGCGTCACCTCGACGAATTCGTCGTCCTGGATGTAGGCCAGCGCCTTTTCCAGTGTCATGCGGATCGGCGGCGTCAGCCGGATCGCCTCGTCCTTGGAGTGCGTGCGGATATTGGTGAGCTTCTTGCCCTTGAGCACATTGACCTCAAGGTCGTTGTCGCGGGTGTGCTCGCCGACGATCATGCCGCGATAAACCCGCCAGCCCGGCTCGATCATCATTGGCCCGCGGTCTTCGAGATTCCACATCGCATACGCGACCGCCTCGCCCTGATCGGTGGAGATCAGGACGCCGTTGCGGCGGCTGGTGACGTCGCCGCGATGCGGCCCGTAGGCATGAAACAGCCGGTTCATGACCGCGGTGCCGCGCGTGTCGGTCAAGAGTTCGCCGTGATAGCCGATCAGCCCGCGGGTCGGCGCGTAGAAGATCAGCCGCACCCGGCCGCCGCCGGAGGGCCGCATCTCGACCATTTCGCCTTTGCGCTCGGCAAGCTTTTGCACCACGATGCCGGCGTGTTCTTGGTCGACGTCGATCACGACTTCTTCGATCGGCTCCAGAAGCTCGCCCGACGGTCCGTGCTGAAACAGCACCTTCGGACGCGAGACCGAAAGTTCGAAGCCCTCGCGGCGCATAGTCTCGATCAGAATACCGAGCTGCAATTCGCCGCGGCCGGCGACTTCCATGGAATCTTTCTCGTTTGATTCGGAAATGCGCAGCGCGACGTTGCCTTCCGCCTCGCGCAATAGCCGGTCGCGGATGACGCGGCTTTGCACCTTGTCGCCTTCCGTGCCCGCGAGCGGCGAATCATTGATGCGAAACGTCATAGCGAGCGTCGGCGGATCGATCGGCTGCGCCGGCAGCGGCTCGGTGACCTCCGGTGCGCACAGCGTGTGCGAAACGAATGCCTCCGGCAGTCCGGCGATGGCGACGATGTCGCCGGCGAAGCCCTCTTCGATTGGCGTGCGCTCCAGCCCGCGGAACGCCAGAACTTTGGTGATACGCCCTTCCTCGATCAGTTCGCCGTTGCTGTCGAGGACTTTGACCGGTTGGTTGGGTTTCACCGAGCCCGAGAAGATGCGGCCGGTGACGATGCGGCCGAGATAGGAATTGGCTTCGAGGATGGTGCCGAGCATACGGAACGGGCCGTCCTCCACCTGCGGCGGCGCCACGTGACGGACGACGAGATCGAACAACGGCGCCATGCCGTTATCATTTGGGCCGGCCGGATCGGTGGCCATCCAGCCCTGTTTGGCCGAGCCGTAAAGCATCGGGAAATCGAGCTGCTCTTCGCTGGCATCGAGTGCCGCGAACAAGTCGAAGACTTCGTTGGCGACTTCGGTCGGCCGGGCGTCGGGGCGATCGACCTTGTTGATGACGACGATCGGCTTGAGGCCCATCTTGAGGGCTTTGGAGACGACGAATTTGGTCTGCGGCAGCGGCCCTTCGGCGGCGTCGACCAGCACCAGCGCCCCGTCGACCATATTGAGAATGCGCTCGACCTCGCCGCCGAAATCGGCGTGGCCGGGCGTATCGACGATATTGATGCGCACGTCGTGCCAAAGAATTGACGTGGCCTTGGCGAGGATGGTGATGCCGCGTTCGCGCTCAAGATCGTTGGAATCAAGCGCTCGCTCGGCAACGCGCTGATTCTCGCGAAAGGCGCCCGATTGCTGCAGCAAGCGGTCGACCAGAGTGGTTTTGCCGTGGTCGACGTGGGCAATGATGGCGATGTTGCGAAGATTCATGGGAGCGGGCGGCCTTAAATCGTTGCGGGCCCCGAAGGGCCCGCGTTCGTCGCGAATATAGTCAGCGGCGGTTTTTTCGCAATGCACAATGTCACGTCGCAGAGCTATGGTAGAGTTAACATTTAGGCGTTGCCGCTGCGCTCCAGACGGGAGGTCGCAGCCAGGCAAACCGGGAGAGGGCCTTTGCGTTTCCCGCATTCGACCCGCAATAAGCGCAACATTTTATGTGTGTTTCCCGCTTATTCGCCCTCGTTCGGCACGTTCTCCCACGCCTATCATTTATTCGGCCGGGTGCGCGCCTTCATGCCGCCGCAGGGCCTATTGCTGATCGCGGCCTACATGCCGGAAGGTTGGCCGGTCCGCTTCATCGACGAGAACGTGAAGCCCGCCAGCGCAGCCGATTTCGCCTGGGCCGATGTCGTTATGGTCAGCGGCATGCATGTGCAGGCGCCGCAGATTCACGACATCGCAAGGCGGGCAACAGCCGCCGGTAAGGTCACCGCGCTCGGTGGACCGTCGGTATCGGGCGCCCCGGAGATGTACCCGGAGTTCGACTACCTGCATGTCGGCGAAATCGGCGACGGGACCGATCGGCTGATCGCCACTTTCGACGAAAGCTGCGCGCCGCCTCGGGCGCAAGTGCGGTTCGAGACGGTCGAGCGGCTGCCGCTCCCGGACTTTCCGATCCCGGCCTATCATCTCATCCGGCTCGATCGGTATCTGCTCGGCTCGCTGCAGTTTTCCAGCGGTTGCCCCTATCGCTGCGAGTTCTGCGACATCCCGGCGCTGTACGGCCGGCAGCCGCGGCTGAAAACACCGCAGCAGATCGCTGCCGAACTCGACGCCATGCTGGCGCAGCGCTACCACCCGAGCGTCATATATTTCGTCGACGACAATTTCATCGGCAACCGCAAGGCCACGCGCGAGATGTTGCCGCATCTGATCGCTTGGCAAAAGCATCGCGGTTTTCCGCTTCAGTTCGCGTGCGAGGCGACGCTCAATATCGCCAAGCAGAACGAGATCCTAGAGCTGATGCGGCAAGCGGAGTTCGAGACGATATTCGTCGGCATCGAGACGCCGGAAGTCGATGCACTCAAGCACATGCGCAAGGAGCAAAATGCGACACTGCCGATACTGGGTTCGATTGCCACGCTCAACTCCTACGGCTTCGAAGTGACCTCGGGCATCATTCTCGGGCTCGATACCGACACTGCCGATACCGAGGCGAGGCTCAAGGCTTTCATCGACGCCTCGCGTGTGCCGATCCTGACCATCAATCTGCTCCAAGCGCTGCCGAAGACGCCGCTTTGGGACCGCCTGCATCGGGCTGGCCGCGTGATCGCTGACGACGCTGGGCTCGAAAGCAATGTGCGTTTCCTGCGCCCCCATGATGAAGTGGTCGAGACGTGGCGGCGTTGCATTGCCCATGCCTACGACCCCGAGCGTCTGTTTCAACGCCTTGCTCATCAAGTCGACGCCACTTATGCCAACCGTTCAATCGGCGCGGTGCGGGGCAAGCTCACCTGGAACAATATCCGCATGATGCTCGTGCTGATTGTGAACGTTTTCTGGCACATCGGGATTGCCTCCGACTACCGCCGGCCATTTTGGCGCGCGGCATTGCATGCGCTGCGGCGCGGCCAGATCGATACGACACTCAAAATCGGTATCGTAGCCCACCACATGATCCAATTCACGCGCGAAGCCTTGCGCGGCGAACAGAATGCTTCGTTCTATTCGATGCAAGCACGTCGCGCCCGCGGCGAGGAAAGCGCTCCTGCTGCCGTCGCGGCGCTGCGGAAATCAGGTTAAGCCCGCGGCCCCGCGATCAGCGATGCGATAAATTTTGCGGCCGGCGGTGAGCCGCGCGGTCGTGATATTTCCTTGGAGGAAGCGAACCATGAACGCCAACACGAGCAAGATCAATTTCGTCAATCCTGCCGCAATCTCACCGCCGACGGGTTATTCGCATGTGGCGGAAATTCGACAAGGCCGGATTGTCTATATCGCCGGGCAGGTCGCACTCGACGGACGAGGAAATATCGTCGGCAAGGGCGACATGGAAGCGCAGGCGGATCAGGTCTTTCGCAATCTCACCGCGGCGCTGGCGGCGGTCGGCTGCGCGCCGCGCGACGTCGCCAAGATCACGGTGTTCATGCGCGACGTGAAACAAATTGCGGCTTACCGCAAGGCGCGTGACCGGTTCCTCGCCGGCGCGATCCCGCCGGCCAGTACTTTGGTCCAGGTGTCCGGGCTGTTCCTTGAAGACCTGCTGATCGAGATCGAAGCAGTCGCAGTCGCCGATTAACGCGCCTATTCGGCCGCGAACTGGGTCTCTGTCGCCGACTGCGTCTCGGCGGAGGCCTCGTTATCGGGCGGCCCGAGCAGCACGGCGCGGCGGCTGGCGATGGCAAAGCGAACGTGATCGAGCGCCAGCGAGAACGACATCTGCACGGTCTGATCGTATTCCTCGGTCTCGGTCTGGTGGATGATCACCACCACCAACCGGTCGACGTCGGCCTGCTGTTGATCGAGCGCTGCAAGCGACGGCGAAGTATGTGCCTTGCGGACATGATCGAGCAGCCCCTGCAACAGCCGCAGCCGCTTGGTGCGGCCGCTGCTGCGGAAATAACTCGCTACGCCGGCGATCGCCGAGCCGAAGATCGGAAAGATCAGTAGGCCGTAGAAGATGTCGTCGCCGTATTTGTCGAAGAACGTCTTCTGGTCGTCGGTGAGATAAGCGAGCGCGCCCGGATGCACGACGACAGTCGAATCCTTGTCCGTCGAGGGCGCTTCGATCTTGACCTCGCCGGGCATGGCGGCGGCGAGCGCGAGCCGCGACGTGAAGATCAGCCGCGCCAGGTTGGCGACGCCGTCGTGACTGAACGATTTGCGCGCCACCAGGTATTCGCCAAAGCTCAAGGTGGTCAGCGTGTCGTCGGGTGTCGGCGGATTGCCGCCGAAAGTCCCGGCCGGGATGTCGATAGAGTTGAATGCCAGGTTGCGCTTAGCGATGCCTTCGGCCTGGTCGACGGCGATGAAACTCGGCGGCTGGCCATTCAGCGTGGCCCCCGTCACTACCTCGTTGATGGCTTGACCGGTGGCGGCGCCGGCGACGAACAGCACGTCGACCTGCTGGGCTTTCACAGCGTCGGCCACGTTCTTGGGATCGATCTGGGAGATCTGCACCTGCGCTGCCGGAACGCCGTAGTGATTGAGCACGATATCCAATAGCTCAGGCGTCGCCTCGTTGCCGGTGACGATGCCGACGCGGTGACCGGCGAGCTTGGTCACCTTGTCGAGCTTGTTGGCGTCGGCGGCGGTATCGGAATCGCCGCCGCCCGTGGCGCCGCTCTTGTCGTCGGCCTCCTCGTCTTCGTCGTTATCGGCTCCCTTGTCCGCGGTTTTGGCGCCCTTGGCGCCCTTAGTCTTTTTGTCGGCGTTGTCGGCTTTTTCGTTCTTCGCCGTCTTGGCCGGTTTGGCGTTCTTGGCGGCGGCTTTGCCGACTTTGGCGGTCGCAGCCTTTTCCGGCTTCTCTGGCGCGGCCGCTTCCTTCTTGGCCGGCGGCGGAGCCTCCTTCGCGATCTCTTTCTTCGGCTGGGGCGGCAGTGGCGGCGGCGCCGGCACAATCAGCGCCATCACGTTCTGCCGCAGGATCGCCACCACCGGCAGATCGGGTGAATTGTCGATCGTGCTCGGGATGATCGCGAGGTCGGCGGCTTTATCGGTGATGGTTTGCAGGCTTTGCTGCGGCCCGTCGGTCGGAATCAGAGACAGCTGCACCTTGTCGCGGTCGGCGACGAATCTCTGCGTCAACAATTGCACAAGCTTGACATTGGCGCTGTCGGCCGGACCGGCGGCAACCTTCATGTCGGTCGGTGCGATGGTGATGTAGACCAGCCACCACACCAGCGCGCCGATAATGAGCGTTCCCAGGATCGTCACAATCCAGGTGTGCCGCAAAAACATGCGGAGCCGATTGCGCATCAAGTGCTCGAGCGACTCGAGACCGATGTTCGCGTCATGCTTCGCCTGCCCGAAGCCTTGGGAGAGCCAGAGCTTCATGGCCAAATGACGGTGTGGCAGTTCTCCAGGCATAGTTAATCCTAACACACGGGCCGGACGCTTGGCGGTATCCGCGGCACGGACGCGATCGCGCAACAACCACTTTGGTTAATCACCGGCCGCGGCGGAAATTTGGCCGATGCCACGGCCGCTTGGGCGCGCCGGTTGGGCGGCGCTGCGGTCCGACGACGGTCCCCAGGGCGTCGGGCGTGCGTACGCCGAAACGCCGCGCGGTCAGGATGTGGCCGAATTCATGCAATAGCACGCACAGAAACAACAGCACGACGAACAACAGGCTGTTCAACGCTTCTTGCGGTCCGCCCGAAATGTATTCGACGCCGAAAATCCAGGCCAGCAGCAAAAGGAAGGTCACATGGACCTTCACTATCGTGGCGGCAACCGATCCGATATTGATGGACCAGGACATGATAGCCTCTCTGCGCACTGCCGAGGGCGGCCTCTTGGGCACGCGTGCCGGGTAGCTAGTGCTTGCTAGGTAGTCATTTGCCCGCCTATTTTCGAGGGCATTTGGGCGAGAGCATGAGGTTGGGCATGGTAGGTTGGTATGGCGCAAAAGCTGACCGGTGACGCGCGCAGCCGCGCACTTGGCAAGTTGTCGGGCTGGAGCGACGTGAAAGGCCGCGACGCGATCGCAAAGACGTTCGTGTTCGCCGACTTCAACGCCGCCTTCGGCTTTATGACCCGGGTCGCACTCGTGGCCGAAAAAATGGACCACCATCCGGAATGGTCGAACGTTTACAAGACAGTCAACGTCACGCTGTCGACGCATGATGCCGGCGGTTTGACCGAGCTCGACGTCAAACTCGCCGAGACGATGGACAAATTAGCGGGCTGATTTTTACGGCTGCAGCACGATCTTGCCCATGACCTTGCGGTCGGCGATGGCCTTGAGCGCGTTGGCGGTGTCGGCCAATGGATAGACCGCATGCACATGCGCGCTGAGTTTGCCTTCGGCGCACCAGCGCACGATCTCTTGCATCAGCGCGCACTGGCCTTGTGGGTCGCGCAAGGTCCAGCCGCCCCAAAGCACGCCGCGGATGTCGCAGCTCTTGAGCAGCACCAGATTGAGCGGAATTTTCGGAATTTCGCCGGCGGCAAAGCCGATCACCAGATAGCGGCCTTCCCAGCCGAGCGAGCGCAAAGCCGGCTCGGCGTAATCTCCGCCGACCGGGTCGTAGACGACGTCGATGCCGCGGGCCCCGCCCAGCCGCTTAAGCGCGTCGCGCAAATTGTCGGTGGTATAGTTGACGGTTTCGTCGGCGCCGTGCGAGCGCGCAAAAGCAAGCTTCTCGTCGGAGGAGGCGCAGGCGATGACGCGCGCGCCGATGATCTTGCCGAGTTCGATAGCGGCGAGCCCGACGCCACCGGAGGCGCCGAGCACGACCAGCGTTTCGCCGGCTTTGAGTTCGCCACGTTCGCGCAAGCCATAGAGCGTGGTGGCGTAAGTTACGGTCAATCCCGAGGCGCGCTCGAAGTCGAGATCATCAGGGAGCTTCACCAAGCGATCGCCGGCGGTGGCGATGGCCTCGCGTGCCGCGCCCCAACCGGTTGAGCCCATCACCCGGTCGCCCGGCTTAAACACGGTGACGCCGGTGCCGACGTTTTCGACGACGCCGGCAAATTCCGATGCCGGCGAAAACGGAAACGGCGGCTTGTTCTGATATTTGCCGGCAATGATCAACAGGTCGAAGAAATTAAGCGCCGCGGCTTTGATGCGTACGACGACTTCGCCCGGGCCAGGTTGCGGCTCCGGGATGTCGACAAATTCTAGCTCTTCCGGGGTTCCAAAATGGGTGCAGACAATGGCTTTCATGGCTGTCCTTTCGGCGCGAGCGGACGCCGCGCCGCAACGTCATAAGCACGGAAGCCGCGACGATTGGAAGTGGGGAGGTCGAGGTGCTTTAGCCGGCAACGGCCGCGTCGGTCAGGCCGGCGTCGGCTAAGAGGCGGCGCAAGCGCGTGCAGGCGAGTCGGAGCCGCGATTTCACCGTTCCGAGCGGCAGTTTGAGCTGCTGCGCAATCGCGCTGTGCGACAGCCCCTCGAAGAACGCGAGGTTGATGATCGTGACCTGCTCATGCGGCAAAGTGCCGAGGGCGGCGCGCACGTGCTCGCGGCGCTGGGCGGCATCAAGCCGGTCGTCATTGGCTTCCGCTGTGTCGGGAATGTCGAAAAAGTCATCGATGGCGCAATAGTATTCGCGGCTGCGGCGCCCGATGTCGACGCGGCGGTTGCGGGCGATCTGAAAAATCCAGGTCACCGCCGCCGATTGAGTCGGGTCGTAGAGATGGGCCTTGCGCCAGATGGTTTCCATGACGTCTTGGGCGAGATCGTCCGCCGCCGCCGCGGTGCCGCCCCGGCGCAGCATCTGCGCCCGTACGCGCGGTCCGAAATGATCGAACAAAGCAGTAAACGCCTGGCCGTCGCGCTGTACGCCCACTGCGACCAGGAGATCGTCCGGAGTTGGGCCTTGTTGTCGGCAATAGGCGCCAGTGTACTGCGCCGATGCCCTTGACCCCGCTGCGTTGTTCCCGTCTGTCAGCGACATGGTGCCATTCAATCGGTGCCGGTAGCGGGATGATGTGCTGGCCGTCACCTTTTGTCGGCGTCGGCCGGCGGGGAACACCAGGACGCGACTTTTCGGCCCGTTTTCGCGGCCCGATTTCGTTCCCTCCCCGTCGGAAATGGGTTAAAGTTGAAGGGCTTGTTGAAGGGCTTGGATTTTAACCGGCGCGATCCCGATCGGGGAGGCTTAATGCTCGTCCATCCACGATGGTGGCTTTTGCCGTCGCTGCTCGCCGTTGCGGCTTATGCAGGGCCGGCGCTCGCGCAACAGCCATCCCCGGACCAATCGGCTCCGGCTGCTGCCGCTCCCGCGCAAAAAAAGCCGAAACCTAAGCCGGCCGCCGCCGCCTCCACTGCCGAACCGGCCACTGCCGCGGCCGGCGGAACCAAACCGACGCTGCTTGGCCAATACGGCGACTGGGGCGCCTACACAGCCTCGCCGGGCGGCAAGAAGATTTGCTTTGCCATCGCCAAGCCGGCCTCCTCGGAGACCAGCCCGTCTGGCAAGTCGCGCAATCCGACCTTCATGTTCATCTCCAGCCGGCCAGCCGATAAGGTGAGCAACGAAATCTCGATCGTCATCGGCTACCCGTTTAAGCCGAGCGCGGAGGCGACGCTGGATGTCGGCTCGACTTCGTTTGCGCTTTACACCCAGCAGGACGGCGCCTGGATCAAGAATGCAGCCGAAGAGCAGCGTTTGCTTGACGCCATGCGCGCCGGCCAGAATGCGGTAGTCAAAGGGACCTCGTCGCACGGCACCCGCTCTACCGACACCTTTTCGCTCAAAGGTTTTGCGCAGGCGCTAGACCGCTCGGACCAAGACTGTAAGTGAAGACTGCGCATGGGGCGCGCAGAAAGTCCTTTCCGTTCTTCGGTAAGGACTTATGTATGCCGTGAAATCTAAATCTCAGCTGGATTAACCATGACCGCCCCGCTCGTCGCGCAACAGCCGGAGGATTTCGCCGCCATCGAAAAGCGGCCGCTGGAGCGCTATGTCGCGCCGGCAAAGCCGTCGCTTGTCGGCCTTTCGCGCGCGGAGCTGGTGCAGGCGCTGGGCGAAGCCGGCGTGCCCGAGCGGCAACAGCGCATGCGCGTACAGCAAGTCTGGCACTGGCTCTACGTGCGTGGCGCCGACGACTTCGACGCCATGACGACGTTGTCGAAGGAGCTGCGCGGCGAGCTTGCGGCGCGCTTTACCGCGGCGCGGCCCGAAGTCGCCGCCGAGCAAGTCTCCGTCGATGGCACGCGCAAATGGCTTCTGCGGCTGCCGGGCGAAGTTGCCGGGGCGCCGCACGACGTCGAATGCGTCTATATTCCCGACACCGATCGCGGCACCTTGTGCGTCTCGAGCCAGGTTGGCTGCACGCTCAATTGCACGTTCTGCCACACCGGCACACAGCGCCTGGTGCGCAATCTGACCGCCGGCGAGATTGTCGGCCAGGTGGTGTTGGCGCGCGACCGGCTCAACGACTGGCAGCGTGCGGCCGCGCCCGGCGGCGCCGAGCCGGAGAAGCGGCTCGTCTCCAACGTCGTCATGATGGGCATGGGCGAGCCGCTCTATAATTTCGGGGCGGTGCGCGACGGCCTCAATGTCGTCGCCGACGGCGACGGCTTGAGCATCTCGAAGCGCCGCATCACGCTGTCGACGTCCGGCGTCGTGCCGAATATCGCGCGGGCCGGCACCGAAATCGGCTCGATGCTCGCGGTGTCGCTGCATGCCGTCACCGACGAGCTGCGCGACGTGTTGGTGCCGCTCAATCGCAAATACCCGTTGCGTGAGCTCCTCGAGGCCTGCCGCAATTATCCGGGGCTATCGAATGCACGGCGTATCACGTTCGAATATGTCATGCTCAAGGGCGTCAACGATTCGCTGGCCGATGCGCGCGCTTTGGTGCGCCTCCTCAAAGGCATCCCCGCCAAGATCAATCTCATCCCGTTCAATCCCTGGCCGGGCAGCATCTATGAATGCTCGGACTGGGATCAGATCGAGAAATTTTCCGAAGTCGTTTTCAATGCCGGCTACGCCTCACCGGTGCGCACGCCGCGCGGGCGCGATATCCTCGCCGCCTGCGGCCAGCTCAAAAGCGCGACGGAAAAGCTCTCGGCCCGCGAGCGCATGGCGCTGCGCGCTATGGCGATGACGGATTAGTGGGGACCGCTAGGGCCGTCGATGGCAGCTGCAGGCCGGATCGTCATGATGCTTTTTGCTTATGCATTGGCGAGTGCGGCCGCGTCGGCGGTTTTTACGCTCGGCATGCTCACCCCGCACTGGGACGATGTAATCGCGGCCGGATTTCCACCGGTCGCGGCGTGGGCGATTGTTGCGGTCGGCGCGGCGATAATCGGCGGTGTGGCCTTTCTGCCGGCCTTGGCGATGGTCGCGATTGCCGAAACGTTCGCCCTGCGCTCGGTCTTAATCTATGCGGCGCTGGGTGGCGCGCTGGCGCTGGCTATGTCCTATGGCATCGATTTGACGGGCGATATGAACGACCCCGAAACCTATTTTTCGCATGAGCGCGAGATCATCGCCGCTTCCGGTATTGCCGGCGGGCTGGTTTATTGGTTGTTCGCCGGCCGCCGCGCCGGAGCTTGGACAAAAAGCGCATGAATCGCACCGGGCTTGTCGTCGCGCTCACCATCGCCGTGGTGGTCGGGGTCGTGTTCGCGCTGTTCCCGCAGCTCGATCTTTCCATCGCCGCGCTGTTCTACGACCCGGCCACCCACAAATTCAGCGGCTGGCGAAACGACTGGGTCGAATATGCGCGCGATGCGGCGACTTTACTGATCACGCTTCTGGTCGCGCCGGCCTTTCTTGCCGTCGCCGGAAAACTGATCTGGCCGAACCGGCCGATGCTTATTCCCGGGCGCGCCGCCTTGTTTCTGATCGCTACGCTCGCGCTCGGCCCGGGGATACTTACCAACGGGGTCTTGAAACAGCACTCCGCGCGCATGCGGCCGGAAGACGTCGTGCAGCTGGGCGGCAACGAGCGCTTCACGCCGTGGTGGGATTTTGGCGGACCGTGCACGGACAATTGCTCCTTCATCGCCGGCGAACCGTCCGGCGCGTTCTGGACCATAGCGCCGGCGGCGCTCGCCCCGGTGCAATGGCGGGCGCTTGCTTATGCCGGCGCGCTCGCCTTCGGCGCGGCGTTGGCCGTGCTGCGCATGGCAAGCGGCGCGCATTTCTTCACCGATTGCGTGTTTGCCGGCGTGTTGATGTTCTTGGTGATCTGGACTGCCCACGGCCTGATCTATCGCTGGCGCGGAACGCGACTCACCGACACAACGGTCGAACGGCTGCTGGAGCGCGCCGGGCGCGCTATTCGCGAAGCGTTTGCGGCGCTGACCGGGCGCAAGAGCCAAAGCTCCTAAAAGGATTTCATCCGAAGCGGGCGGCTTGCTTCGATCCCACGCCTGCCTATAGTCCGCGCGGATTTTTAGGCGGCTTGCCGCCGCGCAGGGCTTTTAGCGATGTCCAAAGGCGACGTGAAAAAAGTGGTGCTGGCCTATTCGGGCGGGCTCGACACCTCGATCATCCTGAAGTGGCTGCAAACCACTTACGGCTGCGAGGTGGTGACCTTCACCGCCGATCTCGGCCAGGGCGAGGAGCTCGAGCCGGCGCGGGCGAAGGCGCTGATGCTCGGCATCAAGCCGCAGAACATCTTCATCGAGGATTTGCGCGAGGAATTCGTCCGCGACTATGTGTTTCCGATGTTCCGGGCGAACACGCTTTATGAGGGCCAATACCTGCTCGGCACCTCGATCGCGCGGCCGCTCATTGCCAAGCGGCAGATCGAAATCGCCGAACAGGTCGGCGCCGATGCGGTAGCGCATGGTGCCACCGGCAAGGGCAACGACCAGGTGCGGTTCGAGCTGTCCTATTACGCACTCAAGCCAGACGTGAAAGTCGTCGCGCCCTGGCGCGAATGGGATTTCAAGTCGCGCGAAGCGCTGATCGTCTTTGCCGAGAAGAATCAGATTCCGATCGCCAAGGACAAACGCGGCGAAGCGCCATTCTCGACCGACGCGAATCTCCTGCACACCTCGTCGGAAGGCAAAGTCCTGGAAAATCCCGGCGAGGAAGTGCCGGACTACGTGTATTCGCGCACCGTCGATCCCAGTGCCGCGCCCGATGAGCCGGCCTATGTCACGGTCGATTTCGAAAAGGGCGATGCGGTCGCCATCGACGGCAAGCGGCTGTCGCCGGCGGCGTTACTGAGGCAGCTCAATACGCTCGGCCGCGCCCATGGCATCGGTCGGCTCGATCTGGTCGAAAACCGCTTTGTCGGCATGAAGTCGCGCGGCATGTATGAGACGCCGGGCGGCACAATTCTGCTGGCCGCGCATCGCGGCATCGAGCAGATCACGCTCGATCGCGGCGCCGCTCACCTCAAAGACGAGTTGATGCCGAAATACGCCGAACTGATCTATTACGGTTTCTGGTTCTCGCCTGAGCGCGAAATGCTGCAAGTGGCAATCGACAAGAGCCAGGAATTCGTCACCGGATCGGTGCGGCTCAAGCTCTACAAGGGCAACGTCGGCGTGGTCGGGCGCGAGAGCAAATACTCGCTGTACGATCAGGACCTAGTGACTTTCGAAGAAGGCGCGGTCGCCTACGACCAGCGCGATGCCGAAGGCTTCATCCGGCTCAATGCGCTTCGCCTGCGCACACTCGGGCAGCGGAAACGGAAGCTGAAATTGGACTAGCCGCGTGCTTGTAAATGCCAGCGCAGGTCGTCGCGGCCCGCGACAATCCGTTTTCTAAACTTCCCTAATCGGCGGTTCGGCTGGGTCCGTCAGTTTAAAATCGATCGGAGCTTGGCCGAAGATGCCGATGACTGCCGGCTCCTTGCCGCCCTTTTTCACGCCGTCATAGTGCGGCGTGTGCGCGACGCGGCGAACGAAGCCGCATTCGCACCGGAGTTGACCCACCACGTGCCGGAGATAACAAAACACAGTCGGTCCGTGACGTAGGTATGCGGCGCGCTCATGTAGCCCGGATGCCACTTGATCAGCACCACATACGGCCCAGGTTTGTCGGTCGCACCGAACACCGGTACCGTCTCGACTGACTGTGCTGGCGCACCGGGCCACCCGGGCTGCCAGTGGAATTGGTCGGGCAGCGTGACTTGCGTCTCATTTGGGTCGATCGCCAGCGCTGGCTCGCTGTCGAGGCTCGCCGGCAGAGCCGCGAGCAACGGCGCGAGCATTAGCCCGCGGCGACTCGTGGCGAAGTTTTGAAGGAATGGGCCGAGCCGCGCAAAATCTTCGGGTTTCAGGCCCGGCAGTTGCAAAGCGGATAGATGGCTCACGGTCGTATTCCTTTTCCGGTGCCCGCACGGTGGGGACAGCTGGGGAGAATAGCTGGGCAGCACGCACTCGTCAGTGCGGACAAGTTGGCATCAGGGAAAGGCCCCTCCCAGGTCGGCTTTCTTGGGGCTAAGACGATGTCACGAATATGTACGCGGCCTAGTGCGCCTGCAGTCGGCTCACCGGCAGGCGCTGGCGGCGCTGATCGTCTCGTCGCGACAGACTTCCCGGCGTTGGATTGCCGCCCTGGGATTTGACCGCTTGGTCGAGCTGTTGCGGAGGGGTTTGGATCGGAGCGCCGAGCTCAGTCAGCGGCTGTTTGGGGTCCGCGACGCCATCTGTTCTCATCGTCATAGTCTTTCGATGCACCGTTGTCGAAGCCGGCGCCCGGGCGCGGCACCCTTGATCGGTTGTGGGCTAAGTCCCCAAGACTAACGTGCATCGCCGGCGTTCGTTCCGGGGCTTGCGTCAAAGCGCATCGCACGCGGACTTTGTGGCGGACCGCCTCACGTGCCGGCAGTCGGCGGCCGATTTTCCGTGCGCCCCGCGGGGGCGGGCTACACCTGCCGCTCGACCAGCGTGCGCTTGATCTCGGCGATGGCCTTGGCCGGGTTGAGATGCTTTGGGCAGGCCTTGGCGCAATTCATGATGGTGTGGCACCGATAAAGGCGAAAGGGATCTTCCAAGTC
Source organism: uncultured Hyphomicrobiales bacterium (assembly GCA_964459765.1). Lineage (GTDB taxonomy): Bacteria > Pseudomonadota > Alphaproteobacteria > Rhizobiales > Xanthobacteraceae > BOG-931. The sequence goes on along the minus strand of CAYWNY010000064.1, from coordinate 3,310 downwards.
ATCGAGCCGCTCCCCGGTCGCTTCGTCGCGCGAATCCGAGAGCCAGCGTTGTGCCTGCAGAAGCGCGGCCGGGCCGAGATAGCGGTCGGAATTCCACCAGTAGCTCGGGCAGGAGGTCGAGCAGCAGGCGCAGAGAATGCACTCATAAAGCCCGTCGAGCTTTTGCCGGTCTTCGTGGCTTTGCTTCCACTCCTTCTGCGGCGTTGGCGAAACGGTCTGCAGCCACGGCTTGATCGAGGCGTGCTGGGCGTAAAAGTTGGTGAGGTCGGGGACCAGATCCTTGACCACCGCCATATGCGGCAGCGGGTAGATGCGCACCGCGCCCGAGACCTCGCTCATTGCTTTGGTGCAGGCAAGCGTGTTGGTACCGTCGATGTTCATCGCGCAGGAGCCGCAAATGCCTTCGCGGCAGGAGCGGCGGAATGTCAGCGTCGCATCGACCTTGTTTTTGATCCAGATCAGCGCATCGAGCACCATCGGCCCGCAATCGCCGGTATCGACGTAATAGGTGTCGAGACGCGGGTTCTCGGCGTCGTCCGGATTCCAGCGGTAGATGCGGAATTCGTGTTCGGCTTTGGCCTTGGCCGGATGCGGCCAGGTCTTGCCTTCGCCAACTTTTGAATTTTTGGGGAGTGTGAACTGGGCCATTGAATCCTCAAATAATTCGCTCAGTAAACCCGCTTCTTCGGCTCGATGTAGGACACGTCGTTGGTCAGGGTGTAGGTGTGCACCGGCCGGTAGTCGATGGTAACCTTGCCGGTCTGCGTGTCGAGCCAAGCGAGCGTGTGCTTCATCCAATTGTGGTCGTCGCGCTCCGGGTAATCCTCGCGCGCATGCGCGCCGCGGCTTTCGGTGCGGTTGAACGCTGAGTCGACGGTGACCACAGCCTGCTCGATCAGATTGACGAATTCCAGCGTCTCGACCAGGTCCGAATTCCAGATCAGCGAGCGGTCGGTGACGCGGATGTCGGCCGCGCCCTCGAACACTTCGTGGATCAGCTTCGAGCCCTCCTGCAGTACCTCGGCGGTACGGAACACCGCGCAGTTGGTCTGCATCACCTGCTGCATCTCGGTGCGCAATTGCGCGGTCGGCGTTCCGCCCGAGGCGTAGCGGTATTTGTCGAGGCGCGACAGCGCCCGCTCGGCTGAATCCTTCGACAGTTCCGGCTGCTTGTCGTGGGGCGTCAGGATTTCGGCGCAGCGCAACGAGGCGGCGCGGCCGAACACCACCAGATCGATCAGGGAATTGGAGCCGAGCCGGTTGGCGCCGTGCACTGAAACGCAGGCCGCTTCGCCGAGCGCCATCAGGCCGGGAATGACGTGGTCGGGATTACCGTCCTTCTTGGTCAGCGCTTCGCCGTGATAATTGGTGGCGATGCCACCCATGTTGTAATGCACGGTCGGCACGATCGGCACCGGCTCGCGGGTGAGATCGACGCCGGCAAAGATGTGTGCCGATTCAGTGATGCCCGGCAACCGTTCGGCCAGCACCTTCGGGTCGAGATGGTCGAGGTGCAGGAAGATGTGGTCTTTTTTCGGACCGACGCCGCGGCCTTCGCGAATTTCGATGGTCATGGCGCGCGATACCACGTCGCGCGAGGCGAGGTCCTTGGCCGAGGGTGCGTAGCGCTCCATGAAGCGCTCGCCCTCGGAGTTGACCAGATAGCCGCCTTCGCCGCGGGCGCCCTCGGTGATCAGCACGCCCGCGCCATAGACGCCGGTCGGGTGAAACTGCACGAATTCCATATCTTCAAGCGGCAGGCCGGCGCGAAGCACCATGGCGTTGCCGTCGCCCGTCTGGGTGTGCGCGCCGGTGCACGAGGCATAAGCGCGGCCGTAGCCACCGGTCGCCAGCACCGTCATCTGTGCGGAAAAACGATGGATCGTGCCGTCTTCCAGGTTAAGCGCTACGACACCGCGGCAGCGGCCTTCATCGTCCATGATCAGATCGATGGCGAAATATTCGATGTAAAACTCGGCCGAATGCCGGAGCGCCTGACCATACATCGTGTGCAGCATGGCATGGCCGGTACGGTCGGCGGCGGCGCAAGTGCGCTGCGCGGTGCCTTTGCCATAATGCGTAGTCATGCCGCCAAACGGCCGCTGATAGATCTTGCCGTCTTCGCGGCGCGAGAACGGCAAGCCCCAATGCTCCAGTTCGTAGACGGCGTCCGGGGCGTTGCGGCACATATATTCAATGGCGTCCTGGTCGCCGAGCCAGTCGGAGCCCTTGACCGTGTCGTACATGTGCCAGCGCCAGTCGTCCTCGCCCATGTTGCCGAGCGCGGCCGCGATCCCGCCCTGCGCCGCCACCGTATGCGAGCGCGTGGGGAAGACCTTGGTGATGCAGGCGGTGCGCAAACCCGCTTCGCTGCAGCCGACGACGGCGCGCAAGCCGGCGCCGCCGGCGCCGATGATCACCACGTCGTAAGCGTGATCCTCGATCGGATAAGCGCGGCCGTTGACCGTCGGCGCTGCTCCTCCGTTGGCTTCGCCCGCTGCCATGCTCTCACACTCCGAACGAAAGCTTGAGGATGCCGTAGGCCGAGGCGAGCCCGACGGCGATGCAGAAAAATGTATTCGCCATGATCAGCACGAACTTTCCCGTCTCGTCGTGCACGTAATCTTCGATGATCACCTGCATGCCGATCCTCATATGCGTGGTGATCGAGGCGATGAACAACAGCATGATGATGGCGACGAGCGGTGAGCCGAGAATCTGCGCTACCGCCGCCTGGTTGCGGCCGAGCAGCATGACGATGATCACCACCACCGCGATGGTGAGCGGAATATTGGCGACCGCGGTCAACCGCTGGCGCCAGAAGTGAGAGGTGCCGGAATGCGCGGCGCCAAAGCCGCGCACGCGCGACAGCGGGGTGCGGATGTGCTTGGGCGAAGCTTCGCTCATCGCGGGCCTCCCATCGCCAGCAGGCCGAACAGCCACAGCAGCGCGGTGATCGCGATGGAGCCGATCAGGTTGGCGGCGGCAAGCCATTCGCGCTCGCTCGGGCCGAGCCCGCGGCCGGTATCCCAGATCAGATGGCGGATGCCGCCGAGCATGTGGTGGATCAGCGCCCAAGTGTAGCCGAACAGGATCAAGCGACCGATGATCGAGCCGGCGAACCATTCGAACTTGGCGTAGCCGGGCGGCCCGGATGCGGCGGCCAGAAGCCACCAGGCCAGAAACAGCGTGCCGACATAGAGACTGAAGCCGGTGATGCGATGCACGATCGACATCATCATCGTCAGCGTCAGGCGGTAGATTTGCAGGTGCGGCGACAGCGGCCGCGCGGTGGGGGCCTTGGTTTCGG
>CAYWNY010000063.1:0-19457 GCA_964459765.1 uncultured Hyphomicrobiales bacterium | reverse complement strand
GACAGATAGCGACGGAGCTTGGCATCGAGCCGGCGACGAAGCGCCCACGCTGAAAGCCTTGGAAGGGCACCGGCGACCTGGCGCAAAATCCCGCCTCGTCAGGCGCGCCGAAACCGGCGGCACTTGGGCCTAAGTAGTTATCCTTAGAGCGCGTACGTATTTTTCCTAACTAAAAGTTGCGCTACGCATCACACTCCCCGTTGTTAGCGACTGACACCGACGGATGCATGATGCTGTGGATAGGAAGGAGCGGAGCCAGTTCGACTGGCACATGCTTCTTCGTCTATGCAACGGCAGCATTGCGCAGATAAGGGCGGGCCAAGTCATCTTTAGACAGGGTGACGACACCGACGAGGTGTTTTTTCTTGCGTCGGGGCGAGTCAAGGACTCCGTCATTTCCAAAATCGGCAAAGAGGGCGTGATCGGCATTGTACAGGCCGGTGAGTTTTTTGGTGAGTGCGGGTTACGCGGGCATCGGATTCATTTTGCCACCGCCATCGCCTTGAGCGACTGCCGGATCGTTCGAATGCCGTCTTCTGCGGTGGCCCGGGCAATGCGCACCGACACGTCTTTTGCCGGCTGGTTTGCCGATTTTCTCTTAGTCCGCGTCGATCGGCTGGAAGCCGACGTCATCAATCATTTATTCAATTCCAGCGAAAGACGCCTCGCGCGCCTGCTATTGATATTGGCTCAGTTCGACCAGAACGGCGTCGATTCAATTACTCCACGCGTCGACCAACAGACCTTGGCTAACATGATCGGGACGACACGGCCGCGTGTCTGCGAGTTTATGAACAAATTTCGCAGGGCAGGGCACATCAGTACTGCGGATGGCCAGACCGTCGTCCACAGCACGCTCCTGAGCGTGCTGCTGAACGATGCGGCCGACCGCGGTTAACGATCTGTTGTTGTTGTTCCTACGAACAAAACAATAGCGACGTTTGCGAGGTACCGCCGTAGTGATCGTTCTATTTTGAACAGCGGCATACGCTCGCCGCAGTATTATTTGATTCGTGGAAAGTTATGCGCCGATGCACCGCGCTGTTTCGGTGGCGCGGCCGAATTCCGCAGGAGAAGAACTTGAAATCCTTTATCAGAAAAAGATCCGTGGTCATCGGCGGCTTCAAGACCAGCGTGAGTCTTGAGCCAGATTTTTGGAATGGTCTCCATGCGGTCGCGAAGGATCGGGGAAAGTCTTTGTCGGACCTGCTCGGCGAAATCGACCGTGATCGACGGCAAACGAATTTGTCTTCGGCCATCCGACTATTCGTACTCCACAACATCGACCGCATCAGGAATGAGATCGGCAAATCTTCCGCCGGTTCGAACGGGCGAGCTAACAGTCAGGCCGTCATTGACGGCCGTCCGATCGGATTAGGCGGTCCGTCGTTCATAGGGCTTGGTCAACTGCATGAATGAGCGGCTTCACAAGGGCCGATCACTCGACAGAAGCCATGTCGTTTGAAGCAAGCGTGACAGCGTATCGAGTAACGAGCAATGACTAATCAAGCGTATCCTGAAATCTATCTTGTGGAAGACGACCGCGACATCCGCGAAGTGCTCGCGGCGCTCTTCGAGAGTGTCGGTTATACAGTGACCTGCTTCGCCGAAACCAACTCGTTTCTCGCCGAGGCGCGCAAACGCACGCCGCAGTGCGTGCTTCTCGACATTCAATTGCCCGGTACTTCCGGGCTCGACGCGCTAAGCCGGATTGATACTCACCGTTTTAGGGCGCCGATTATTGTTCTCTCGGCCCACTGCCGAACTCAAGTAGTCGTCGAGGCCGTAAAGCGCGGTGCGTTCGATTTCATAGAGAAGCCGTTTGCGCCCGATACGATCGTCGAGCGGGTGCAGAATAGCGTGGAAACCTGGCGGCACGATAAGGCGCAGTTTCATGCCACCCGCCGTCGGTCGGGCGGATTTCCTGGCGAGGAATTGCTGACGCCGCGCGAGCACGACGTGTTGGCGAGAATTATCGAGGGGGACTCGAGTAAGGAAGTGGCTCTCCAGCTGGGCATAAGCTTCCGGACTGTTCAGGTGCACCGGGCGCGAATCATGGACAAGCTCAAAGCAAGAAACACCGCGGACCTGGTGAACATCGTTTTCAACGCGAAGTCGCGGAGTCGCGACAAAACCGGCGGCGGTGAATTGGCGGACGGCGGCCAGCACTATTTCGCCGACGGCGGCCCCCGCTGGTAACCTCGGCTCCAACCATACTTGGGGATAGGCCGCTCACAAAGACGGCTATGTCAACGCCCGTCGCCGCAGCGGGGATCTGTCCCAGCGTGAGAGCCCGGGCTATTTTACGCAAAAGAACGTAGGTTGCTCATTGAGAACGAATTAATTCCACGATGTTTAATACGTCCGCGGATATCCGGCTTTCGAGCTGCGCGGAATAAATTGGCCAACATAATCCCGCTTTGATCCGTGCAGACATCGAAACCCATCGGTCCGAGCGACAAGCCCGCGGCGTTCGTGCTCGATGACAATCCAAAAGTCTGCGAAATTATTTGTCGGCTGCTCGCCACCGGCGGTTTCGCGCCGGAATATTTTTGCGACGCCGGCACCTGCTTGCGACGGCTCGACACTCCGTCAGCACGTCGCCCCGAGGTGTTAATTCTGGATCTTGCGCTCGGCGACTCGGACGCCGTCGAAATGATCCACCAATTGCAGCGTCTGAGATTTGGCGGCAAGGTAATCTTGATCAGCATGAGCGACCTGCAGACGCTGCAGGATGTGCATGATGTCGGCGTCGCGCACGGCCTGACCATGCTGCCGTCGATCAGAAAGCCGTTTCCGTTTGAAGAGTTGGAGGCGAGCCTTCGCGCTGCGCCACAAACGGCCAAGTATCTGCCGCAGGACTCGGTGCGTTTGCCGCCGAAAGCCAGCGTCGAAAAGGCGCTGCTGAACGGCTGGCTGGAGCTGTGGTATCAGCCGAAATTCGATCTCAAATCTCTGTCCGTACACAGCATTGAGGCGCTGCTGCGGATGCGGCATCCTCAGTTCGGCGTACTGTCTCCGGGCAGCTTCCTGCCGCCGGCCGGCGAGCCAGTCTATGCGCCATTGTCGAAATTCGTGGTCCAGCAGGCAATGGCTGATTGGATCGAGCATTTTCGTGAGTTGGACTCGCCGCCGCTGATCGCTGTCAACATACCGCTCTCAGTCCTGATATCGCCCGGCTTCGTCGATTTGATACGCCGCGCACGGCCGAACCACACGAAGTTTCCGGGCCTGATCATCGAAGCGACCGAAGGCGAACTCATCCAGAATCCAGAGCTTGCGCGCGAAATCGCCATTCAACTGAAATTGTACAATATTCGCATATCGATCGACGATTTCGGCTCAGCGTATTCCGCCTTCGCCCGGCTTCGCGACTTGCCGGTCGTGGAGGTCAAAATCGACGCCAGCTTTGTCAGAGGCTGTTCGTCGGATGGCGCGAAGCGCACGCTGTGCCAAAGTGTCGTCGACCTAGCGCATCGATTTCAGGCCTCGGCCTGCGCTGAGGGCGTCGAAGACCATGATGATTTGCGGACGTTGGCTGAACTCGGCTGTGACACCGTGCAGGGGTTTTTGTTTGCAAAGCCGCAACCTGCGGAGCTGTCGAAGACGATGCTGCTCAGAGAGAGTATGGAAGCCAAGGCAGCAGCTGGCGTATAAGCGGATGCGGTGCACGCCGTTTGAACCGTGCCAGAACGCCCGCTACAACCCGATAGGGAAGGTTTATCGGATTCTTGGCAGGCGTGCGGCGGTGACTCGCAAAATCTTGATCATGGCCTGCCGGGCGCGGGCAAGACCACATTCGCCAATGTGCTGGCGCCGCTTCTGAACGCCGTGGTCTTCAGCGCCGACGCGGTGCGCGCCAATCTGTCCCAGGACCTCGGCTTTACTCATGACGACCGTGTTGAGCATTCGCGGCGCATGGGTTGGATGTGCGACCGCGTGGTTGAAGCCGGCGGCACGGTGATCGCGGATTTCATTTGTCCGACTCCGCAAACGCGATCCGCCTTCGGCGACGCTTTCACCATCTGGGCCGATCGGATCGAACGCGGCCGTTTCGAAGACACCAACCGCGTGTTTGTTGCGCCCGAACGGTACGATTTGCGCATCGAGGCCGAAGACGCGCCGCAATACTGGGCCGAGCAGACGCTGGCGCTATTGCGACCGCCGTTCGATCCGCAGAAGCCGACGGCCTTATTCATCGGACGTTATCAACCGTTTCACGACGGTCATTTGCGTCTCATCGAGGAGGGCCTGCGCCGGGTCGGGCAGGTCTGCATCGCCGTGCGCGATACCCAAGGGCTCGACGACAAAAACCCGCTGCCGTTTTTTGCGGTCAAGCAGCGCATCGAGGCGGCGCTGTCTGTCTATGCCGGTCGCTTCACCATGGTGCCGCGCCGAACATCACTAACGTTTTTTGCGGGCGCGATGTCGGCTACACCGTCGACCGCATCGTGTTGGATGAAGAGACGGAAAAAATTTCGGCGACCAGCCTGCGGCGGCTTGCGGGCGCGCCCTAGACCGCCGCTTCTCGCCTGCCGTGCCCGGCCACGCCGAAAACGACCGTGGCGATACACAGAATGCAGCAGGCGGCCGAGAAAACGAACACGGCCCGCGGCTCGCCATGATCAAGCAGCATACCGTAAATCGGCGGCGCGATCATGGAGCCGATGTTATAGCCGGACGAAACAAAGCCGAACACTCGCCCGAACGCACCTCTCGGCGTTACAGCACGCACCAGCATATCGCGCGACGGGCCGGCGATGCCGCCGAATAGGCCCGACAGCGACGCCATCAACAACAACGCAACGGGGGCAAAGCCGATGAAACCCACCAGCAAGGTGACTATTCCGGCCAAGCCGAGGCTGATCGCGGCGACCGTGGCGTGTCTCGTCGTGCGTGAAGCCAAAAAGCCGCCGACGAGGACGCCGAGCGCACTGAACAGAAGCATTCCGGTCAAAGCGCCGTTGGCGAGCGTGTTAGGCGTGTCGTAGAGCGCGGCCAGCGTGACGACAAAGAAATTACCCAATCCGCCCATCAGCGAAATGAGAATGAAGAAGAAGAGGTTCATAATGATCGGCGGCGACAGTAGAAATCGCCAGCCACTCGCCGGCTCAACCGAACGGTCGCCGCTTTTTTGCGGCTGCGCGCCGGCGTGGTGTTGCCTCGTGGGCGCCGGCCGCTGCGCCAACAAAAGCACGAGCACGAGGAAGCCGAGAATGCCGGCGCCGACAAACGCGCCGCGCCAACCGAACCGGCTCTGCATGGCCAACAACGTAACCGGCGCGACGGCGCCGCCGAGGATTCCGGAAAAGGTGTGGAACGAAAAAATCTGCCCGATCCGCGACGGCGGACTCAAGTCTGACAACAGCGAATAATCGGCCGGGTGATAGGCAGTGTTGCCGAGGCCGGCGAGCGCGAACATCGCAATGAAAACGGTGAAAGAGTGGACGAGGCCGGCGACCGTAAAGGCGATCGCGCCGAGCGCGACGCCGGCGATCAGCACCACGCGCGCGCCGACGCGGTCGACCAAAAAGCCGGCAGGCGTTTGCAACACCGCCGAGACGACGTTGAACGCCGTGAGCGCCAGCGCCAGTTCGGTGTAGCTGATGCCGTAATCCGCGCGCACGAAGACGAACAGCGGCGCTAGGATGATCATGTAATAATGACTGAGAAAGTGTGCGACGCAGATCGGCGCGACCGATCGAAGCTCGCCGACGCGGCTGACGGGAACCGAAATGGCCTGTGTCATCGGACCGGATATCCCGCACCATCGGCGGCGTGCAAGGCCTGCCAGATGCGGAACGGCGTCAGCGGCATGTCGAGATGGCGGATGCCGCGGGCGGCGAGCGCGTCAACGACGGCGTTCATGATCGAGGTGAGCGAACCGGCGCAGCCGGCTTCGCCGCAGCCTTTGACGCCAAGCGGATTGGTCTTCGCCGGCACCGGGCGGTCGGCGAGGATGAAGGCCGGAACGTCGCCTGCGCGCGGCATCGCATAGTCCATGAACGACCCGGTTAGCAATTGTCCGTCGCCGTCATAGACGGTCATCTCCATCAGCGCCTGGCCGATGCCCTGCACCACGCCGCCGTGCAGCTGGCCGGCCACCACCAGCGGATTGACCACGACGCCGAAGTCGTTGACGCAGGAATAGTTCGCAACCTCGACCACTCCAGTTTCGGGATCGACTTCAACCTCGGCCACGTGGCAGCCATTGGGGAAGGTGGCCGCGCTCGGACCGTCGCTGATATGGGTGACGTCAAGCGATTGCGGCGCGTCTGGCGGCAATTTAGTGCTGCCGTCGCGGACAGCCTGCGCAAGCTCCATGATCGAGATCGAGCGGTCGGTTCCGGCGATCACGAAATTGCCGCGCTCGAATTCAATGTCAGACGCGGCGGCTTCGAGAACGTGGCTTGCGATTTGTTTGCCCTTCTCGACGATCTTGGCCGAGGCTTCGACGATCGCCGTTCCGCTGTGCATGATCGATTTTGAGCCGCCACTGCCGCCGCCCATGGCCAGGCGGTCGCTGTCGCCTTGCACGAGCACGATTTTGTCGAACGGAACGCCGAGCTTTTCGTTTAAGACTTGCGCAAACGGTGTGGCGTGACCCATGCCGAAATCGAGCGTGCCGGTCGCGAGCGTCACCGTGCCGTCGGCGTTGAAGCTGATGTCGGCAAGCTCCTTTGACGGCGGTGCGGTGACTTCAAGGAAATTGCCGATGCCGAGGCCGCGCAGCTTGCCGCGGCGAGCGCTTTCGCGTTTGCGGCGGGCAAAGCCTTTGACGTCGGCGAGTTCGAGCGCCTGCTTGGTCAGCGCCGGGAAGTCGCCGCTGTCATAGGTCATCTCGGAGGCGGTTTTGTAGGGCAGTTCGCCAGGGCGAATCTGATTACGCTTGCGGATGGCTACACGATCGAGGCCCATTTCGGCGGCCGCAGCGTCGATCAGCCGTTCCAAAAAATAATTGCCCTCGGGACGGCCGGCGCCGCGATACGGGCCGATCTGCGAGGTGTTGGTGAACACACATTTCGACGAGACCTCGATCAGCGGCGTGCGGTACATGCTCTGCACGTTTTTCACGATATTGAGCGTTCCCGGAAACGGCCCCATCGGCGACAGGAAAGCGCCCATATCGGCGTAGCCGGTGAAACGCAGGGCGACGAACGTGCCATCCTTGTCCAGTGCGAGCTCGCCCAGGAATTCATGGTCGCGCCCGTGACTGTCGGAGAAGAAGCTTCCGGAGCGCTCGTCGGTCCATTTCACCGGCCGGCCAAGTGCACGCGCCGCATGAAGGATGCAAACATATTCGGGAAAGAGCACGCCTTTCATGCCGAACGAGCCGCCGACCTGTCCGGTCAGCACGTGGACCGCCTTCGGCTCCAACCCGAACACATCCGCGACCTGACCGCGCATGCCGGTCACACCTTGTGACCCGACGTAAAAAGTAAAGCGACTGCCGTCGTAGGACGCCACCGCCGCGCGCGGCTCCATGGCGTTCACCACCACCCGGCTGTTGATGAGGTTCAGTCGGGTAACGTGCGCCGCTTTGGCGAAGGCGGCCTCGACGGCGGCGGCGTCGCCAAAGTGATAGTCGAGCGGAACGTTGCCGGGCACATCGTCGTAAAGGCGTGGGGCGCCGTCGCGCGCCGCCGCTTCGGCGGACGTGACCGCAGGCAGCGTTTCGATTTCGATCGCGATCGTCTCAGCCGCGTCCTTGGCCGCAAAGACGCTGTCCGCAATCACGCAGGCGATAGGATCGCCGACATAGCGCACTTTGTCCTTGGCGAGCGCACCGCGCCACGGTTTCTTCATCGGCGAGCCGTCGCGGTTTTTCAGCGGCACGATGCATTTGAGCGGACCGTAGCCCTCGAGATCGGCTGCGGTATAGACGGCGAGCACGCCCGGCATTGTCCGCGCCGCTTGCGTGTTGACGGCGCGGATGTGGCCATGGCCGTGGCTGCTGCGGACCATCACCGCATAGGCCTGCCCCGGAAGACCGACGTCGTCGGTGTAGCGGCCTTGTCCACGCAGCAGCATCGGGTCTTCGCTGCGCGGTACCGCTTGGCCAATGGCGAATTTTTCAACCGTCAGACGCTCGGCAGCCAGCTCATCGGCGGTCATCTTGTCGGCCGTTCGGCCGGCAGGCTGGTGCAAATTCATCGCTGTCTAATTCCGCAAATCCTCGTGCCGTGACATAGTGGACTTGGTGCAGGCCCACAAGCTTCCACAAAACATGGCTCATGGGCGGGAAAAGCGCAGTATTGGCCGCTGCGGCTGTGGCTGCTACATTCCCCCGCGACTTTGAGCTTCAACATGACCGCAGCGAGCGAGCTGCGGGGGCTTTCGGGGCGGCAGGAAGGTCGTGGATGAACGAGGGAGCGCCGCCATCCGGCGGCCTCGATGGCCGTGGAGCATCGAGGCGGCGCTGGCCCCGCCGCACGCCTTACGGCGTTCGCCGTGACGGCTTTCGCCGCGATCGCGATCAGGCCGGCGCCGACGAACAAGCCGACGGAACCTACGCGGCGCTTGACCTCGGTACCAACAATTGCCGGCTCTTGATCGCACGCCCGACTGCCGACGGCTTTCGGGTCGTGGATGCATTCTCGCGCATCATCCGGCTGGGGGAGGGCATCGTCGCATCCCGCCGCATCAGCGAAGCGGCCGTGCAGCGCGCCGTCGAGGCGCTCCTGGTATGCCGCGACAAGATGCATGCGCGTGGCGTCCGGCGCGCCCGCCTGATCGCGACCGAAGCCTGCCGGGCTGCCCAAAATGGCGAAGAATTCCGTGCGCGAGTCGCCGACAAGGTCGGGCTCGAACTGGAGATCGTCGATTCGGCAACCGAGGCACGATTGGCGGCGGCCGGTTGCACCGAGCTGTTCGATCCGGCCGCTTCAGGCGTCATTCTGTTCGACATCGGCGGCGGGTCGTCGGAAGTCGTGCGGCTTGGACCGCCGAATGGAACGCGCCGCGGTCCACCGCAGCCCGACATCGTCGGCTGGGCCTCGCTGCCGGTCGGGGTGGTGACGCTTGCGGAGCGCTACGGCGGCACTGTCGTGTCGCGCGAAATCTACGATGCGATGGTGGAAGAGGTCGCCGGCTTCGTCGGAAACTTCGCCGCCGAGCACCGTGGCGATCTCGGCGGCTTTCATATGCTCGGCACCTCCGGCACGGTGACGACCATCGCCGGCGTATTTTTGCGGCTGCGGCGCTACGATCGCCGGCGCGTCGACGGTTGCTGGCTGTCCGATGAACAGGTCTCGCGGGTGGTCGACGAGCTGATGGCCATGAGTTTTGATGAACGCGCCGCCAATCCGTGCATCGGCGCCGAGCGTGCCGACTTGGTGCTTGCCGGCTGTGCCATTCTCGATGCCATCCGCCGATTCTTTCCGTGCGAACGCTTGCGTGTTGCCGATCGCGGCCTGCGCGAGGGCATGCTGGTCGAAATGATGCGAGCCGACGGCGTATGGGGCGAAGCCTGACGAATGCCCGGTGAAGGCTGATGGCGCGGCTAAAGGGTGGCAAACGCCGCACGCCGTCGTCGCGCGCCTGGCTCGAACGTCAGATCAGCGACCCCTATGTCGCGCGCGCGCGACGCGAAGGTTACCGTTCACGCGCCGCCTATAAGGTTGCCGAAATCGACGACCGCTTTCATCTGCTCAAGCCCGGTGCGCGGGTAGTCGATCTCGGCGCCGCGCCTGGCGGCTGGAGCGAGGTCGCGGCAAAGCGCGTCGGCACGGGCGGCCGCGTCATCGCACTCGACATTCTCGACTTGAAGCCGATCGCGGGCGTCGACTTCATCAAGCTCGATTTTCTCGAGGCGAGCGCGCCCGAGCGCTTAAAGTCTATGCTCGGCGGCAAAGCCGATGTCGTTTTGTCCGACATGGCCGCCAACACCACCGGCCATCGGCAAACCGACCATTTGCGCATCATAGCGCTGGCCGAAGCGGCGGCATACTTCGCCCGCGAAGTGCTGGCGCCGGGCGGTAGCTTTCTGTGCAAGGTCCTGCAAGGCGGCACCGAGGCGGTACTGCTTGCCGAGCTCAAACGGGACTTTTCGGCCGTGAAACACATCAAGCCGCCGGCAAGCCGCGCCGACTCTGCCGAGCTTTATTTGCTTGCGCGCGGTTTTCGCGGCGGAAGCCTCGATGCTCGATAAGCCGCGCTAGGCGGGCTTCTCTTCTTCGGCCAGCCCCGAGCCGTGGCGTCCGGCAAGCTCGGCGCCGGCGTCGGCCGGCAACTGCGTGAAGACGAGGCTCGCCGAGGCCGTGAGCAAGCCGACAACGAGAAAGGCCGGCGGAAAATCCGCAGCCCCCATGGTCGTTTCATGCCGATACCACAGCGTGATCTCGACAATCAGCGCACCGACCGCGACGCCGGTTGAAAGCGCCAATTGTTGCGCAACCGACGTCAGCGTGGTCGCGCGGCTCATCAGCGCCGGTCCAATCTCCGCGTAGGCGATGGTGTTGACCGCGGTGAATTGGAGCGAGCGGAAAAAGCCGCCGGCGAGCAGAATGGCGATCATTGCCGCAAACGGCATGCCCGGGAGGAAGCTCGCGCAGGCGGCCAGAAAAAACGCGCTGATTAAACTGTTGTAGAGGAGCACCGGGCGGTAGCCGAAGCGTCTGAGGACGCCGGCGACGGCGGCCTTCATGGAAATCGAGCCGAGCGCCGCGGTAAACGTAATCAGGCCGGAATGGAACGGTGTCAGCTTAAAGCCGATCTGCAGCAATAGCGGCAAGAGAAACGGCAGTGCGCCGATGCCAAGCCTGAACAAAAAGCCGCCGACAATGCTGGCGCGAAATGTCGCGAACTTGAACAGTTCGAGATCGAGGATCGGCGCCGCCGTATGCCGGGCGTGCAGCACGTAAGCGACCGTCGAAACCGTGCCGACGCCGATGAAGATGGCGACGACGCCCGCGGACAGAAATGCAAGCCCCATCACCGAGAGGCCGAAAGCCAATCCGCCGATGCCCAATCCCGACAAGACGAAGCCTACGAAGTCGAACGGACCGGGATGTTCGGTAGGAATGTCGGCGATGTAGCGGGTGGCCAGCGCGACGCCGATCAAACCGATCGGGACATTGATAAGGAAAATCCAGTGCCACGAAGCGTAGGTGGTAATAAAGCCGCCCAGCGGCGGTCCGGCAATCGGGCCGATCAGCGCCGGGATGGTCACTGAGGCCATAGCGTGGACCAGGTGCCGCTTGTCGATGCTGCGCAGAAGGATCAAGCGCCCGACTGGGGTCATCATCGCGCCGCCGGCGCCCTGAACGACGCGCGCCAACACGAACTCGGCCAGCGAACCAGACAGCGCGCAGCCGATCGAACCGAGCATAAAGACCACGACGGCGATGCGAAACACATTGCGCGCGCCAAAGCGATCCGCGATCCAGCCGCTCGCCGGAATGAAGATCGCGAGCGCGAGGAGGTATGAAGTCACGGCAAGCTTCAGCGCTAGCGGATTGGTGCCGAGCGCATTCGCGATCGCCGGTAGCGATGTGGCGATGACCGTGGAATCCATGTTTTCCATAAACAGGGCCACCGCCACGATCAGCGGCACGATGCGATTGTAGGGTGACGGCGGCACGCTAGCGGCTTGCCGGGCCGGCTTTGAGGCGCTGCAAGCCTTCGGCGGGCTGCTGGAACGACGGATCGATCTCGACCGCTTTGCGGAAGTCAATGATGGCGGCGGCGGCATCGCCGAGCCGCTCGTGGATCAGTCCGCGCGCGGATAGCGCGCTCGCCCAACGGCCGTTGAGCGCGATGGCGCGATCGATGTCGGCGAGAGCCTGAACGTTTTCGCCGGCAAGGTAATGCGTCCACGCCCGATTGTAGAAGCCCAGTGCCGCGTTCGGCGACAGCTCGATCGCGCGCGTGTAGTCGGTGATGGCGTCGGCGAAATCGAGATGGTCGCGATGGGCATTGCCGCGATTGATATAAGCGTCGGCCATACGCGGATCGAGCTTGATGGCCTGATCGAGATCGGCAATGGCGCGTTCCGGCTCGCCTTTGGCGATCCAGGCGCTGCCGCGATTGTTGAAGGCCGCCGCCGTCGGGTTGAGCTTGATGGCCTGATCGTAGTCGGCGATGGCGTGGTCGATGTCGCCTTTGCGTCGCCAGGCGATGCCGCGATTGTAAAACGCCGACGCGTAGACCGGGTCGACGCGCAGCGCTTCGTTGTAATCGGCGATGGCGCGGTCGGGATCGCCCTTGTCGTCGAAGGCGTTGCCGCGATTGTTGTAGGCGACGGCGAATTTCGGATTGAGCGTAATCGCCTGGTCGTAATCGGGGATGGCGCGCTCGAAATCGCGCTTCTGATAGAAGGCGAAACCGCGCTCGTTGTAAGCGGCTGCATGCTGCGGATTGAGGCGGATGGCCTCGCTCAGATCGGCAATGGCACGGTCGAAATCGCCGTCACGGCGCAATGCGACGCCGCGGTCGTAGAAGTAGCGGGCGCCCTTGGGATCGAGGCGGATGGCCTCGTTGTAGTCGGCGATGGCTGCGTTGCGGTCGCCTTTGTCATCGCGGGCGTTGCCGCGATTGCCGTAGGCCTCGGCGTTATTGGGATTGAAGCGGATCGCAGCGTCGAAATCGGCGATGGCGCGGTCATAGTCGCGTCTCTGATAGTGGACTAGCCCGCGATTGTTGTAGGCCAGCGCGAACTGCGGCGACAGTTGAATGGCGCGATCGAAATCAGCGAGCGCGCGGGTAAGATCGCCCCGCGCGCGCCAGGCATCGCCGCGGTTGTTGTAGGCGGGCGAGAAATTCGGGTCGATGCGCAGCGCTCCGCTATAATCGGCGATGGCCTTATCGATATCGGTTTTCTCGAACCACACGATACCGCGATTGTTCAGCGCCGAGGCGTTCTTGGGGTCGAGTTTGATGGCTTGATCGTAATCGGCGATGGCGTGGTCGAAATCGCCCTTGCGGCGGTATGCGAGCCCGCGATTGAAATAGACCGCGGCAAAGTTCGGCGACAGCCGGGTGGCCTCGTTGTAATCGGCGATGGCGCGGTCGAAGTCCGCCTTTTCGTCGTACGCATTGCCCCGCGTCATGAAGGCGGCGGCGTCATTGGCATCCAGCCGGATCGCGGTGTCGAGATCGGCGATGGCGCCGTCGAGATCGTGCTGCGCCAGCCGCAGACTGCCGCGGTCGGCGTAAGCGCGCGCATAGTCGGTGTTGAGCGTGACGGCTTCGCTGAAATCGTTGAGAGCGCCGACGAGGTCGCCCTTGGCGCGCAGCAACACCCCGCGATCATGACGGAGGATAGCGAGATTCGGCGGCTGATAGCGGCCGGAATCGATCAGTACCGTACAGGCGGCGATACGTTCATCGTTGGTGGCGCGCCACTGCCCGGTGCAGCGCCGCTCGTCCGCCGTCAGATCCTGTGGTCGGACCGGCACCTCTTGTGCTTTGACCGGCATGGCCAGGGCCGCAAACACAATGCACGCGAGGGCGTTGCGCGTCTTATCTCGCATTATCCGTCTCGGTTGGGGCGCAATCTACTCCGCCGTCCACTGGTCGGCAAAGCCATGCGTCACCATCTATGAATCCGGGTGCGGACATGCTAGGAACCGCCGCCAACCCAAAAGCGGGCCGTCAGGGTGATGACTGGCGGGCGGGGCGAGTGCCCGGCCCGGGGCGGTTGCCTTTCATGACCGGTTTTGTAGGCGCCCGCATCACTGGCCCGCGAAAAATGTGCGGGACGCAAGCGGAGTTGGCAATGCTCAAAAACAGTCCGCGCGAAGCCTTTACCTTCGACGACGTCCTCATCAAGCCGGGTTTGTCGGATGTGTTGCCGTCGGATGTGGACATCCGGTCGCGAATCACCCGCAGCATCGGGTTGAACGTTCCGATCGTGGCCTCGGCTATGGATACAGTGACGGAAGCGCATATGGCGATTGCCATGGCGCGGGCAGGCGGCATCGGCGTCATTCACCGCAACCTCGAACCGGCGGTACAGGCGGCGCAGGTCCGGCAAGTCAAGAAATTCGAATCGGGCATGGTGGTGAACCCGCTCACCATTCATCCTGAAGCTACGCTCGACGATGCCCTCAAGCTCATGCAGGAGAACCGCATTTCCGGCATTCCGGTCGTCGAGGGCGGCGGCAATGGCCACGCCGGCAAGCTCGTCGGCATCCTGACCAACCGCGACGTGCGCTTCGCTACCGACCGCCGGCAAAAAGTTTCCGAGCTGATGACCAAGGACCGGCTGATCACTGTGCGCGAAGGCGTCAGTCAAGACGAAGCCAAGCGGCTCTTGCACCAGCACCGCATCGAGAAGCTCCTGGTGGTCGACGGCGACTATCGCTGCGTCGGTCTGGTCACCGTCAAAGACATCGAGAAGGCGGTGGCTAACCCCAACGCCTGCAAAGACGAACAGGGTCGCCTGCGGGTTGCCGCGGCGACCAGCGTCGGCGATCCCGGCTATGCGCGCAGTGAAGCGCTGATCGAGGCCGGCGTCGATCTTGTTGTCGTCGACACCGCGCACGGTCATTCCAGCCGCGTGCTGGAAGCGGTGACGCGCATCAAACGTCTGTCGAATGCGGTTCAGGTCGTGGCCGGCAATGTCGCGACCGGCGAGGGCGCAAAGGCACTCATAGATGCCGGCGCCGATGCGATTAAAGTGGGCATCGGGCCCGGGTCGATTTGCACTACGCGCATCATCGCCGGCGTCGGCGTGCCGCAACTGACCGCCATTACCGATGCGGTCCAGGTGGCGAACGACAGCCGCACGCCGGTGATCGCCGACGGCGGGATCAAATATTCAGGCGATCTCGCCAAGGCGATTGCGGCCGGCGCCGATTGCGTCATGGTCGGTTCGCTGCTGGCGGGCACCGACGAGACGCCGGGCGAGGTCTATCTCTATCAAGGCCGCTCGTACAAGAGCTATCGCGGCATGGGTTCGGTGGGCGCCATGGCGCGCGGCTCCGCGGATCGTTACTTCCAACAGGAGATCAAGGACACGCTCAAGCTCGTACCCGAGGGCGTCGAGGGCCAGGTGCCCTACAAGGGCGCGGTCGCCAATGTGGTGCATCAGCTCGCCGGCGGGTTGCGCGCCGCCATGGGCTATGTTGGCGCCAAGGATATCGCCGAATTTCACGCCAAAGCCGAATTCACGCGCATTTCCGGTGCCGCCCTGCGCGAGAGCCACGTGCATGACGTCACCATCACGCGTGAAAGCCCGAACTATCCAAGCCGTGAGTAAGCGCGTGCAATGAGAAAAGCGCTCGCCGACCCGTTTGCGGAAATCCGCAAGGCCACCAACCAGCATCGCGGGGGCCACGGCTGCGGCGCTTACCCTTACGATAACGGCCCACTGCTCGGTGTGCTTGCCGGCGCTATCCAGGCGCGGCGCATCCTCGAACTCGGCACCGCGCTCGGTTACACGGCGCTGTCGTTTGCCTATGGTGCGCCGAATTCCACCGTCGACAGCGTCGAACGCGACCCGCAGCATGTGCAGATCGCGCGGGAGAATATCGTCGCAGCCGGCTTCGATCATCGCATCACCGTGCATGAAGGCGATTTCGCTGCGGTGCTGCCGACGCTCGATCCCGGCTATGACGTCGCCTTTTTCGACGGCGGCACGCCAGGGCCGGCACTGCATACCGGATTGCGCAAGTTGTTGCGTACCGGCGGCGTCCTCATCACCGCCAATCTCAATCACGGCGGCACCGCCGAAACCGTCGCCAAGGCGCTGTTCGACGGCAAATCCTGGCGCAGCGCGCTCGTCGACGACGACGGCGAAACCGCGATCAGCGTCAAGCTATAAAACGGCCGTTATTGGCGGCGGCTCTTGTCGCGTGATAATGACGTTAGCTCTGCCCGGGGGAACCAATGACGCTGCAAGCTATTCTTTCGCCGCTGTTCGTCGAGGTCGTCCTGACGTTTGCGTTGATGCTTTTGATGGGCGCGCTGCGGCAAGGCGACTACCGTTCCGGCGCCGTCAAGCCGCAGGACATTGCGTTGCGCGAGCCGAAATGGCCGGCGCGCACCGCGCAGGTTGCGCATTCATTCTCTAATCAGTTCGAGCTGCCCGTTCTGTTTTACGTGCTGACGATTCTGGCGTTGGTCACGAAGCAGGCGGGTTTGCTCTTTGTCGTCCTCGCGTGGATTTTCGTCGCTTGCCGGCTCGGGCAGGCTTATGTCCATGTCACCAGCAATATCGTGCGCCTGCGCGGCGCCTTTTACATCGTCGGTGCTGTCGTGCTCATGGCGATGTGGGTCATCTTTATTGTCGGCATTTACGCCGGCAGGACGATCTAACCCTGACACCGGTCAAAAGGCTGGTCATGAAGATCGAAGGTAGCGTAGTTCTCATCACCGGCGCCAATCGTGGCCTGGGAAAGACTTTCGCCGAAGGCTTTATTGGTGCGGGAGCGGCGAGGGTCTATGCGGGAGCGCGTGATCCTGCGGCAATCGCCGATCCTCGCGTTATTCCCGTTAGGTTGGATATCACCGAACCGGGCGACGTCGCCGCTGCGGCGGCGCAATGCCCAGACGTGAACATCCTCGTTAACAATGCGGGCGTCATGTTGCTTTCGTCGATGCTGGCTCCGGGATCGGAAGATTCGATGCGCCGGGAGATGGAGGTGAACGTCTTCGGTACGCTGCGCATGATTCGTGCTTTCGCGCCGATCCTCGCGCGCAACGGCGGCGGGGTAATCGCCAATATGCTCTCGGTCGTTTCTTGGTTCGTGTATCCGTTCAACGCCACGTACTGTGCCTCAAAACACGCCGAGATCGCCTTAGCTGAAGGGGCACGGATCGAACTTCGCGCTCAAAGAACCAACGTGATCGGCATCCATGCCGGCTTCGTCGACACCGATATGGCCGCCTTTATTCCGGGACCGAAAACGCCGGCGCACCAGGTCGTCGATCGAACGCTGCAGGCCATCCGCCGCGATGAAGAGTTGGTTCTGGCCGACGACCGGGCTGAAGAGACTTGGCGCGATTCGCGCGCCGATCCGGCTGGGTTGGCGGCGAGGATGCAGCAAGTTTGGGACGCCGGGCCGACCTGGAAAACATAAAACCGCAGGCGCGAACGATGAGCCTCGGAGGCGCGGTGATCACATGACGCCTGGCGGCCGTTTATCCGCCGCCATCGAGGTGGTCGCCGATATCGAAGCGCGGCGGCGGCCGGCTGGCGATGCGATCAAGGATTGGGGGCTGGCGCATCGCTTTGCTGGTTCGTCCGACCGCGCCGCGATTGCCGGATTGGTATATGACACGCTCCGCCGCAAGGCTTCGTCGGCGTGGCTGATGGATGAAGGAAGCCCGCGCGGCTGCGTCATCGGCATGCTGCAGCGCGAGCGCGGGCTCGGCGTTGGCGAGATCGAAGCGCTATGCAGCGGCGATCGCTTTGCGCCGCCGCCCTTGACGCCTTCGGAACGGACTGCGCTGACCGCGAATGCGCTCGAAAACGCGCCGGCGCCGGTTCGCGGCGACTATCCCGACTGGCTCGATCCGCATTTCGCGCGCGTCTTCGGCGAGGATCGCGCCGCCGAGGGTGAAGCGCTCGCGAGCCGCGCGCCGCTCGACCTGCGCGTCAACACGCTCAAAGCCGAGCGCGAAGAGGCCATCGCGAAGCTTTCCCATCTTGAGGCTGCGCCGACGCGGTGGTCGCCGATCGGCCTGCGCATACGGCTTGCGGCTGATGCCAAAAGCCCGGCGCTCCATGCCGAGCCGGCCTTCCGCAAGGGCATGATCGAAATTCAAGACGAGGGTTCGCAGCTTGCGGCGTTGTTCTCCAACGCCAAGCCTGGCGAACGGGTGGTGGATCTGGCGGCTGGCGCCGGGGGCAAAACGCTTGCGCTTGCCGCCATGACCGAAAACCGCGGCCAGATTTACGCAACCGATATCGACAAGCGCCAACTGGCGCCAATTCACGAACGCATTTTGCGGGCCGGTGCGCGCAACATCCAGGTCCGCACGCCGCGCGGCGCGGAAGATGTTCTCGCCGACGTCAACGCCCGGATCGATCTGGTCCTGATCGATGCGCCTTGTACCGGTACCGGCGCTTGGCGGCGCAACCCGGACGCCAAATGGCGCGTGCGTCCAGGCGCGCTTGCGGAACGCGTCAAGCAGCAGGGCGAACTGCTCGACCGGGCCGCCGCGCTGGTCAAAGCCGGCGGTCGCATCGCCTACATCACCTGTTCGGTGCTGGCCGAGGAGAACGGCGACCAGATCCGCGGCTTCCTTTCCCGCAGCGGTCAGTTCGCCGTCGTGCCGCCGCGCGAGGTTGCGACGGCGGCGCTTTCCGAGCGCGCGGCACTGTTCCGGCATGCGGCTTTGGTGTCGGACGAGGGGCTGTTGTTGACGCCGCGCCGGACCGATACCGACGGATTCTACATCGCAATCATGCGGCGGGTCGCATAGCGGTGGACGGAACGTCGGCCCTCCCTTGACCCCGGCAGGCTGCAGCCGCACATACCGTGCTTCACGGCTATGCACGACACCATCCTCATCGTCGATTTCGGCTCGCAGGTCACCAAGCTGATCGCGCGGCGGGTGCGCGAGGAAGACGTCTATTGCGAGATCGTGCCGTTCCAGAAGGCCGAGGAAGCGCTGCGCAGTCTGCGGCCGAAGGGGATCGTGCTGTCCGGTGGACCGGCTTCGGTCCTGGAGAAGGATGCGCCGCTCGCGCCGCCCGCGATCTATCAGGCCGGCGTCCCCGTCCTCGGTATTTGCTACGGCGAGCAGGCGATGGCGCAGCAACTCGGCGGTAAAGTCGAGGGCGGCCATCATCGCGAATTCGGCCGCGCCGAAGTCGAAGTGATCAAGCCGTCGGCGCTCTATGCCGGCGTCTGGAAAGTCGGCGAGCGCTATCCGGTGTGGATGAGCCACGGTGACCGCGTCACCAGGCTGCCCGAAGGCTTTGCCGCCACCGGCACTTCGCCGAACGCACCGATTGCCATGATCGCCGACGAAACGCGCAAGTTCTTCGCCACCCAATTCCATCTTGAAGTCATGCACACGCCGGATGGCGCCGCCATTCTGCGCAACTTCGTGCGCAACATTGCCGGCTGCGCCGGCGACTGGACGATGCGCGCCTTCAAGGACGAAGCGATTGAAAAAATCCGCGCCCAAGTAGGCAAGGGCAAAGTGATTTGCGGGCTTTCCGGCGGCGTCGATTCCGCCGTAGCCGCGGTGCTCATCCACGAGGCGATCGGCGACCAGCTCACCTGCGTCTTCGTCGATCACGGCTTGCTGCGGCTCGGCGAAGCCGAGCGCGTGATCGCGCTGTTCCGCCACTCTTACAATATCCCGCTTGTTCATGTCGAAGCCGAGAGGCTTTTCCTTGACGCGCTCGCCGGCGTCGACGATCCGGAGGTCAAACGCAAGACCATCGGCAAATTGTTCATCGACGTGTTCGAGGTGGAAGCAAAGAAAGTCGGTGGCGCCGATTTTCTCGCCCAGGGCACGCTCTATCCGGACGTGATCGAAAGCGTGTCGTTTGCCGG
>CAYWNY010000062.1:0-19499 GCA_964459765.1 uncultured Hyphomicrobiales bacterium | reverse complement strand
ATGGCCGGGCGGATTAATCTCAAATTACTCACCGACTTCTTCAACGAAATCGGCCACAAGCGACATCGCCTAGGGATACACCTCACCGACACAGAAAGATCTTGAGTATGCCGCGCCCGGCGTCCATCACCGGGCGCGCTATCAAACACGCGTTACTTGGTGACGACGTTTACGAGCGTCGACCCTAAAACAGCTAGCGTCGGCTTTCGCTAGGTAACTCTTTAGGGCTCCTGGGAGTCCATCAACACGAACGCAATTCGACATGGCTCTTTGCCATGATTCAGCCATGCATGATTGGTCGCTTGCTGAACGATCACATCGCCGGCTTTGAGGTGAACAATTCCCGTATCGAGCATCATGTCGATCTGGCCCGCCATAATGATCGCGTAGTCCACTGTTCGAGTGCGATGCATTAACGGATTAGTCGGCGGCACTCCGCGTTTCGGTGCAGTCGGTCCGACAACATTCATCATAGTGTTCATGTCGAGCTTATCTACGCCGGGCCCCAATGGCGGAAATTCAACAACGAGCAGATAACTACCGCCGTTCGAAGGCGCAAAACTCTTCCTCGCGTCAGCGCGATCCACCTTCCATGAAAAATCGGCAGGGCCCTTTTCGGTCACCCAAAGGCTTGCCACACCCTCTCCGGCGCCACCTATCTTGAGCGGAACTTTGGCGTCGAAAAGGGCGATCGATTTGTTGTTGTCATCTAAAGACGTGACGACGCGGTGAATATCTTTGTCCTGCGCCAGCGCTGACCCGACACACAGCGTGGAACATAGAGTAACGCCAATCATCGCACTCTTCATCAGATCCTCCCGATATTTGTTCTGTCGAGTCGTTGCTCGACTAGAACGGACGCTATTAGCGGCGCTAGATTTAGGCCAGCCGCATTGACGCGATGTCCGCATAGCGGACGAGATGTCGCGCGCTACCGGCAGACGCTCGTGCCCGCCAATGCGGCGCATCTCGGAATGGACCGCAGCAAAACCTACGCAGCGAGGCATAATTATCGGAGCGTAGTGGTTATGCGGTTCGCTGCTGTCTCACTTGCCCCAAAGCTTGCGGCTCGCCAGCGCCGCTCCCCGATTGAGAGCTTCAAGCTTTGCCCAAGCGATCATCGGGTGGACGCGCCCACCAAGACCGCAGTCGGTCGAAGCGACAACGCGTTCTCTGCCGACGATATCGGTGAAGCGTAGAATGCGCTGAGCAACGAGTTCGGGATGTTCCACCACATTGGTCGCGTGGCTGACCACGCCGGGCAAAATGAATTTGCCGTCGGGAAGGGCGGCGTCCTGCCACACCGTCCACTCGTGCTCATGCCGCACGTTTCCTGCCTCGAAAGAGTAAGCCTGGGCATTGACCGCCAACATGACGTCGACAATGTCCCGCAGGGGAATATCGGTCACGTGCGGGCCATGCCAGCTACCCCAGCACAGATGGAAGCGAATCCGATCCTCGGGCAATCCCTTGAGGGCATGGTTGAGCGCCTCAACGCGTACCATCGAGAATTTTTTGTAATCCTCCACTTTCGGCTCGGGATTGATCATGTCCCAGTTATCAGCCATTGCCGGATCGTCGAGCTGAAGGATAAAGCCGGCGTCGACGATGGCCTTGTACTCCTCGCGCAAGGCGTCCGCGCAAGCGAAGAGGAACTCTTCGTCGGTCTTGTAATGAAGGTTAGCCAGCCGCGCGGCGCTCCCGGGCGCGACGGAGGTCATGAAGCCTTCTTCAATCCCACAAGCCTTGAGCGCCGCCTTAAAATGGGCGATGTCTGCTTGGATCGCCTCTTGCCCTTTGTAGGAGACGGGGCCGACGCAGATCGGCCAATGAGCTGCGCGCGGCCCCGTATACGCCCCGCCCTCCGGATCGCCATACACTTGCGGGAACGTCGTTCGATCGCGGCGGTCCGCGGGGCTGGTGAGTACGATCTCGCCAGGGCGAGCCCGCTTCGGCACAGCGTCGTAGAGACCTGGCCCGCCCAGATCGAGTCCATTGAGCCGATTAAAACAGTAGCTCCACCAAGCGCGGTAGTTTGTCCGGTGGCCCATCGACTTGCCGAATTCGCCGTCGCCGGGCACGTCGATACCGATCTCTTTTTGCCGGCGGACAATGTCCACTACGGCTTCTTCCAGCATCGCCTGAAAGGCCTTTTCGTCGGTCGTTTCCCCGGCCTCGCGGGCGCGATTGGCTTCAATCAATTCGTCAGGACGCGGCAGGCTGCCGGAGTGACTAGTCAAAATCCGGTTGGTGCTTATTTTCATCAGGCGTCTCCCCAGCGGCAGGCCGGTATCGAATGCCGGACCAATTTGCGCGGTCTTCTTTGGGGGGCAGGCTGCTCTTGCGGCGCAGGCGGCGCAAACTCTTCCCGTGATTTGTCCGTGGCGTGGACGCGGGCTAGATCACGGCCGGCAAGAACTAAGCCCCCTTGGCCAAGGCCAAAATGGCCTCTCGTGGCTGGTCCGCACTGCGGACTCCGATGCCGGCGACGTTGTGCTGCCGTGCCAACGTACGGCAAACTGCCGTCAACCGGCGATTTCGAAAAATCAAAAAGACGCAAACAAACTGGGAGGATGAAATGGACCGCCGCAAGTTTCTTGCCACCGCTGCGGCGATACCCGCGGCTATGACGCTCAGCGCAAAGCTAGCGCGGGCCGAGGATCACCTGAAATGGGCTGTATTCACTCCTGACAGCGAGGTGACCTTCCGCACAGTAATGAAGCCCTTCGCGGAAACGGTGCAGCACGAGACAGCCAATGCCGTGGTCTTCGATCTGTTTCCCAATGGCGCGCTTGGTCGCAATCCCGGTCAACAGCCGCAAATGCTGCTCGATGGGGTTGCCGATGTTGCTTGGGTAATCCCCTCGTACTCGCCCGGGCGATTTCCCGACACGGAAGTGATCGAGCTCCCGGGCATGTTCAAAGATCTGCGCGAAGCCTCGCTCGTGACGGCGGCATTGATTGCGCACAAAGCCCTCAATGACTACGGAGATTTTTATGTCATCGGACTTTGGGGGACCGCGCCCTATTCCATCCATACCAACTTCCCGGTGAACTCGATCGCGGATCTCAAAGGCAAAACAATCCGCGCCTCGAGCAAAAACGAAAGCGCCGCGCTGCGCGCCTTCGGCGCCGTGCCGGTAGGAATGCCGGTCACGGAGATACCCGAAGCCATCAGCCGCGGCACCATCAGCGGCACGACCTCACACATGTCACCGTTTTTCGACTTCGGGCTCGACCGTGTTACCAACAACCATTTCTTCATCGGTCTCGGCGTCGTTCCCCTCGCTATTTTAATGAACAAGAAAAAGTTCGATGCGCTTCCGGAGACCGCCCGAGCGGTGATCGAGCGGAATTCCGGCGCGTCGCTGACAAAGACGTGGATCGACTCCATTACTAGCTACAACGCGGCCAACCTGGAAAAGCTGAAAAGCAATCCAAAGAACAAAGTAGTCTTCCCCTCTCAGGAAGAGATCGATAAGGCCCAGGCGTTGTTGGCCCCGGTGCGCGAGGAATGGGTAGCAGCGAGCCCGCGGCATAAAGAACTGAAAGCCGCCCTGGACGCCGAACTCGCCGCCGTGCGCAATGGCGAGAAGGGCTAAAAGTCGGGCGCCCTCCGAGCGCTTGTAGCACGCCGTCATTGCAGCATTTCTTATCGGCGCCTTTTCGGCAGATTCCACCTGTCAGGCGGACGCAGACGCGAAGGTCACGTCAATGGCATGGATCGATTGGGCAAGCAGGACGCTGGCGCGGGCGCTTGCGGTTATCGGTTTGGGTGTCTTGTTAGCATTTGCGGTCATGACGATGGCCGACGGCATCTTGCGCTTCTTCTTCGCCAGCCCGATCGACCTTGTCCGCGACGCCAGCTCGTTAGTCGCCGCTTTCTCAGTCGCCTGCTGCATCCCGGTCGCGATCGTCGAACGCAGCAATATTACCATCCGCTTTTTGCCCACGCTCTTCGGCCTACGCGCTGGGCAGGCGGCAGATACAGCAGCCGCGATCCTGGTCGAGATCGTTTTGATCCTGATGACGTGGCAGTTCGTACTTTTCGCCCAGCAGGCAATCGCAAACGGCGGCGCCACTTGGATGCTGCGCATCCCGACGGCTCCGGTTTGGGGAGCCGTCGCGCTTATTCTAGGTATCAGCGCGCTGCTGCAGGCCGTGGTGACTTTCAAGACGTTGCGCGGCGATTACCTCGCCGAGCTTTCGCCGACCGTCGATTAAGGAGACTCATTTGCAACCGGCGGTCATCGGTGCGGTAGGAATTGCGGCGCTCTTTGCGCTGATCCTCCTCCAGGTACCCATCGGCTTTGCGATGATGACCGTCGGCGTCGTCGGCTTTGCGCTTCAAGGCGGTTGGCTTCCGGCCTTTTCCTTCCTCGCGCAGGAGCCGGCCTACGTGCTTTCGAGCACGGATCTGGCCGCGGTACCGCTGTTTCTGATGATGGGCGTGTTCGCCAGTATGGCCGGCTTCTCCGAAGACGTTTATCAGGCCGCGGCGGCATTCCTCGGCCATCGCCGCGGCGGGCTGGCCTACGCCACCATCAGCGGTTCCGCCGCCTTCGGTGCAATTTGCGGCTCAAGCACCGCGACTGCCGCAACCTTCGGCAAGGTCGCACTCCCGCAGATGCTCGACCGCGGCTATTCGCCGGCTTTTTCGACCGGCGTCATCGCGGCCGGCGGAACGCTGAAGTCTTTGATCCCGCCTTCGCTGGTGATGATCATCTATTGCGTTGTGGCGAAGACGTTCATTCTCGACATGTTCGTTGCCGCCATCGTGCCCGCCCTGATGACTATTGCGTTCAACCTCGGCGCCATCGCGATCGCGGTATGGCACCGACCGCGGATTGCTCCGGTCAGCGAGCGGGTATCTTGGAAAGAACGCTGGACCGCGACGCGGCGCGCCGCTCCTTCGCTCGTGCTTTTACTCGGCGTTTTCATCGGCATCTACAGCGGCATATTCACTGTCAATGAAGCGGCGTCCGCGGCCGCCATTTTGGCTTTGCTGTTCGCACTGGCGCGTAGACGAATAAGTTGGCACACGCTGGTTCGAGGCATGTACGACGCAGCCTCGGTCACGGCCATGCTGTATTTGATCCTGATGGCCGCTCCGATTTTTACTTATTTTATCAATTTGGCGCACGTGCCCGAGGCTTTGGTCCAATGGATCGAAAGCCATCATTTTCCGCCGCTTGGCGTCATTTTCACGCTGACAGCGGTCTATATTCTTTTGGGCACTTTTTTCGAGGAAATGTCTTCGATCCTCATCACGCTGCCGCTCATTCTGCCGATTATCGTCAATCTCGGTTATGATCCGTTGTGGTGGGGAGTTATTTGCTTGATTCAGGTAGAGATGGCGCTGATCCATCCACCTATGGGCATCATTGTCTTTCTTTTGCATGCCATGGCGCCGAAAATATCGATGTCTACGATTTATCGCGGCGTGGTTCCATTTCTGATCGCCGATTTCGCGGTGCTGATCATCTTGATCTTGTTGCCCGGCATCGTTCTGTGGTTGCCGCACGCTTTGCATTGAGGCGCTCGAACGCCGGCGCCTGCCGGTTTAGTGCACAAGCTAGGCGGCGTGGCCGCTCTGAGCGGCCGGGCGCTCGCGAACGGCGGTCTCGACACGCTGGACGACCGACCGCAGCGGAGGTAGTAGCTGCTGCTCGGCTTCGGCGATGGTTAGTGCCGACGAAATCCAGATCAGGGACAGGCAACCCAATATTCGCGAGTCGACTCGGATGGGGACGGCCATGCCAGTGGCTTTCGGATTGATTTCGCGATCCTGAACCGCAAATCCCTTGGCACGGACGGCGGCGAGAAGAGTCCTGACGCGCTCTTTCTCTCGGGCGCCCCGATCATCTGGCACGGTCGAATGCGCCAGCATTTCGAGAATGGCCCGCCTTTCACTCTCAGAACAATAGGCGAGATAACAGCGGCCTGCGGCCGTTCGCAGCATCGGCAGCGAGCGTCCCACCATACCGTGGTCAATCGACAAGGTGCTGGCTTCGTGGGTGGTCTCGCGGACCAGCATGCGGCCCTGCTCGAACGTCATCAACGCTGCCGGCCACACCAGATCGCGCGTGAACTGCGCCATCAACGGCGCAGCGATTCGCGCGATCCAGTCGTCTTCGAGAAAACCATCGCTGAGGCTGCGAACCTTGGGCGTGAGGCAGAACCGGTCGGCGGGGCTGCTCCGCGTTACGAAGCCGGCGTGGTTCAAGGTCTCCAGAAGCCGATAGACCGTTGGCCGCGGCAGCCGGGTATCGCGCGCCAGTTCGACGACCGAAGGAAGTTTGCGCCTGTTCATCGCAATGAGGAGCGCAAGCCCGCGCTCCAGCGAACGCACGCCTCCGCCCCGCGTCTGACCGCTTCTTTGCGCCATTGGAACACTCCCGGTGGGACAATTGTCCACTATGCGGACATCGAGTCAAGATTTCTGGCCGGCGATACCCGCGCGCATTAGCGTCTCCGAAAAATCAAGGGAGAGAGCGCGATGACGGAAGCAGCGGCAAATTCAGGCAATCGCCAACCGCGGCGTGTGCCGCTGAGCATGAGCCATATCGGCCTCTACGTGCACGATCTGCCGAAAATGGAAGATTTCTATACGCGCGTGCTCGGTTTCACGGTAACCGACCGCGGCAAAGTGCGCGGCGCAGATATCGTGTTCACGAGTTGGGATCCGAAGGACCATCACCAAGTGGCGTTGGTGACCGGTCGGCCGAAGGACCTTGGCTTCAATCACGTCAACCAAATTTCGTTCCGCGTTGCCTCGTTGGAAGACCTTCAGGAAACCTGGCGAAAGGTAAAGGACGAACCCGGCGTAACCGACATGCGACCGATGGATCACGGTAACGCCTGGTCGCTCTATTTTCGCGATCCCGAAGGCAATCGGCTCGAAGTGTTCTGCGACACAGACTGGTATATCGACCAGCCTTGCATCGAGGATCTCGACCTCTCGCAGCCGGCCGACAAGATCAAGGCGAAGTCCGATGCCTACTGCCGCAACGCTCCCGGTTTTCGCCCGATCGCCGAGTACCAGGCAGAGGTCGCGAAAAAGATGGGGTTGACGAAATCCTGAACACGGTCTGGCGCGCATGATCGCCGACCCAACGTCTGCACCCTCGATGCCCGGTCACACGCCCGAGCCCGAGTTCGAAGTCTGCATCATCGGCTATGGGCCGGTAGGCGCAGCGCTTGCGAACTTGCTCGGGATGAGCGGGCTATCCGTTGTCGTTCTCGAACGCGAGCCGTCGGTTTACCACCTGCCGCGGGCGGTGTCGCTCGACGGCGAGGGCATGCGCCTGGTCCAAACAATGGGTCTTGCGGAGAAGCTACTGCCGCTGCTGTCGGTCAGTCGCAATATCCGCCACGTCAGCGCCGACGACAAACTGCTGTTGCTGATCAGCCGGGGCGGCATCGGGCCCGAGGGCTGGAACAACGCCTACCGTTTTTATCAGCCGGAATTCGAAGCGGTTCTGCGCGAGGGCGTTGCGCGATTTGCCTCGGTCGACGTGCGACTGCGCTGTGAGGCGTTCGCGCTCGATGAGTTCGACGATCACGTCCGCGTCCGCTACGAGAATCTCGCAACCGGAGAACTCGCGCAGATTACCGCGCGTTATGTCGTCGGCTGCGACGGAGCGCGTTCGATAGTCAGGCGCTTCATGGGAGCGGCACTGCACGACCTGCGCTCGCACGAGCGTTGGATCGTGCTCGATATGATCCTGGATCAACCGCCTCGCGGCGTGCCCGAAGCAGCCGACGAAACCGGCCGTGTCGTGGACGCGATCCAGTATTGCGATCCGTCCCGACCGACGACCTTTGTACCGATGCCGGGGAAGCGGCACCGGTGGGAATTCATGCTGATGCCGGCCGACGACCCAGCGACAATTACAAAGCCGGAACAGATCTACGAGATGCTGAAGCCGTGGCGCATCGATCCGGCCACGTCGGTTATCGAGCGCGCGGTGGTCTACACCTTTCATTCGGCGCTTTCGACGCGGTGGCGGCGCGGTCGGCTGCTGCTCGCCGGCGACGCCGCACACCAGATGCCACCGTTTCTCGGCCAGGGCATGTGCTCAGGGCTGCGTGACGCTGCAAATCTTGCTTGGAAGCTGTGCGCGGTGATCAAGGGCGGCGCGCCCGACTTGCTCCTCGACACCTACGAATCCGAACGATCCGAGCACGTGAAGGCGTTCATCGAGCTCGCTGTCGAGCTCGGCGGCGTCATTCAAACAACCGATCCGGACCGAGCACGGGCGCGCGACATCGAGCTTATCGCCAATCCGACCATGCTGCGGCCGATCATGCCACGGCTTGGACGAGGTCTTCACGGCGACATGCCCGCCCCGGCCGGCACACGCGCCGCTCAGCCGCGGCTCGGCGACGGCGCGCTTCTGGACGACCACGTCGGCTATCGCTTCGCCGTGCTGGCGAGCCAGCGTCTCGCCGACGCACTCGGACCGGACGCGCGTCGCGCTCAACCGGATGCCGACGTCGTCATCGTGACGGCGACGGGCCCCGCCGAATCCTATCTCGCCGAACTGCATGCTGAAGCGGTGGTGATCCGACCCGATCGCTACATCTTGGGCGTTGCTTCGACCACGACCGAACTGGATGCGGTGCTCGCGCGCCGTTTGCCTTCCCCTTCCGTACAGCTTTCACCGCCGTTGCGGACAGCGTCCGCTGGCTAGCCCGGAGATTTGCATGGCCCCCTCGCGCGTTCCTACCAATGCGGTCGATCACGTCGGCAGCCTGAAACGGCCACCCGAACTGGTGCAAGCCTGGCGCGCCTGGGAAGAGGGCAAGCTGCCCTTTGAGCAACTGCAACGGGTGCAGGACGAGACCATCCGCGACGCCGTTGCGATGCAGGAAAAGCTCGGCTTGCCGATCGTCACCGACGGCGAGTTTCGCCGTGGCGGCTGGTCGCGCGGCTTTCTCAATGCGGTCGAAGGGTTCGAGTTCCGCGGTTCGAAACTCGTATTCCGCAATGACGAAGGTTTCGCAACGCCATCGCCCGCGCCGCTTGCGACCAAACGCATAAGGCGCTCGAAGCCGATCGTTACCGAAGACTACAAATTCATCGCAGCGGTCGCCAAACACCCAGTCAAGGTCACCATGCCGACGCCGTCGCACATGCACTTCGGCCAGTTCAAGGATGCGGTCGATCCGGCAGTCTATCCCGATGTCGAAGAATACTGGGACGACATGATCGCGGTGTTCAAGCAGGAAATCGCCGAGCTTTATGCCGCAGGCTGCCGTTACCTGCAGCTCGACGAGGTGCCGCTCGCGCTGCTGTGCGACGACAAGATTCGCGCCTTGGCCAAAAGCGAAGGTGACGACCCCGACGCTTTGGCGGGACGTTACATCGACGTTCTCAACCGCGCCGTCGCTGGACGACCGGCTGACATGACAATCGGCATGCATCTGTGCCGCGGTAACATGGAAAGCTTGTGGATGGGCGACGGCGGCTACGCGCCGATAGCCGAGGGCCTGTTTACCCGTAGCGACGTCGATGCCTTTCTGCTGGAATACGATTCCGCTCGCGCCGGAGACTTCTCGCCGCTGCGACACTTGCCGGCGGGCAAGCGGGCGTATCTGGGAATTATCAGCACCAAGAATCCGGCTCTGGAAACGCCGGACGAGCTGCTGCGCCGGATCGATGAGGCCAGCCGCTTTGCCCCGATGGAGCGGCTTGGCATTTGCCCACAGTGCGGCTTTGCCAGCGCCGCGATGTCGAAATTCGCGGTCAAACCGAGCAAGGTGACGACCGATCTTCAGACCCAAAAAATCGAGCTGCTGCTCGAGGTAGGCCAGCGGGCCTGGGGCCACGCATGAGCGCGGCGGCCGACGAACTCGACAGCTACGGCCTCTTCACGGCGGAGACCGTGCAGGACCCCTATCCTTGTTACCGGCGAATGCGGGAACAGGAACCGGTGCATTGGTCGGAAAAAGCGCGCGCCTGGTGCTTCACGCGCTATGAGAACGTCTACGAGCTGCAGGACCGGCCTGACCTAAGTGTAGACCGGATCGAGACGCTTTATTCGTACCTGCCGCGGACCAACCCGGAACGCTTCGGCGACATCGTCGACCACTACAACCGCTGGCTCCTTTACCGCGACGACGCCTATCA
This sequence comes from uncultured Hyphomicrobiales bacterium, assembly GCA_964459765.1. Classification (GTDB taxonomy): domain Bacteria; phylum Pseudomonadota; class Alphaproteobacteria; order Rhizobiales; family Xanthobacteraceae; genus BOG-931. The sequence continues at coordinate 9,365 of CAYWNY010000062.1, read as the reverse complement.
CGACCGCCTCAAAGCGCTGTTTCTGAAAGCCATGACGCCGCGCGCCGTCGAACGGCTGCGGCCGATGATGCAACGGCGTGTCGATGTCATCTTGGATACGCTTGCGGGGCGAGAGGCGTTCGACGCTTACCTCGACTTCGCCGCCCGTTTGCCGACGCAGGTCATGCTCGATCTGCTTGGCCTCCCCGACTCGGACGAGGGCATGATGCGGCATTGGAGCGACCGCTGCTCGAACTTCCTGTTTCAGCCGGTTGCCCCCGACCAGGAGGCGTTGGCCCGAGAGCAGCGCGAAATCCTTGATGCTCAGCAAGCGTATTTCATGCCGCTGATCGAAGCCCGCAGACGCAAACCCGGCGAGGATATGATTTCGGCCATGGCGCGCGCGGAAGTCGCCGGCGAGCGCTTGTCCGATCTCGAAATACTCGCAACCTGTAACATGATGGCGACCGCCGGCGGCGGTACGTCGCGCAGCGCCATTGCGATGTCGCTGTGGTGGCTCCACCGTTTCCCCGATCAGCTCGCCGAGCTCAAGGCGCGTCCGGAGTTGATCGACCTCGCCGCCGAGGAGTTTTTGCGGTTCGATGCCCCTACTCAGCGCGGCATCCGCACTGCACGGCAGGACTTCAACATCGGCGGCAAGGATATCCGCAAGGGCCAAATCCTTCACATCATGATTGGCGCCGCCAACCGCGACCCGGAGCAATTCGACGACCCGGATCGCCTCGACGTCAGACGCAGCCCTAACCGTCACGTCTCGCTCGGTCACGGCGTTCACTACTGTCTCGGCGCCGCGCTGGCTCGCCTCGAACTGCGTGTCGCGGTGGCAAGCTTTCTTGCCCGCTTTCCCAATTATCGCCTGGCCAGCAACAACATCGTGTTCATGGACCGCACTGCCAGCCGCCGACCGACCAGCGTGCCGGTTTTCGCGCACTAGAGCATCAAGCGGCACAACCGCTCGGGGTCAGTCCAAGCCCACGAATCCGCGCCAACCCTTCAAAACAGTATCAGCAGAAAGAGAGACGAGCATGCAGCAACCCTATCGGAGCGTTTGGACTGAACTGCTCGACACGCCATTCCGTCAGGCCTGGATCGACGCCGGCGGGCTCAAGACGCGGTTTATTCAGGCCGGCGATCCATCGAAACCGCCGCTTGTCATGCTGCACGGAACGGCCGGCAGCCTGGAAAACTTCGCCGCCAACGTCGCCGCGCACGCGCGTCATTTCAATTGTATTGCCTTCGACATGATCGGCTCCGGCATGACCGACAAACCGGACTACGATTACGAGACCGAGCATTACGTGACGCACACACTCGACTTCCTCAATGCAATCGGCGTCAGGAAGGCATCCGTCATCGGCCTTTCGCTCGGCGCGCGGGTCGCAAGCCGCCTCGCCATCGATCATCCTGAAATGGTGGAAAAGCTTATCCTGCTGTCAGCTACGGCCTATTTTCCCGCAAAACCGATCCAAGATGACATTAAGCGCTCCAGGTCCGCGGCAGCCGCCAATCCGACATGGGACAGCATCGTCGAGATCTTCAAAGGCCTGTTTCACGATCCGAGCAAGGTATGGGACGATCTCATTGCAACGCGGCTCGCAATCTACCGTCGCGCCGACATGAAGGTGGCTATGTCGCACATTCTGGCTCTGCTCGATCCCGACGTTTACAACCGCAACCGGATACCCGACGACGACTGGAAGCGGCTGCGCGTCCCGACGCTCATCATCGCCGCCGTCGATCACCAGGACGTCTTCCTCGATACGGCGCGTACCGTCGTCAAGCTTATTCCGAACGCCGCGGTCGTCGAAATGAAGCACTGCAGCCATTGGCCGCAGATGGAGGACGCCGAGACATTTAACAGACACAGCCTCGACTTCCTGCGCGAGCAGTAACCCGTGGTCGAATGCATTTGTCACCATTACGGCGGTGACTAAATCTGGGTTCAATCTTAATTTGCAGAGCCGGAGAAGATCAAAATTGAGCGAGCTATTACTTTACTACAATGACATGTCGGTCTGTGCGGCAAAGGTGCGCATGTTGCTGGACGAAAAGCAGATTGCTTGGACCGGCATTCATATGAATCTGCGAGCGGGCGATACGCATAGACCTGAGTACGTGAAGCTTAATCCAAACCGCGTGGTACCGACCCTCGTGCACGACGGCGAACCAATAATCGAATCTAATGTGATCTGCGAATACGTCGAAGACGTCTGGAACGATTTGCCGGTGCGCCCCGGCTCCGCCAAGGATCGCGCGCGAATGCGCATCTGGCTTCGACAGCTGGACGAGAGCGTCCACGTCGCCACGGGCGTGATAAGCCTCTGCATCGCTTTTCGTCTTCAGCACCTAAAGAGAGATCCGGACGAGCTGCGCAAATGGCTCGCGGCACTGGATCCGGCGCGGCAGGAGAGAACCAAAGCCGCGATCGACCAAGGCATCAGAGCACCGCAGTTTGCTCCGGCAGTTCGACGTTTTGGCACGCTCGGTAAAGACATCGATGCGGCGTTGACGAGTGACCCTTGGCTCGCTGGTGGGACCTTCTCGCTCGCCGATATTGCCTATGCTCCATACATGGCCCGCTTGGCGCACTTGGGGCTTGATGACGCCTTCGCTTCGCGTCCGCGCGTCCAGGCATGGCTAGATCGCTTGTTTGAGCGGCGCTCGTATCAATCCGCCATTCAAGCCTGGTTTAGCCCGAGCTACCTGGAGATCTTCGCGACACAAATGAGGAGGCGCGAAAGGCCGCTAAAACAATTCTAGCATCGTAAATCAAAATCACGCCGCGCTGCTGCACGCAGCCTGAGTTCTTCGTCGCGGTATGTCTAGTCGACGTCGGTTGTGCCGACCGCCTTTTAGTTGAAATTTAATTGAACCGCTGAGGGAGGACTGATCGTGAAGCGAAGTACCGATCGTATTCTGACCACGCACGCAGGTAGTCTGCCGCGTCCGGAGGATTTGTTGGATCTTTATCGGGATGATGCTCCCGATGCAAAATTGCTGCCGCGCTTGCAGTCGGCCATTGCCGCTGTGGTGAAACGACAAACGGATCTCGGCATCGACCTCGTCAACGACGGGGAGTTTAGCAAGGCCATGCGCAGGGCCGTCGATTTCGGCGCTTGGTGGTCCTATGTCTATGACCGCTTGGCAGGTTTTGAAGTGAGAAAAGAGACTGCCGAAAGCGGTCGCGCGGCTTGGACGCTTGGCAGCAAAGAGCGCAAGGAGTTTGCCGAGTTTTATGCCGAGGATGGCGGTATGGGCAGCGCCCGAACTGGCAGCAGCAGCGCCAGAATGTTCGGGCTCACCTGCAAGGGACCGGTCAAATACATCGGACAAAGCGCCATCAACCGCGACATCGAGTTTTTGCGGTCTGCAATCAGTGGCATGCCGGTCGAGGACGCTTTCATCACCGCAGTGTCGCCGGCGACGCTGCAAATACTTGCAAACGAACACTATAAGACTCAGGAGGAGTACACTTGGGCATTAGCCGAGGCTATCGGCGAGGAATACAGGGCCATCGTTGATGCCGGATTTATTCTTCAGATCGACGATCCCGCACTGGTCGATCTCTGGGATTGGTGGTTCTCCCTCAAAGGCGACACTGCGGGTTATCGCAAATGGGCCGCTTTTCAAGTCGAGGCGGTGAACCATGCTCTGCGAGGAATTCCCGCTGATCGGGTTCGCTTTCACATCTGTTGGGGCAGCTGGCACGGACCCCACAGCGGCGATGTTCCGCTCAGGGAGGTGGTTGACCTTTTGCTCAAAGTCAACGCCCAGGCCTATTCGGTCGAGGCGGGCAACGTCCGTCATGAGCACGAGTGGAAGGTGTGGATAGATACCAAACTGCCCGACGGAAAACTGCTGATTCCGGGCGTCGTCAGTCACGCCACCAACCTGATCGAACATCCCGAACTTGTCGCCGATCGCCTTATCCGCTTTGCCAAACTTGTTGGCCGCGAAAACGTGATCGCGGGCACTGACTGCGGGCTCGGCGGACGGATTCATCCGCAGATCGCGTGGGCGAAATTGGCGTCGCTGGCGGACGCCGCAAGGCTCGCCAGCACCGAATTATGGAAGTCGTAGATGCCGATCCGACAACCGCGTCTCCGCGCGGCGCGCTTAATCTCAATTCGTTTGGCGAACAGCTGCGACAATAAGATTCTACTTCGGACCTCCAATAGTCCCCCTGATAGGACAAGCCACACGATACGCAGCCTACCATAGACGAGCGATTGCGTATCGTTCACGCGGCGTCGATCTTGGCCGGCTTGGCCGGATCGTAGCTGTAGCCGGCCATCAAATCCTCGACGATCTTGTTGAAGGCGGTCCAATCAGTCTCGCGGAACGAATGGTTGCGGATGATGAACGAGGCGCCGGCATAGAATTTCTCGTATTGCTGATGTCGTCCAGCGAACTCCGATCCCACCATATCCCAAGCAAGCTTGAACAGCTTCATGCGGGTGAGCGCGTCGGCCTGTGGCGTCTGCCAAAAGGTTTGAAAATTCCGCGCCAGCTCGGCGTCGTTCATGACCGAGATATTGGCCGGCATTTGGAACACCGCGCCGCCGCACAGTTCGCGCAGATCATCGACGAACTTGCTGTAATTCTGCGTGCACCATTCGAGCGCGCCGTACATCATGCGCCGATTAAAGCAAACATAGCCTTCCGTGCCGCCCGGCCAGCTTTCGTAAGCGTTGATTTGCCCGTTGACCATTCCGGCGATTATTGCTTCCTGTGCCGCTATACGGCCGAGCGTCTCCTTCACAGCGGGTACCTGGTCAGCGCCAGTGCCATGCGCGATTTTGCTCGCCAGCCCGAGCAGCAAGCGCATTTTCGACCAATAGCGAACATTCGACTGATGATTGCCAAAGCAGTGGCTCGGGGTCGTGACGTAGACGTCGCGGGACAACAACGCGTCATCGTGGACGAATACGCGCTCCCACGGCACCTTGACGGCATCGCATAACAGCATGCTGTCGCTTTCGTCGTAGCGATATGCGAGCGGCGAATCGAACTCCGAGGTGCTCTCGAACGGCTGCCGCGACCATAATTGAAGGCCGGGAGCGTTGCAGGCAATGGCGCAGGTAATCGCCTCCCTCTTTTGGTCGGGCGCGAGCGGAATCACGTTGCCGATCCAGATTTCATTGGCGAAGACGGCGCCGGTCGCGAGCATCTTCATGCCGGAGATGACGACGCCGTCGTCCTCCTCCCGTACGACGCGTAAGGTCGGCATCGGAATGTTCTGGCGCTGATAGAACTCGGGATTGCGCGCCGCCTGCGGCGGAATCACCGCATAGACCGTATAGATGTCGTTGTCGCGGATATGGCGATAATAGGCGAGAAGATTGTCGGGATGACCGTGCGGGGCTTTCAGCTCGTCGGGCTTCATTGCCATGCCGGTGACGAACGATGAGACGTGGTCCGGCGACCGGCCAAACATCCCGTAGGTGAAATCGGCGATGCGGCGGTGACCGATCATGCGGCGCTGCAGGTCCTCACGCGAGCGGGCGCGGAGGAAATAAATCGAGTGACGCCCGCCCTCCTCCTCGTAGGTCATCTCGTCGCGGAGCGCCGGGTCGGCCTTCATATCGTAGAGCGCGGCGACTGTTCGTGCGGCGTTACGAAAGGCAGGATGTTGCGTCACGTCCTCGACCCGTTCCGATCCGATAAAGACGACGCGGCCGTCACGGATTGATTTGAGGTGTTCCTGGCCGGTACGCAGCATCGCAGAAACCTCCCAGTCAGATAGCTTTTAGCTTTCGGGATAAAAGTGCGTTTCGAGCAGGAGGCAGCCGGTCTCAGACTTGAAAGGTCCATGATGAACGCCGGGCGGCCGGACGGCGTAGGTATAGCCATGAAATTTCTCGCCGCCGAGGCCTTGAGCGTCGTTACCGACGATCAGGTCGCCCGCGAGAAGAAACACTTCTTCCCAATACTCGTGGACGAACGGCGCGGTAGTGTAGACGCCGGGCGCAAAGCGCAGAAATCGGGTGCGATTGCCGTGCCGCGCCCTTTCATCGAGTTCGCCGGAGATGATCTTCTGCTGAATGCCTGGCGGATAGCCGGGCGGCGTGTGCCAGCCCTCGGCCATATCCAGAGTGTGGAATTCCTTGTGTCCCTTGTCGAATCCCATTGTGTCCTCCTAGCATTGGTCGGGTAGCGTCCGCACCCGGTAGCTGTGGACGATCTTTCGGCTAAGCACCGGATCGTGCAATTCCATTTCGAATGTCTCAGCCGGTGTAACGCCGCCCTGCGCCGCGAGCGTGCCGCAGAACATGGCTGTGCCGGCCGGCAACAGCTCGCGGTCACCGTAAAGCCGAAACAGCTCCCGTGGCGTACGCATCGCAGCAACCGATCCCTCCTGATAAAGCCGCCGATCGCCTTTGACGCTGGCGAAAGAACGCAGCACGAGCGAGTCCCAGTGCGACGCCACGTCTTCGAACCGCCAAATGTCACGACTCACCGGCTTGGCACACATCTGTTTGGACAAGGAAACGCTGATTGTCTCGGCTTTGCGGTCGGTGTGATCAGACCCGAGCCCGATCCAAATGCCGTCATCTAGCGAATAAGCGACGCACTCGACCTCGCCGCTGGAATGATCACCCAATACTTCGATGGCATCGCCGGTCGTGAGCAACGACACCGCGACCCGATAGAAGATCGGCGTGGTCTGCGGCCGCTTCACGCCGAGCGCCTCGAGCTCCCGGATGTGTTTTTCCAATGCGGCTACATCCCGCCCGGTCCAACCGGCGATAACGAGTTGCCGCACCTGATCGAGGTCGAGCTTGCCCAACGAATTCACGCCTTTCCCCTCACGCTGAGCTCGATCGGCATGATCCGCATGTCCGAGCCCCAATAGGCGATCGCCAAATGCTCGAACAAAAGCAGAAATGGCATCGAAGGGACGAGCGGCGCGAATGGCGAGGTCGCGCGCATCCAACGCCAGGTGAAACGCTCGACGACAAGCGAAGCGGCGGCGGCGATCGCGAGCGCGCCGATCATGGCGAATGGGAGCGGCACGCTCGCGTGTGCGAGCGCCCACACCGTCATTCCGCCGATCATGAACAGGCCGGGAAGGCTGAAATTGAGGAAACCGATGCTCAACGTCAGCGCGACCGCCACCATCGCGTAAACCGATCCGAGCATGGCGGCGTTGACGACCTGTTGGGCGAACACGGCAAAGTCCTCGCGCGGTGTTCCTGAAAGCTAATCGACGCGCACGTACAATCAAGCAAGTGCCCAACCGACGCCTCGAACCTTGTCATCCCACCCGGATTTCACAAGCGTTTTTTGTGGGCACAAGGTCGGGGTTGCGGGCAAGCAGATGGTTCCGGTCATTCCGCGGCTGCCTTCCAGGAGCCGATTTCGGCGCGGTCCACATGCGAGACTGCCCGCGCCGACCCGAGCACCAAGGCGGTCATTGCGGTCGTTGCGGCGGCAAACTGCGACGGCGTCAGGGCGCCGAAGAAGATATCGTTGACCGCGCGGACCTCGCCGCTGTTGCGCTCGATCAAAGTTCGGCCGGCGCGGCTCAAGCTTAAGAGGACCGCGCGACCATCCTCGGGGTTCGCGCGCTTTGTGAGCAGCCCGACTTGCGCGAGCTTGCCGGTTTCCGTGGCGACAAAGGCGCTGGACACGTGGAGCACGCGGGCAATCGCCGACACGCCGACGCCGCGCTCGCCCTGGAATTGGCCGATGGCCATAAGCAGGCTGTATTGCGGCGCGGTGATACCGATGCGGCTTCCCAAGTGTTCGCGCACCGCTGTCATGCGGCTCGCTATCGTCAGGAGATCGTTGACGAGCCGCCGAAAGCGCTCATCGGAGCCGGCCTCAAGCAGGGCCGGTCGCGACACCGTTGCCGGCAGCCGAAAGCTCGGCGCTTTGGCCGTGCGCCGCGGCGCCGCCATGGGGCGCCCCCGCCCGCCGCGCTTAGCGCGCGACTGAGAGATCGACATAGCCGGTGTCGTGCAAAAGCTGGCTTTCCACCGGTATATGCAGGCTGTCATGCACGGTGTTGTAGAATTTCCAGAAACCGACCACGCAGGAGAGCTCGACAATCTGTGCCGGTGTCAGGTTTTTCTTGAGCCGCTGCAGAATTTCATCGGACACTGAGGTCGGATCCTCCGACGCGGCGCGCACGTAGTCGAAGCAGGCGCGCTCAAATTCGTCTTTCGGATCGACCTCGCCGGTGATCAGTGCCTGTAATTCCTCCTCGCTGACGCCCCAGCCTTCGAAGTCGTCGCCGCGTGGCTTTTTCAGCATCGAGCAGCTGTGCGCCGTGCAATAGGCGCAGCCGTTGGTGGCACAGGCAATGGCGGCGAGCTTGCGCTTAAGCAGCTGATCGAGCGTCGACGACGCATCGCGCATAATGTTGCTGGTGAGCTTCCTCAACGTCTCGGCGATTTCCGGGCGATAGGCGTAAAGCTTGAGCGCATTGGGCAGAAAGCCCATCCGTTTCTTATAGGGCTCGAGCACCGGCTTGAGCTTGGGCGAAAAATCTTCCTCGCGCACATAGGGAATGAAGGGCTGCGCCTCGACCAGCACATGCGGCTTGGGTGGGATTGCCTGCTTGTTCATGCTCCTGACTCCTTTCTGCGATCTTTAGAGAAAATCTTCCAAGCGAACTTTGCCCCAGTTAATCGGCCAAGCCCGCTCGAAATCGGCCGGGTCATGGCGTGACTTCCGGGTGGCATCGATGCCGATCTTGCCGACGGTGCGTAGCGGCGCGTGTCCCTCGATCGGCTCGCCGGACGGATCGAACGGCGAGCCGCGGGTGTGCGGCACGATGATGATGTCGCGCGCCGGATCGACTCGCGTCGCGATCGCGTGATAGACGTCGCGCGCATCGTCGATATTGGTGTCCGGACTGACGGCGACGACCATTTTGGTATTCAGCCACGGCGCGCCCATGGCCGTCATCAGCGCGTCATTGACGAAACCGTCGCGCGGATAATCGAATTGCAGGATGCAGGACAGCGCGGCGCCCCAGGTCGGAAAGCGCACGTCGGTGACCGTGAGCCCGATTTCGGTGAGGCGATTGTACAGCACTGCCTCGTGACATAGCCGCGGCAACGTCTGATGATCGGTGTCGGGCGTGGTCTGATGATTGCGGTAGATCGGGCGGTCGCCGCGCATCGTCAGCGCTGTGATCTCGACCTCCGGCACCATCTCCGAATGCGGCAGGTGATACATCGACGGCGAAGTAACTTCGCCAACTGGATATTTCTCGCGCAGGTGCACGTAACCCTCGGCAACGATCTCGGCCTCCGCCGGCACAGTCAGCTCGATCGTCTCGCACGGCACCATCGCGATGTCGCGGTCCATGATGGTGCCGACCATTTCCATCTCGCCCCACATATCCATGTGCA